>ONIT01000037.1 GCA_900317945.1 uncultured Pseudomonadota bacterium
AGTTCTATAAATTTGCTTAAATTTGTATAACTTGTTGAATTAACAATGTTTTATAAAATTTACGGCAGTTTTTAGTACACAGCTTTGAAAAACTCAGATAAGAATGGTTCCGGCGCTGTTTCTCACGAAAACATCCGGATTTTAAGCAGCATCCTGCTCTGTCATGCAGCTGCTCTTTTCTGAGCTGCAGAATTCTGCAGGCTGCCAGAAGTGAAACTGAAGTTTGGTGCATTGCACTGGTTCAAATGAGTTCCATAAATTGCTTAAATTTACGTGACTTTTGAATTTGCAATGTTTGATAAAATTTACAGCAGTTTTTAGTACAAGGTTTAGAAACTCAGAAAATCATGGAATGCAATACCTCAGCACTTTGTGATCTCTATGAGGATGAGGTTGAGGTCGTTGAGCCGGTCTTCAGAAGCTTCGGCGGCTCATCCTCATTCTGCGGCTCTGTAGTTACCGTAAGCTGCTATGAGTCAAACGGCCTCATCAGATCCGCACTGTCGGAGGACGGAACCGGCAAGGTCCTGGTAATAGACGCAGGCGGCTCAGTGAGGCGCGCCGTAATAGACGCCGACATTGCCTGCACCGCCTATGACAGCGGCTGGGAAGGCCTGATTGTGTTCGGCGCAGTGCGTGAGATCAGCTCGCTCAGAAGGACGTCAGTCGGCATTCAGGCCCTTGGATCGGTTCCGATGGGCGCCGACGAGGGCAATGGCGGCGACACGATGGAGAATGTCCGTTTCGGCGGGGTTACTTTCCGCCCCGGCATGTTTGTATATGCCGACGAGACCGGGATCGTTGTCTCGGAGAAGGAGCTTGAGACTGACGACTCCCTGGGCTATGAGGAAACGGAGCGGTGAGCGTCATCTTCCTCCTCAATGACGAGGGAGATCTGGAGACAGCGGCAAGACTCTCCCGGGATGGCGACTTTGCGGCTGTCCGCACCTCATCCCTCCGCGCCGCAGGATGCATGGGCGGAGGGGACTATACGCTTTTCCGCCTTGCGGCAGGCTGCCGCAGCCTCTCAGGACTGCAGGGTGAGGCGCTCAGCACTGATGCCCTTGCCTCACTTATGACAGAGAATCCGGTGTTCAGTTTTCGGAAGTGACGGTGATGCTCATCTTCTGGATTACCGTCTCAAGGCGGCCGTGCCAGTAGTTGAAGCGGGCCTTCATGGTGTCGTTCTCGTCCTTCAGGCTCCTGATCTGATCCTTAAGCCCTGCGTTCTCAGCTTCAAGCTGTCTGATTCTGTTCTCAAGTGAGTCTACCGAACGGTCTATCTCGTCAAAATCGTGTTCGCTGAGCATGTTCTTTCCTCTTGGAATGTCTTTGGCGTAATTGTAACCTATTACCCGGCTCAGAATGAAATGAGGCCGGACAGATCCGTGTCTTTCCGGCCAGCCTGGCATTTCCGTGCTGAAGTGGACAGGTCAGTGGTACTCATGCGTCCTTGCGGCCTTCACTACAGAAGGCGGCATCATGGATCCCAGCGTCTCAAGCACCTGCCTGGCGTCCTTCCTCTTTTCCTCAGTGTTGTATACGGAGAAGAACAGCCAGCTGTATGCCTGCTCCATCTCGGCGGGAGATCCCCTGCCGTCAGTGAGGAGCCTTGCCCACTCCAGCCTTGCCTCGCGGTTTTTGAGCGACGCGGCCTCGCGGAGATAGAGCCTCGCCAGGCTTCTGTCCTGGTTGACGTAGGTGCCCTTCTCGTAGAACATCCCGAGCTTCAGCATGGCGTCAGGCATTCCCTCCTCTGCCGAGTACTTCATGTAGCGGATGCCGTTCGGCACGTCCTGCTTCACGCAGGTTGCAGTTAGGAGCATGTCTCCCCAGAGATAGCTGTATGAAGGGTAGCGGAGAACTGATGCCCTGTCCTTGATATCCCTTACGAACTGGCAGTCATCGTCTTTTACGCGCTTCAGGTGCTCATGCTTCTCAATCAGGCCGTTGAGCTCATCCTGGGAGTAGAGCTGTATGAGCTCCGGCTCGTCCGAGGGCTCATCGTTTGCCTCGCTCTCTGCCTTCCTGACGATTTCCTGCTCATGCTCGAGTGTTTCCTTCTCCTTGGTGACTCTCATGTTCTCGTCAACCATCCCTCCTCCGGCAAGTGCCTCTGAGGAGAAGAACAGGGCAAGGAAACATGAACAGATCAGACATCCGGATATGCTGTGCATGGCTTCTCTCCTGAAATTAAACTGCTCGGCTTTCATAGGTATGGCTCAATGCAACAACCGTTCCCGGAGTGAAAAGAGAACGGTCAGAAAGCTGACGGAGCAGCTCTTCAGCTACTCGATGGAGAAATACCTTGAGGCTGCCGCAAAGTACCTGAACATTGACCAGAAGGTGAGGACGACTGCTACATAGAGCATGAAAATCATTACATAGATCATGACCGGAATGCCGTCCCAGCAGACATCCCAGATAAGGCCTGCAATGGCAACCATCTGGAAGGTGGTCTTCCATTTGCCGATCCAGCTTACGGCAACCTCAGTTCTCTTCCCGATCTCGGCCATCCACTCACGGAGGGCAGTGATGGCAATCTCGCGGCCGATGATGGTGATGGCAGGAATGGTGATAATCCAGGTATACCCGTGCAGGATATCGCTGTTGCAGAAGCGCTCAACGATGAGGACCAGCGCTGTTGTTACGGTCAGCTTGTCAGCCACAGGATCAAGGAAGGCGCCGAACTTTGAGCAGAGGTTGTACTTCCTCGCGATATATCCGTCAGCCAGATCCGTGAGGCACGAGATGCCGTAGATAAGGGCCGCGGTGAAGTCTATCCAGTGGAAGCTGAGCTTCCCCGAGACGAAATCCCAGTGGTCAGCCGGAACATAGAACAGAATGACAAAAACGGGGATCATCAGGATCCTGATCATGGTCAGGATGTTGGGTACTGTCCACATGGCTTTCTTTCCGGTTGCTCGCTGCACTGAGCTACATTCTACTACCTCAGGCGCGTTATGACAAAGCAGGTCCGTAATGATGGCAGCAGGCTGGGGCTCAGGCAGGTCCGGAAACAAAAAGGGCGATCATATGATCGCCCCCGTATATTTATTCAGGAATGATTACTTCTGTGCGAAGTCAACGCCCTTCTTGATGTTGTCATTCAGGGTCTGGAGCATGTCGTCGAAGTCCTTCTGCTCGCGCTCGTTGAGCTTCGGAAGAGGAAGGATCTCCTCGATTCCCTCGAGTCCGAGGCGGACCTGGTGTGCGAAGAACGGAGCGTAGGAGCTGTCGCTCTCGACGAAGGCAGGCTCAACGATTCCGGGAGCGCCGCGCAGAGCGCTAACCAGGGCAAGAGCCATCCTGTTGCCTGCAGCAGCCATGGAGAGGGTTGCTGAGCCTGCGCCGGCCTTGGCGTTGACAACGTCGGTTCCGGCGTTCTGTACGTGCTGGGTCATCTCGGCAAGGGTCTTGTCATCAAGGGTATTGCCGGTAACCTGGCTGAATACAGGAAGAATGGTGGTGCCGCTGTGGCCGCCGATTACAGGAACCTTTACGGAACCTTTCTGACGGTGAAGAGCCTCAGCGATGAAAGTCTCTGCACGGAGAGTGTCAAGCATGGTTACGCCGAACAGCTTGCGCTTGTCGTATACACCTGCCTTCTTGAGAACCTCTGCAGCGATGGGAACCATGCTGTTTACAGGGTTGGTGATGATGGCGATGCAGGCCTTGGGGGCATTCTCTGCGATAGCCTGGACCAGGTTCTTGACAATGCCTGCGTTGATGTTGAACAGATCATCACGGGTCATTCCGGGCTTTCTTGCAACGCCTGCGGGCATGACAACCACATCGGCGCCCTTGAGAGCCTCTGAAGGATCCTTGCCGGTGAATCCGGTTACTTCCACGTCAGTGGGGATATGGCTCAGATCAAGAGCTACACCGGGAGTAGCAGGTGAGACATCATAAAGAGCCAGCTGAGAGCCGGCAGGAAGATGAGTCTTCAGGAGCAGAGACAGAGGCTGACCGATTCCGCCAGCAGCACCCAATACGGTAACTTTCATAGATTTTACCTTCTTACTTATTGTATTTGTTGTATCAAATCGCCGGCGCCGATGAAGGCGTCCCCGAATAGCTCTATTTTACGATCAAAATTGCATTCAAACCTTAAAAAATTAGTAAAATTTTGGCTCTGCTCACCGAAAATCGCATGACCTGCAGCCGCATGTGAATGCCGGGTCCTGCGCCTTCGCTCAGTCCTGCGGCTGCTGCTCGGGGGCGCAGACCGCAGCCTCCTCGATCACAGCCTTTCCGGTCCTGGTTATCCTTATTTTGTACCCGTTTATCTCAGTAACCATTCCGGCCCTCGGCTCGTCGCAGATTTTCTCGAGGATGAGGCCATTCAGGGTAACTGAGATGTCGGTCGGGAGCTCCCATCCCAGGTCGTGGTTGATTTCCCTGATGTTCGCTGAGCCGTTTATGAGGTAGCAGCCGTTCCCCTGGCTTCTGTACTCCCTGTCGCGGTCGCTCTTTATGTCAGACGCCGACTCGCCGACGATCTCTGAGACTATGTCATTGAGCGTGATGAGGCCCTGGATATCGCCGAACTCGTCTATGACGATGGCGATGTTCTCGCGGCGGCGCCTGAACTTCTGCAGCTGGCTCATGACGGTGATGTTCTCAGGTATATAGTAGATTTCCTGTGTGAGGCGCAGGAGGTCGGCCTTCTCAGGGTCTTTCTGCGATAGAACCTTCATGGCGTCAATCGTCCTGATGAACCCCACGGCGTCGTCCATCTCGTCGCGGTAGAGAAGGATGCTGTCATAGCCTGAGGCAGAAACCTGCTCGCGGACCTCGTCAAAGGTGTCATTTATGTTTATCGCGTAAATCTCGCTTCTGGGCACCATCAGCTCGTCAACATGGATTTTCTCGAGGTTGAGGACCCCGAGCAGGAGATCCTTGTTTGCCCTGGAGATTGATGCAGTCCCGTTCTTGTCGAGAAGCGCGGTCCTCAGCTCGTCTGCTCCCAGCCATCCCTCCTCGGTTTTCTGCGGATCTATCCTCAGAATGAACATGATGAGGTGGGATATGGAGTTCATGATGATTACCGCGGGCTTCAGGATGAACATCAGCCAGACGATGGGCATGGAGACCATCTTGGCGACAGTCTCGGCGTGGGCCGCGGAGATGCTCTTCGGTGTGATCTCGCCGAAGATGAGCACGACAAGCGTCATGATGAAGGTTGACACGGCAACGGCGAAGCTGCCGAATAGCTGCATGGAGACGATGGTCGCTATCGAGGAGGCGAAGATGTTGACGAGGTTGTTTCCGATTAGAATCATGGTGAGCAGCTTGTCCGGGTGCCTGAGGAGGCGCTCGACGCGCTGCGCCGCCAGGTTGCCGCTCTTTGCCTGATGCCTGATCCTGAATCTGTTGACTGACATCAGGCTGGTCTCGCTTCCTGAGAAGAACCCTGAGAGAAGGAGAAGGATGACCAGGGTAATGATGTGCACAGAGAGAGGAGTTTCGTTCATTTAAGGTCTGTGGGTGTCCTGTGTGGAAAACATGCCTCAATTTTAGCAGAGGTTCATGCCGTTGTAGGCATTATGAGCCGTCCTTCATGGAATTTGGCCTTTTTCTCTCGTATAATCGCGTGATTGATTCGGGACTAATCTGATCCGGGAGACTGGAATATGTTTAACAATCTTACTCAGCGGCTGACCGGCACTTTCCGGAGCATGCTCGGGAAGAACAAGCTTACTGAAGAGAATATCAAGGATGCGCTCCATGAGGTGCGCATTGCCCTCATCGAGGCCGATGTGGCGCTTCCTGTAGTGAAGAGCTTCATAAATTCCGTAAAGGATAAGGCCGTCGGACATGAGGTAAGCGAGGCGCTGAGTCCTGCCCAGGAGTTCATCAAGCTGGTCAACAGCGAGCTTGTGAGCGTTATGGGTGAGAAGAACGAGACCCTTGATCTCAGGACTGCGCCCCCTGCCGTAATCCTGCTTGCCGGCCTTCAGGGCGCAGGAAAGACCACGACTGCGGCCAAGCTTGCCGGTTTCCTGAAGAACAAGCAGAAAAAGAAGGTCTCTGTCGTCAGCACGGACGTCTATCGTCCTGCGGCAATCGACCAGCTGAAGACTGTTGCCGGAGAGGTCGGAGTCAGGTGGATCGAGAGCACTCCCGATGAGAAGCCGGTCGACATTGCCGGACGCGCGCTTGCCGACGCTAAGAAGAACCTTGATGACGTGCTTATCGTCGATACTGCAGGACGTCTGCACGTCGACGAGGATCTCATGAAGGAGATCAGGGAGCTCAATGAGGCTGTAAGCCCGGTCGAGACGCTGTTCGTCGTTGACGCGATGACCGGACAGGACGCAGCCAACACGGCAAAGGCCTTCAGCGAGGCGCTTCCGCTCACCGGCGTGATCCTTACCAAGGCGGACGGTGACGAGCGCGGCGGCGCGGCGCTTTCCGTAAGGGCCGTCTCCGGAAAGCCGATCAAGTTCATCGGTATCGGAGAGAAGCTTGACGCACTTGAGCCTTTCTATCCGGACCGCATTGCCTCCAGAATCCTCGGCATGGGCGACGTTCTCTCCCTCATCGAGGATCTTGAGGAGAAGGTCGATCAGGAGAAGGCACAGAAGTTCGCCAAGAAGATCAAGAGCGGCAAGGACTTCGATATGAACGACTTCCTGAGCCAGCTCGAGCAGATGAAGAAGATGGGCGGAGTTGCCAGCATCCTTGACAAGATCCCGGGGCTTTCCGCTGTGCCTGACGAGGTCAAGAGCAAAATTGATGACAAGCCCTTCATCAAGATTGAGGCGATGATCTGCTCGATGACCCCGAAGGAGAGGGCAAACCCTGACATCATCAAGGGACCGAGAAAGGTCAGAATCGCGAAGGGCGCCGGAGTTGATGTACATGACGTCAATGTCCTCATGACCCAGTTCAAGCAGATGCAGAAAATGGTCAAGAAGCTGAGCGGCGGCGGGTTCAGATCGCTTTTTGGATCTCTCCAGAACCTCACCAGGATGGTCAGGCGCTGATCTCCTGCGCTTGCGGACCAGTATGAAACCCGGACATCAGAGCCGGGTTTTTTATTGATGCGCATCATCAGCATTGCGCACAGTCTCTCATCTTCAGCTGTTTCAGTCCGCGCGCCTCAGTGGAGCTGCGTCAGAGAAAGCCGACAGCGCTGCAGGGCAATTGTGAATTCTGCAGTATTAGCCTTTCCGTGACAGGATGAACATGCAGCTTTTCGACAGCAACTGTGCAGAACGTCCGTTCCATGCCTTAATTGCTGAGCCTGCCCAGCCGGCTGTAATCAGCAACTTTAAGTTGAAAAAATCTCAGATCAGTGTAAAATCCACACACTTGTAAAAAGGGGTGGACTGTCTCAGTACAGTTTGTTTAGTAATTTTTGAGGATTGTAATGGTAATCATTCGTCTTTCCCGCGGCGGCGCCAAGAAAAAGCCGTATTATCACATTGTTGCAGCTGACAGCCGTCGCAGCCGTGACGGCAGGTTCATCGAGATCCTGGGCTTCTATGAGCCTCAGGCACGCGGTGAGTCTGTTCCCATGCGTCTCGACCTCTCCCGCATTGAGTACTGGAAGAGCGTCGGCGCACAGCTTTCTGTCCGCGTAGCAAAGCTTGTCGAGCTTTTCAAGGCTTCTGACGCTGCCAAGGCAGAGGCTCCTGCTGAAGAGGCAGCCCAGGCTTAATCCGGGGCGGAGTCAGGGATGTCTGAGTCGGGTTATCTGGAAGTCGGCAGGTTCGGATCCGTTTACGGAGTCCGGGGCTGGATCAGGATTATCTCAGAGACCGAGAATCCCGAAAACGTTTTTACCTATTCTCCGTGGCTGCTCAGAAAGGCCGGAGGATGGCGCAGCATTCAGCTCTCGGAATGGAAGCGCCACAATGAAGGTTATATCTGCAAGATTGAGGGCATATCTGACAGGGAGCAGGCAAAGCTGCTTACCGGTCAGGCTGTTTTTGTGACGGAGGACGTTCTGCCTCCCCTGCAGGAAGGCGAGTATTACTGGAGAGACCTTATCGGGCTTTCCGTCGTGAATACTGCCGGGTATGCGCTGGGCGTGGTTGACGATCTTATGGATACCGGCTCAAACAGCGTGCTCATAGTGCGTGCGGAAGAGAGAGATGCCTTTGGCAAGAAGGAACGCCTGATCCCCGTGATTAACGGGCAGTTTGTGAAAGGCGTGGATTTCGGAGCAAAGGTGATAACGGTCGACTGGGATCCTGATTTTTAGGGTATGGCTGCGAACTGGTTTGGCGTGGTAACGCTTTTCCCTGAGATGTTCAAGGCCGTAACCGAATGCGGGGTTACCGGAAGGGCCGTGAGAAACGGGCTTGTATCGCTCAAGTGCTGGTCCCCCAGAGACTACGCGCATGACAAATACGCGACGGTTGACGGGAGGACGTTCGGCGGCGGTCCCGGGATGCTCATGATGGTTGGGCCTCTCCGGGAGGCGATTGCAGAGGCGAGAAAGTCCGCAGGCGGCAGGGCGAAGGTTCTGTACATGTCTCCCCAGGGGCGCAGGCTCGATCAGGAGGGAGTCATAGAGCTTTCGCGTGAGCAGCGCCTTATTCTGGTATGCGGCCGGTACGAGGGTATCGACCAGCGGGTGATTGATTCCGAGATTGACGAGGAATGGTCAGTCGGGGATTATGTGCTGAGCGGCGGCGAGCTGCCGGCCATGATCATGATTGACGCAGTTTCACGGATGATTCCGGGAGTCCTGGGAGATGAGGACAGCGCGGAGGAGGATTCCTTCATGCATGGCCTCCTTGATTTCCCCCAGTACACCAGGCCTGAGAGCATTGACGGGATGGATGTCCCGGAGGTTCTCAGGGGCGGCAATCACAGCGAGATCAGAAAATGGCGGATGGAAGAAGCGGTCGGGCGCACTTTTGAGAAGCGTCCGGATTTGATTAGGAACCTAGCTCTGACTGATGACCAGATGGAATGTCTGGCACGGTACCTGAGGCGAAAATCTCAGTCCGAAGGGAAGAGTTAACAGTTTATTCTAGGTAGTGAGAAATTATGAAGAACAAAATTATTCAGGAAATTGAGCAGGAACAGCTCCGTACGGATATCCCTTCTTTTGCTCCGGGCGATACCGTAGTTGTTGAGGTTCGTGTCAAGGAAGGAGACAAAGAGCGTCTCCAGGCTTATCAGGGCGTTGTGATTGCAAAGCGCAACCGCGGAATCAACTCCTCCTTTACCGTACGCAAGATCTTCGCAGGCGAGGGCATCGAGAGAGTATTCCAGACCCACAGCCCCATGATTGCATCGGTTAAGGTTGTCCGCCGTGGTGATGTCCGCCGTGCCAAGCTGTATTACCTTCGTGACCTTAAGGGCAAGGCTGCTCGTATCCGCGAGAAGCTTGAGTCCAAGCAGAACGCTGCTGAGTAATTCAGCGGCTGACAGTCCGCTCCTTTTACAAGAGCCCGCCTCCGGCGGGCTTCTTTATTTTAAAGGGCTGACAGTTTGGGCAAACATTCCAATTCCGCAGTCAGGCCTCAGGGCATTTAAAAAACATCGCCGGCACCATACGGCCTGGCGAGTGAACCAGGCAGAATGATGCCGGCGCTTCCTGACGGGCTTGTGTCAGCTTAGCAGAGAGGCTGGTGTCAGTCCTCTTTCTCGCTGCTCAGGCCCTGATCGATGTTGACAAGGGAGTTCTCGCCGCCGAAAGGATTGCTGACATAGGCATCGGCCTTCCAGTCATTGTCATAAACCTCGGAGCCGTCTTCCTTAACGAGCTTGAACCTGTACTGATACTGCTTCTGTCCGTCCTTCGATACGAAAATAGGACGGCTCTTGAAATCGCCGCTCTTGAGAAGCCTCATTTCCTCAGGCTCCCACCCGAATCCCTCGAACAGGAGATAAACTTCCTTGGCGTCTCCGGCCGCTTCCTTCTTTACCTTGAAGGTAAGGGAAATCTTGCCCGGCTGACTTTTTAATTCTTTCTTGCTGACTGGCATGCCGTCACTCCGGTAATCTGATATAAACTCAAAATCCTTAAATCCTCATCCTATGATATTAAAATTTAAATAAATTTTTTTTGATCAAGTAAACCTTTTGAAAATTCAGGGCCTGATTCAATCTATGGCATGGGATTCCCGGGGCAGGACAGCAGCCGGGACACAGGGATCATCTGCGGCAAACAGCCGGAAAAATAAAATTTTCATTAAAGTGCCGGAACCAGAGGCTCCTCTGCGGAGCAGCGGGAAATTCCCTGAAAGAGCCGTGCCGCTGGCATGTGCGCCTTAAAAAAGAAAGCATTCCGGGCCGCTCATTCTCCGGATCAGAGCATGAATGCCTTTCTGAGAATTTTTTCAGTGAAGCTCCGCCTCAGGTAGAAGCCCCGCGGACAGGTCATCACAATGCCGCCGTCACTTCCGACGGCCCTGATCATGACCGTGCTGTCCGCGGCCTTGGGCCTTATCTGGAGCGCCACTCCGTCATGGGCGGTGATTTCGAGGATCCTGCCTTCCGAGATTTTCTCGAGGTGCTCCTCCCAGTCGGACCTCAGGACGTTCTCCTCCTCTCTGTCAGGCGACCAGAAAAAAGGAGTGCCGAGCCTCCGCTCCCCGAGAGGTATGGCGCGGTCGCCCTCGACCGGAAAGAACAGCACTCTCGAGAGCTTGTTCCTGACCGATGACTTTTCCCAGGTCAGTCCTGCCGTGCCGGTGAGGTGCGCCATGCAGACGTAGGTGCTCTCAAGCGGCCGGAGATCGGGCCCGACCGGAATGCTCTTGAGCTCAACGTGGATCCTTTCAAAGTCACAGACAGGGCGGCTGCTCCCGGTTGCCCCCAGATAAAGCTCAAGGAGCTTTCCGGCGTAGCCCTTAGCTCCTTTCATGGAGCCAGGCATTACTGCGGAGGCGTTCTCTGAGAGCTCCCCGAGCGAGAGGCCTGATATGGACATGGCGCGCTCCATGAGCTCATCCTCGCTCAGGGGCTCGGGGACCGCTTTCCAGGTGGCGCTTGCGCACATATCCTTTATCCTTCTCAGCCTACTTCAAATTTTCAGATCGGCTTTATTGTATAAAATAATGATCTGTGAAAAAATTGAAAAAGCAAAATTTTATTCGGATTTTAAGTTGATTGACCAAGATGGCTTCCGCCTGAATGTTGGCATTGTCATTGCCGCCCCGGACGGGAGAGTTCTGTGGGCACGACGAATAGGGCAGAATACATGGCAGTTTCCGCAGGGAGGAATAGATGCAGGTGAGACTCCCAGGGCGGCCATGTACCGTGAGCTCGGCGAGGAGCTGGGACTCAGCCCGGCTGACGTGAGCCTTGAGGCCGAGACGTCAGGCTGGCACCGCTACCGGCTCCCGAAGAGATGCATCCATTATGACGAGCATCCGGTGTGCGTCGGGCAGAAGCAGAAGTGGTTCCTTCTGAAGCCGGTCAATGCCGGAGCCCTGCTCCATGTCAATTTCGCAAGCACCAGGGAAAAGCCGGAGTTTGACGGCTGGCGCTGGGTTTCATACTGGTATCCGATAAGGCAGGTGGTCAACTTCAAGCGTGATGTATACCGCCGTGTGCTGACCGAGTTTTCAGGCAATGTAATCGGGAACAACCAGGCGGCAGCTGTGTCCGCCGCGGTTCCCTCCGGAGGAAAGTCATGCTGACTGCTCTCAGAAAGATTATTGAAGGTGTTTCATCGGCACAGACGCTCAATGACGCGATGAGATGCATGGTGTCGCAGATTAAGCAGGCACTCTCGGCCGACTGCTGCTCGATATACCTCTCAGAGACCGCGTCCTCAGGAACAGTGTACCGACTTGCGGCCAGCGACGGCCTGGCGGAGTCCGCTGTCGGCAAGGTCTGCCTCGGCGAGCGGGAGGGCCTTGTAGGGCTCGCCGGAAGCAGGCTTGAGGTCATCAACGTGGCTGTCGCGCGGGATCACCCGGGATTCAAGTACCTGCCTGAGGCAGGTGAGGACAGCTATACCTCGTTCCTCGGAGTCCCGATCATGCACCAGAGGAAGGTTCTGGGCGTCCTGGTCATACAGCAGAAGGAGGCCAGGAAGTTCAATGACGAGGAGGAGTCGTTTGCCGTAACGCTCGCCGCTCAGCTTGCCGCGGAGATCATCCAGGCGGAGATGAAGACGGAGCTCACTCCCGGGTCCAGATCAGGCGTGTTCCGCGGGGCACCGGTCTCTGACGGCGTGGCGATGGCGCGCGCCTGGGTATGGAGGCCGCATATCGAGCTGAGCCAGGTCAGCCTGAAGAAGGCCGATGATCCGGAGATGCAGCTTGAGCTTTTCAGGCAGGTCATCCTCCAGGTACAGATGGAGCTGGACTCGGTCCTCGTGCGGTTTGAGGGGGGAGCGGTGCGCGAAACCGGCGACATCTTCGACATGTACGAGTCGCTCCTCAACGATCCGGCATTCTCGTCGGCCATCGAGGACGAGATCATGAAGAACGGCTGGACTGCATCGTCCGCGGTCAGGATAACAGCCGAGCAGATCATAGCGAAATACGAGGGCATGAAGGACGCCTACATGCGCGAGCGCACCCTTGACGTCAGGGATGTCGCCCAGAGGCTCCTTTCCGGGCTCTCGCACAGCGAGGTCGATGAGTTTGACGTAACCGAGCCGGTCATCGTCGTTGCCGAGGAGATTACCGCATCAATCCTCGCGGAGATTGCGAGGGACAAGCTGATGGGCGTCGTGTGCCTCAACGGCGCCGCGAACTCGCATGCCGCTATCCTGGCGCGCACACTCGGAGTTCCCGCAGTAACCGGAGTGAAGCTCTCCCTCTCCAAGGTAGCGGACCGGCTGATGATTGTTGACGGCTCCAAGGGCGAGGTCTTCACCGATCCTGAGCCTGCGGTAGTCGCCGAGTACCGGGAGATCATCGAGCATGAGAGGCATATCAGCGAGACAGCCGAGTGCGAGAGCTCAGGCTCGTCCGTAACGCGCGACGGCGTCAGGGTTCCGGTCTCTCTAAACGTCGGCCTGACCGGAGCTGTATCGCTCTCAGACAAGTCGCTTATCGACGGTGTCGGTCTCTACCGCACCGAGATCTCCTTCATCGTCAGGAACTCCTTCCCGTCGGAGGACGAGCAGACTGAGTCCTACCGTAGGCTGCTCGAGAGCTATGCGCCGCTCACCGTCACCATGAGAACTCTGGACGCGGGCGGCGACAAGCAGCTCTCCTATTACCCTCAGAAGGAGATCAATCCGGCCCTCGGCCTCAGGGGCGTAAGGCTGACGCTCGAGCACCCGGCGCTGTTCCTTACCCAGCTCAAGGCGATGCTCAGGGCCTCTGTGGGCATCGGCAACCTCCGCATCATGATCCCCATGCCCTGCTCCGTTAAGGAGATTAGCGAGTCAAGGCGCCTCCTTGATCAGGCCTATGACGAGGTCAGGGCATCGCTGCCTCCGGAGGAGCGTGAGGGGTTCAGCCGCCCTCCGTTCGGCATCATGATCGAGGTTCCCTCGGTAATATACATCCTCGAGGAGACCTCGCAGTACACCGACTTCTGGTCAGTGGGCAGCAATGACCTTACTCAGTACCTCCTTGCAGTTGACCGCGGCAATCCGTCTGTCTCAGGGCTCTATGATCCCTATCACCCGGCAGTGCTCAAGGTTCTCCGCTATATTGCGGAGACCGCAGCGCGCCTTGGGAAGCCCCTGGACATCTGCGGCGAGCTCGCCGGCGAGCCGGTCGGTGCGCTGCTGCTGCTCGCCTCAGGCTACCGCAGCCTCAGCATGAACGAGAGCAGCATTGCGAGAATCAAGTACCTCATCAGAAGGGCAGACACGGCGGAGCTTTCGAAGATGCTCGCGGCTGTCGATCTCACCGATCCTGACATGATCAGGAAGACCTTCGGCGAATACGCTGAAAGGATAATGAAGGACTCAGCGGAGGAAAAATGAGGCAGTACCTTGATCTTATGAGGACGGTCCTTGAGAAGGGGCACTTCAAGAATGACCGGACCGGAACCGGCACCAGGTCGATATTCGGCTACCAGATGAGGTTCAGCCTGAAGGACGGCTTCCCTCTCGTAACGACGAAAAAGTGCCACCTGCGCTCGATTATCCATGAGCTCCTGTGGTTCCTGAGCGGGAGCACCAACATAAAGTACCTCCATGACAACGGCGTCACCATCTGGGATGAGTGGGCCGATGAGAACGGCGATCTGGGGCCTGTCTACGGTGCCGAATGGAGATCGTGGCCCGCGTCAGGCGGCCGGCACATTGATCAGATCAGCAATGTGATTGAGGAGATAAAGCGCAATCCTGACTCCAGGAGGCTGGTGGTCTCCGCCTGGAATGTCGGCGAGCTTGACAAAATGGCCCTTTCCCCCTGCCATGCGCTGTTCCAGTTCTATGTCCTTGACGGAGTGCTCTCCTGTCAGCTCTATCAGAGAAGCTGCGATATCTTCCTCGGGCTCCCGTTCAACATCGCGAGCTACGCTCTCCTTACCAGCATGGTTGCGCAGCAGTGCGATCTTGAGCCGGGGGACTTTGTCTGGACCGGCGGAGACACCCATCTCTATGTCAACCACCTGGAGCAGGCCAGGCTGCAGCTCACCAGGGAGCCGCGCCCGCTTCCAAGGCTGGTGTTCAGGCGCAGGCCTGACTCGATTTTTGACTACCGCTACGAGGACTTCTCCATCGAGGGCTATGATCCGTGGCCTGCCATCAAGGCTCCTGTGGCGGTATGAGGAGGAACAATGGACAGCAGGGAATACGCAAGGACGGTCTGGAACTCAAGAAGGGGCATGCATGAGATAGATGTCATGCTTGATCCTTTTGTAAAGGATGATCTCCTTAAGCTTGACGAGAAGAGGCAGCGTGAGTACGTGCATCTCCTTGAGCGCACCGATCTTGAGCTGATTAATTTTCTTGTGCGCGGCGCGGATGCCGAGGATGAGGAGACCCGCGATATAGTGGGCGTCATCCGCGAGTGCCACCTTAATAGAATGAGAAAGGCGGAAAAGGAAGGTCTCTCAGAAGAGCAGTAACAGAAGTCGCAGTGAGGTTATTAAATGAGAATTTGTGTAGCAGGGGCAGGATATGTCGGGCTGTCCCTCTCGGTCATGCTCTCGGTCAGGAATGAGGTCAGAATCCTCGAGATTAACCCTGAGCGCGTGGCGATGGTCAACAGAAGGGAGTCTCCGATCTCAGACGAGTACATCGAGAAGTACCTCCGGGAAAAGAAGCTTGACCTGACTGCGCTCTCAGATCCTGAGGCCGCCATGCGCGGCGCTGATTACATCATAGTCGCAACGCCGACCAACTATGATCCTGAGCTCAACTATTTCAATGTCGACTCGGTGAATGCCGTGATTGAGGAGGCTCTGAAGTATGAGCCTGACGCTGAGATTGTGGTGAAGAGCACGCTTCCAGTAGGCTTTACCGAGGACGCGAGGAAGAAGTTCGGCACCGGCCGCATCCACTTCTCGCCCGAGTTCCTCCGCGAGGGGCACGCGCTTTACGACAACCTTTATCCCGCGAGGATAATCGTCGGAACCGACTCGGAGAAGGTCGGGAAAGATTTCTCATCGCTTCTTGCTGACGGAGCGCTGAAGAAGAGGGAGGACATCCCGGTCGTCATCATGAAGCCGACTGAGGCAGAGAGCGTCAAGCTCTTCGCCAACACCTACCTCGCTATGCGCGTCTCGTTCTTCAACGAGCTCGACACCTACGCCGCAACGAAGGGGCTTTCCACCGAGAAGATTATCGAAGGCGTCTGCCTTGATCCCAGGATCGGCAACTTCTACAACAACCCGTCGTTCGGCTACGGCGGCTACTGCCTGCCGAAGGACACCAAGCAGCTTCTCGCGAACTACCGCGATGTGCCGAGCACCCTGATCAAGGCAATCGTCGAGTCGAATTCCGTGAGGAAGGACTTTGTCGCCTCGCTCATCGTCAAGAAGCACCCGAAGGTAGTCGGGATCTACCGCCTGGTCATGAAGAGCGGCTCGGACAACTTCCGCTCGTCCTCAATCCAGGGCGTCATGAAGCGCATCAAGGCGAAGGGCATTGAGGTGGTTGTGTACGAGCCGATGCTCCGAGAGGAGAGCTTCTTCAACTCCCGTGTCATAAGGGATCTTGACGAGTTCAAGAAGAGCTGCGATGTGATTGTCGCCAACAGGCGCTCGAAGGAGCTCAGCGACGTAAGCGGGAAGGTATTTACCAGGGATCTTTATTCCAGTGACTGACACCAGTGATATCAGGCCTCTGAGCAGGGCAGAGCAGAAAGCGCATCTTGACCGCGTCTCAAGGACATTTGCCCTTACCATCACGGCGCTGCCGGATGAGCTGTGCGACTATGTGAGCTGCGCTTACCTCCTGTGCCGCATAGCGGACACCATCGAGGATGATCCGAAGATGGCGCCCTCGGACAAGGTTGACGAGCTCAACACCATGTCGCTCGTGTTTGACGGCGCCGTTTCCAGCACAGACTTCCATGACGGGGTGATGGGCAGGCTTTCCGCCAATGAGGCTGAGACGGCCCTGATGGATGATATCCCGCGGGTATTCGCGAGGTTCGGGAGCTATCCTGACAGCGTCAGGGCAGTCATCTCCGAGGGCGTCAGGATCATGTGCGCCGGCATGGGCGCTGCCCAGACCGCGGGGGAGGTGAGGAGCAGGCACGATCTTGATCTCTACTGCTACTCTGTCGCCGGCGTCGTCGGCGAGCTGCTTGCCGAGCTCTTCATGCAGAGGAGCCCTGAAATGGCGAAGGAGCGCGACGCTGTAATGGCTCTCGCAGTCAGCTTCGGCGAGGGGCTGCAGATGACCAATATCCTGAAGGATGTGAGGGATGACGCCGAGCGCGGCGTGTGCTGGCTTCCCGCGGAGAACGGCAATGATGAGGCAGGCGGGCAGAATGCCGCCTCTGTCTCACTTTCCGATGAGGAGCGCTCAGGGCTGGTGGAGGAGAATGTCAGGATCGCGGCCGGGCATCTTCTGAATGCCGTGAGGTTCATCCTCAAGGTTCCCCCTGCAGAGCGGGGGATCAGGAAGTTCTGCTCCTGGGCGGTCGCCATGGCCTTCCTCACTCTGAGGAACATCAGCGCCAATCCGTCCTTCAGCAGCGCCTCCGAGATCAAGATCACCAGGAAGGCAGTAAAGCGCACTGTCATCCTGTGCAACCTCGCCGTTTTCTCCAACTGGACGCTCAGGATGCTGTTCAGGTATTTCCGGGGAAATCTGGGCGCTGAGATTCAGGACGAGTTCCTGCTGAAGAAGCAGGTCTCAAGCTGGCAGAACTGAGCGGGGGATAAGGCGTGGCGGAGAAGAAGACAGGCGGTGAGCAGTCAGCAGACTCTGAAGTCCTTGTCCAGGTGAGGCGGGAGATCGCGTCCCATCTGTTCAGGACCGCATGGCTTGAGATTGCCGCTTTCTCCATTCTCGGCATAGGGCTCTGCTTCGCCCTGGGGCCTTACGCGAGCAGGCTCCGGGAGAGCGTCTGGATTTTCCTGCTCCTCATTGTGTCAGCGGCACGCAGCGCCCATGTGTACTTCACCGACTCCGACGCCTTCTACTCAGGGAGCAGGGGCAGCTCCGGCATCCATGAGCTGCAGTACTTCTGTGGAGTGCTCGCCTCGGCTGCCGTGTGGTCAGTCGGAGTGCTGTGGTTCTCAGCGGATCTCCCGCTCACGGAGCTTGTCTACCTTATCCTCTTCACTGCAGTTGAGATGACTGTCTCAGGCGCCTGCCTCATGCTCTCGAGGAAGTGCTTTGCCGCGGCTGTGGCTCTTCCTGCCGCAGCGCTCGCGTATGCGGTCTGGTCCTATGAATGGCCATGCCAGAAGGAGCTCCTGATCTTCATCATCATTGCGGCCGTCCTCTCAGCGGTCGGGATCAGGCGGGCAGTGGGCGGCACTGTAGTCTCGGATCTCTACCGGAGGTTCGTCAACGCCGGTGAGGCGAGAAGGCTTTATGAGGAAGGGCTCAACCTCCGGCGCGATGATCTTACGGATCAGCTTACCGGTGTCGGGAGCAGCAAATGCTATGCTGAGAAGCTCGCTGATTTCTGGCGGATCTGCAGCCGCACGTCATCGCCGCTTTCGCTCCTGCTGATAGATATTGATTATTTTGCGAAATACAATAATATCTACGGGAGCCGGACTGGTGACGCGTGCCTGAGAAAGACTGCCGAAATAATCAGGCAGGCGGCCTGCCGGAGAAAGGATGACTCTTTCTCAAGGCTCGACGGAGAGACCTTTGCCCTTCTCCTCCCGTTCACAGACCTCGCGGGAGCCAAGCATGTCGCCGGGCTCCTGAGGTCCGCGCTGAACGATGCGGCGATAGAGCACATCTCCAGCGGAGTTTCGGATCGGCTTACTGTCTCTGTAGGCATCGCGACAGTTGAACCGCTCAACTCGATGAGCAGTGATGTCCTCCGTGAGGCGGCTGCCAGGGCCCTTAAAAAGGCCAAGGACGGCGGGCGAAACCAGGTCGCCGTGTCGTCGGCCAGATGAAGTTGTGAAGGAAGATTATGAACAGGAAAATTATCTGCGGCGCAGCAGTTGCTGCAATGTGCCTCTTCTCGTTTGGCTATGTCGCTGAATGCGCTGCGGAAGAGGCCGCAGCTCCGTCAGCTCAGGCTGCGGATGAGCAGTTCAAGGAGGGCGAGCACTATTTCACCATAAACGTGGAAAAGACCGCCCAGCCTGAGATAAAGGAGTTCTTCTCCCCCTACTGCTCGCACTGCATGGCGTTTGAGGACATTACCGCAAGGCTCAGGAAGGATGAGCCAAAGGTTGCGTTTGTCAGGTCACCGGTTGCCTTCATGGGCGGCGACATGGCGTCCGAGATGCAGAGGGCGGTGGCTGTCGCGCAGCAGCTTGACGTTACCGACAAGTTTGTCAGCCTGGCATTCGATCAGATCCAGAAGCAGCGCCAGGAGCCCAAGAGCCACAATGACATCGTGAAGATGTTCGAGTACATCGGCGTGAAGGCAGATGACTTCGAGAAGGCCTACGGCGGCTTCTCGACCCCGGGCATGGTGTCAAATTACAATACCGACTTTGACAGGAGCGGCGCTGACGGCGTTCCCTGCTTCGTCATCAACGGAAAGTACCGCATCAACAACGCCAAGCTCACGAGCTACGAGGATCTGAAGAAGATCACCGACTATCTCCTGGCCAAGTAAGGCTATTTCCGCTCACTGACGGCCCTGCCTCAGGGCCGTTTCATCAGGGCAGGGCTCCCTGCCGCGCTCACCGTTCCTTCTGTGGGATTTTGTGAACATGAAAGTCATAATTCATACAAGCATCCTTGACAAGACCCTCTATGCCCTCGGCGTCGTATGCATGATCTGGGGAATTTACGACATTTACCAGGAATATCCCGAGGACCGCCTGATGCCTCTTGCCTGGCAGTGGAAATACTATCCTCTCGCGCTCCTCCTGGGCGGCGTGCTGATGCTTATCCCGTATCAGTTCAAGGCCATGAGGGAGATAATGAAGTTCCGTCCGTACGATCACGAGGACGAGGACATCAGAAAGTAGGCTGTCTCTGCAGCAATCCGGCATGTTTTCAGATTAGCTTTTGACTCACTGACAGATTTTCTGCAGTGCAGAGGAAAATCAGTAGGATACTGCTCACATAATTCCGGTTTTTGTCTGACAGCCAACACCTTCCGTACGGTATAACTATACTGACTATTCTCTTTCCTCTTGCTATCCGGGTACTGTCCATGCATAAATTTCTTCTGAACTCCTTCGTTGTGCTTGTTTCCTCTGTCCTTGTCGCCTGCGGCGGCGGTGGCGGCGGTGGCGGCGGTGGCGGCAGCAGCGGCGACACTCCTGCAGTAAGCTCTGTGCTGCTAACGTCCGGCAACACCTTTGCAGATACCGAAACCGATTCGGCTGTAAATACTCTTCCCTGCTTCAAGGGCAGCAGCAGCGCCTATTCAAGCTCAGAGCTCAAGGCGAAGTGCGGACTCACAACCTACCAGATCATGGTCGAGGCATACCGCAACGGCGGCGATGCGAAGGGATACGGCTATGGCTGGGGACCCAGCAGCCACAAGGGAACAATCGGCGGAGTAACCGAGAGCCTTGACTACATCAGGGCGCTCGGAGCCAACTCCATCTGGATTACCCCGGTATTCTACACATCAGACTCCTCAGAGACCTCGGCAAAGAACACTGATGCAACAGGATATTTTGCCACCCAGCAGATGAATACCGGAAAGCTTGACATCGATCCGAAGTTCGGCGGCGGCACCAGAGGATCTGAGAATGAAAGCCTTAAAAAGCTGGTTGATACGGCTCACAGCAACGGAATGTATGTCTTCCTTGACGGCGTCCTTGGCCATGCGAAGTCCGATTTCGCGGCAAACGGCGTTACGGCGCCTGTGAAGAGCTCCTCCTGCCGCAAGAAGGACGGCTCAAAGGAGACAGCCAGTGGGTATACCTGCTTTGACTGGACTGCCGCCAATACCCAGACTTATTTCAGCACACTGCTCAGGACTGCCATCAAGGACTACGGCATCGACGGCTGGAGGCTTGACCAGGCCTATCAGGTCGGGCCTGACGGGCTCCTTCTCATGAAGAACGCGGTAAAGGATCAGTCCGGAAGCTTCAGCGGATCTCCTGACGGCTCCCTCGGCTTCACTGTCGGAGAGGTATGGAGCGGCGAGGATGATATTGAGAGCAATATCTTCGCGAACAACGCTCTTGACTCGGCATTCAACTTCCCGCTCCGCTACGCGATTGTGCAGACCATCGCAAGCCAGGAGAATCTCAGCGAGAGCTGGGCCAAGGGAATGCCCGCAAGCAGGATCCAGACCTATGGCTACTGGTCAATGAGCAAGTACAAAGGCTCAGACGCGATGCCTGACGCCTTTACCGACAACCACGACCTGGTAAGGCTCGGAGATCTTATCCAGCGCGGCGGATATGCTGCAGACGGCTCCAATGAGGAGGTCACCGGAAATGGCGATTACGTGAAGAGGCACAAGCTTGCCTTTGCGCTCCTTGCCGACTACTCAGGCCCGATCACCATCCTCTACAACCAGGAGGTGGGAGATCAGGTCCCCGGGTATGTAACGCAGCCTTCCAGCTGCGGAACCGGAACCAAGTGGTGCGATGATCACGTTGCCCGCACTGACGGCATCTATGATGAGTCATCGCTCACTGCCGGACAGAAGGAGATCAGGGACTACGCGTCGTCCGTCCTCAAACTCAGGGCAGACACTCCTGCGATGTACATGGGGCAGCGCTGGTATGTGATCAATGATGATTCCATCTACGGCGAGCTCAAGTACAACAAGGACGGTGACAGCAAGGTGCTCCTCCTCGCAAACCTCAGCACTGAGGAAAAGGAGGTTTCGGTAGATCAGTCGTTCTCCGCGAAGGTCTGCGGGCTCATCGGCGGAAGCTCCTGCGACACTGCTGACTACCAGTTCACCGGCATGCTTGACAGCGACAGCTCAACGGTGCTCTCGAGCAGCTCAAAGATTACGCTTGAGCCGCTTACTTCGGTATTCCTCAAGGTTGAGTAACTGCTGACGCTGACGGCAGAAATTATGAATGGTACGGAGCTCTCTGGGCTCCGTATTTTTTGTGTGCTCGGCATGAGCATTGACTATAGGGTGAAAGTCCCGAACTCGCCCGCTGGAGGGAAGAGTTAGCGAATCGCAAGGTGGTCGGAGTAA
>ONIT01000005.1 GCA_900317945.1 uncultured Pseudomonadota bacterium
GGATTACTCCGACCACCTTGCGATTCGCTGACTCTTCCATCCAGCGGGCGAGTTCGGGACTTTCACCCTATAGACAGTGCCCATGCCGAGCACACTAAATAAGCCCCCGGTCTCCGGATTTCCGGAAGCCGGGGGCTCTTTTCATTATTGCTTTATCAGCAGCCCTTTTCCGAGAGCCTGGTGAGAACGGATGAGTTTCTTCCCATGCCGATGGATACCTCAAGGCAGCTCAGTATCTCTCCTATTTTCCGATCTACCGAGAACGGGCAGTTGAAGATGATCATCCCGGAGCCGCACATGCCGAAGTCCTCCTCCTGCTCAGATGTACGGATTTCTGCGCGCCAAGTGTCAGGTATCGCCAGCCTTCTGGCCTCTGACAGTATCTTCTGGCTCCTGTCACGGCTCTTTGAGAGAACAGGGTACCAGAGCATCATCGTCATGGTGGGGCATTTTCTGAAAGCCTCTCCTATTGAGCTAACGCTCTTTGCGTAGTCAGTATCAACCTCGTATGCAGGATCCATGAGAACTGCGCCGCGTCTGACAGGCGGAGGCACAATGGCGTCCAGTCCCTCAAAGCTGTCCCGCCTATGGAGGCTTATCCTGCGGTCCCTGCCGAAATTGAGCCTCAGTGCGTCAAATTCGGTAGGGTGAAGCTCGATGAATATCCCTTTGTCGCTGTCCCTCAGGAGTTGCTGCTCAATATAGGGAGACCCTGGGTAGACCGCTATTTTTCCCTCAGGATTCAGATCCCTGATGATGCTGAAATATTCCGGAACGATTTCCGGAAGCTTCCCGGGATGTTGCATCAGCTTAACAATGCCATCCTTCGCCTCACCGGTTTTCTCAGCCATGCCGTCATCCAGCCTGTAGATTCCGCCGCCGGCATGGGTATCGATAATGGTGAAAGGCTTGTCCTTTTTCCTTATATAGGATATTACGGCGCACAGGATGAGATGTTTGAGGACATCGGCGCTGTTTCCGGCATGGAAGCCGTGTCTGTAGCTGAGCATATGGTTACCTGAGATAATCGATGAAAAGAGCTGCTGCCGGATTTTCTGGCTGGCAGCAGAGTGAACTATACAGCATCCGGCGCTGCTGTGAGATCTCTTGCGAGCTCACTGCTTATAGAAACAAGGGCGGACGCGCCAGCCTCTCATGAAAAGAGATGTCGCTACTGTTGGAGCACCAACAGCGTCAGAACGATGACGCGTTTTCCGCTTCCTTTATCCTGCTCTCCGCCTCCTCGAGCTTTTCCGAGGCCTCGAGCCATTCTGCCTCAACTTTCTCAGAGGCTTTGCTGAGCTCCCCCTGCTCGCGGAGCAGGGCAGAGAGCTCCTCCTTGCGCGATGCGTCATAGATTCCGCTGTCGCTGAGCGCTGTTTCAATCTCCTCAAGCCTTGCCGAGGCCGCGTTCATTCTTTTCTCGAGCTCCTCAGCGTTCTTCCGGAGAGGCCTTGCCTCGGCTCTGAGCCTCTGCAGCAGCTCCTTCTTCTCCTTCCAGGAAATCTGCGTGCTTCCCCCAGATGCGGCCTGCTTCTCCTGTATCCTCTGCTCCCTGCGCTCTGAGGCGGACTGCGAGAGCTCCTGCTTTCTCTGCTCGATAAGATACTTATGGTAATCGTCAAGATCTCCGGAGAATTCGGAGACCATGCCCTTGTCCACCAAGTAGAAGTCATCGGCTGTGGTGCGGAGCAGGTGCCTGTCGTGAGAGACGATGATCATTGCTCCGGCAAAATCCTGCAGGGCGGCGGACAGGGCGTCGCGCATATTGAGGTCAAGGTGGTTGGTCGGCTCATCGAGAAGCAGCAGGTTGGGCTTCTGCCAGACGATTAGTGCAAGGGCGAGCCTTGCCTTCTCGCCTCCTGAGAGCGTACCGGCCTTTTCCAGGGCCTTGTCACCGGAGAAGGCAAAGCCTCCCAGGAAGTTCCTGAGATCCTGCTCCCTCATCTCCGGCGCAAGCCTCTGCATGTGCCAGAGCGCCGACTGGTCGGGATTGAGGTAATCGAGCTGGTGCTGCGCGAAGTAGCCGATTTTTATCCCTTTGGCAACGGAGAGCCTGCCGGTGAGCGGCTTCAGCATTCCGGCGAGGAACTTGATGAGCGTCGACTTTCCGGCGCCGTTGCGCCCCAGAAGTCCGATCCTCGCCCCTGGAGTCAGGTTGAGCTTCATCGATTTGATGACAGGCTTCCCGGCCTCATAGCCTATCGAGATGTCCTCCATGTTCATCAGGGGAACTGGAAGCTGTTCGGGAGCCCTGAAGCTGAAATGGAACGGGGAGTCAGGATGGGCGGCGGCGATGCGGTCCATTTTCTCGAGAGCCTTGAGCCTGCTTTGAGCCTGCCTGGCCTTGGTCGCCTTGTACCTGAAGCGGTCTATGAACGACTGAATTTTCGCGATGCTCTGCTGCTGCCTTTCGTAGAGGGCCTGGTTCTGGGCGAGACGCTCGGCGCGCATGCGCTCAAAGCCGCTGTAGTCTGCGGTGTACTCGTTGAGCTTCTTATTCTCAATATGGATGATGTGATCCACAGTGTCATCCAGGAACTCGCGGTCATGCGAGATGATCATGAGCGTTCCGCGGTAGCCCTTGAGGTAGTCCGAGAGGAACATTACGGCATCGAGGTCAAGGTGGTTGGTCGGCTCATCGAGGAGCAGGAGGTCTGAGTGGCAGATCAGGGCCTGAGCGAGGTTGAGCCTCATTCGCCAGCCTCCCGAGAAGTCCTTTACCGGGAGCTTTATCTGCTCCTGGGAGAATCCCAGGCCTGAGAGGAGCGCCGCAGTTCTCGGACGGATGGTGTAGGCGCCTGAGATTTCAAGCTCTCCGCTTATTCTCGCAATCGCCATTCCGTCATTCCGCTCCTCCGCAGCCTTAAGCTCTCTCTCCAGCGACCGGTATCTTTTGTCTCCGTCTATGACGTACTCCTCCGCTGAGATGTCAAGCGACGGGGTTTCCTGCGCCACGGTTGCGATTGTCCAGCTTTCAGGAACTGTGATCCGGCCGCCATCAGGGCTCAGATCGCCTGTGATGAGCTCAAAGAGGGTGGACTTGCCGCAGCCGTTCCGCCCGACGAGACCGGTCCTGGTACCGGGGGCTATATGAGCTGATGCCTCGTCGAAAATGACGTTGTTTTCCCTTGCGAATGAGAGTTTTTCTATGAGAATCATGACTGCTCCGTCCGGCGTGCTCTGTTCCGAAATGAATAAAGCATATTTTAACCTTTATTGTGAGCTCCGTCTCGCTCCTCTTAAGTTCTGAGGCGGAAGCGAATGACAGATGCAGAGGAAATTCCTCACTGTAAATAGCGTGAAAGGCGGCCGCAAAAAAATCACGATAAAACAATCTGACAGTCATTTTTTCTTGAAAATGTCGTATAATCGATGACAATAGACTCCGCCTGCCCTGTGCCGATGGCGTCAGGCTGCGGAAAATTATAATAATAAGAATGAGGCTTTTTATGAATAAAGGTCAGTTGCTTCAGGACCCGTTCTTAAACGCAATCAGGAAAGACAAGATCCCGGTATCGATCTTTCTGGTCAACGGAATAAAACTTCAGGGGCAGGTTGAGTCATTCGATCAGTTCGTTATTCTGCTGAGGAACAACACCAGCCAGCAGATGGTCTACAAGCACGCCATCTCCTCCATAGTTCCCGCACGCCCTCTCCCGCAGCACCGCCAGGTACAGAAAACAGCCGCGGAAGACGGCAGCCAGGCCTCAGAGCAGGAAGAGGAAGTTTCATCAGAGTTCTGACACTGCTCTGCATACCATAAGTACTCCGCCGGTACAGCCCCGGCGGAGTAAGTTTCTCCGTTCCGTTCATTCACGCAAAAAAATTCCTGTCTGCATTAAAATAAATTCCTGACTTTTCATTTGAAAGCTAGGGCGCAGTGCGCCCTGTGGCTTTGCGGAGATTTTCCTTTGACCGATCTTGTTCATGCTGATGAGTTTTCCTCTGACGATCTCCCGGGGAGGGCAGTCCTGGTCCAGACCGAGTTTGCCTCGACTCCCGATGAGAACGAGGACCTCAATGAGCTCCGGGAGCTCACCGTATCGTGCGGCGTTGAGATTGCCGGCGTGCTTTTCGCGCGGAGCGGCACTCCGAACGCCGGCACCTATATAGGCACCGGGAAGGCAGAGGAGCTCAGGGATCTGGTTCAGGAAAAGGAAGCGAACCTGGTCATTTTCAACCACAGGCTTACGCCTTCTCAGGAAAGAAGCCTCACGGAAATCGCAGGGTGCCGGGTAATTGACCGCGTTGAGCTGATCCTCAACATTTTCGCAAGGCGCGCCAGAACCTATGAGGGAAAGCTCCAGGTAGAGCTCGCACGGCTCACCCACCTATCGACCATGCTGGTGCGCGGCTGGACGCACCTTGAGAGGCAGAAGGGCGGATTCGGACTCCGCGGAGGACCGGGAGAGAAGCAGATTGAGCTCGACCGCCGCGAGATCCACGAGCAGATCGAGCGCATCGGCAGGGAGCTGGAGGACGTCAGGAGAACGAGGCGAGAGAGCCGCAAGACCAGGCAGAAGCGGAGCGTTCCGGTTGTCTCGCTTGTGGGCTACACCAATGCGGGGAAGTCCACGCTCTTCAATTTCCTTACAGGAGCCGGCGTCTACGCGGCCGATCAGCTCTTTGCAACGCTCGATACCACGCTCCGCATGATCCATCTCGACGTCGCAGGTAACGTGATGGTTTCAGACACCGTAGGTTTCATCAGGCACCTGCCGCACGATCTTATCGACGCCTTCAGGGCGACGCTGGAGGAGACCCGGGAGGCAACGCTCCTCCTGGAGGTAATCGACAGCCATGATGAGCGCCTTGAGAGCAATATACGGGAGGTGGAGAAGGTCCTCTCCGAGGTCGGCGCCGAGAATGTGCCGAGGATCAGGGTGTACAACAAGATAGATCTGGCTGACGGCGTGAGCCCGCATATAGCGAGGAACGGCGAGGGGAAAATCGAGTCAGTGTGGCTCAGCGCCATGACCGGCGAGGGAACGGAGCTTCTCCGAAAGGCTGTTGCAGAATTTCTTGATCCTGTTATAGTAAAATTTACGTTGCGCATTCTGCCTGCGGCTGGAGGAGTCCTCTCCGAGCTCTACGGGCTCGGCGCCGTGCGCAGTGTCGCATGGCAGGACGACGGCTCTGCCGCAGTGGAAGGATGCCTCCCCGAGAAGGACTTCGCAAGGCTCGCGGCCCGTGACGGGTGCGAGATCACTGCCCACAGCAGATCAGATCATTCCGGGGAGCCGGAAGGCGCAGGCGGAGGATCTGCCCAATATGAAGGCAGTCCTGTCCTGGCGGGATAACTGGAGAGACAAGATGACCTGGAACAGGCCCAAAGACGCTGATGATGACAGCAGGAACAATGCCGGCAGCGGCGAGGATCCGAAGAGAGGATCAGAGAAGCCCGATGGCGGCAGCGGCTGGGATGACGGCTCGTCCTCATTTGATTTCGGCGGACTCGGCAGCAAAATAGCCGATCTGTTCCGGGGCGGCAGCGGCGGCTCAGGTGGCGGAAGCTCAGGCGGCAGCCATATCCTCCTCATTGCCGGCATAGCGGCAGTCCTCATCATTGTCATCCTCTTCTCCGGCTTCTATACAGTCAAGGAAGCAGAGAGGGGTGTGCTCCTCCGCCTCGGCCGTTTCGACCGTCTGGTGCAGCCGGGACTCTCCTGGAAGATCCCTTTTGTCGACAATGTCATCCTTGTGGACGTCTCAACGGTCAAGTCGCTCAACTCAACCGGCCTCATGCTGACACAGGACGAGAACGTGGTCCGCGTTGAGATCAACGTTCAGTACCGGGTGTCTGACGCCTACAAGTACCTCTTCAGCACCACCAACGCCGACGAGTCAGTCGGGCAGGCAATCGACAGCGCCATGAGATACGTCGTCGGCCACAACACCATGGACGATGTCCTGACAACCGGCCGAGAGAAGGTGCAGGATGACACCGCGCGCGTCCTCAATGAGATCATAAAGCCCTATGATATGGGAATCTCAGTTGTCGCTGTCAACTTCCTTCCTGCCCATGCGCCAGAGGAGGTAAAGGAGGCGTTTGATGACGCCATCTCCGCGCAGGAGGATGAGCAGAGGTTCATCCGCGAGGCCGAGGCCTACGAGCGCGAGATAATCCCCAAGGCCGAGGGACGCGTGCAGCGCATCAAGCAGGACGCCAACGCCTACAAGGACAAGGTTGTCCTCAACGCAAAGGGTGACGTGGCAGGCTTTGAGCGCGTTCTGCCTGAGTACCTGAAGGCTCCCGAGATCACGAGAAAGCGTATTTACCTCGAGACCATGTCTGATGTCCTGAGCCATACCGCAAATGTCTATGTGTCTCCCTCTGCGGAAGGCAGCATGCTCTACCTGCCGCTTGACGGCGTGTTCGGGAAGAAGGAGGGAGCCGATCAGGGCAGCGCCTCAGGGCCCTCGCGCGAGGAGAAAGTGAGAAGCTCAGCCGCGGCCCTTTCCATGAACGGTCAGGGCGAGCCTGACTATGCTTCGGGAAGCTCTTCATCTGACGCATCATCTGACTCGTCATATTCCTCAGGCATCAGGAACGCAACCAGAAGCAGCGTCAGGGACGGGAGGAGAAACTGATTATGGACAGGAAGACAGCAATCATCATCGCTATCGCCGCAGTGCTTATCCTTGTGTTCAACTCCGTGTTCATCGTCCATGAGGGCGAGGTCGGCATCGTAACCGAGTTCAGCAAGGTCAAGCGTGTTACGGAGGGCGGCGATCCTGTGATCTACCGCCCGGGGTTCCACTTCAAGTTCCCGATCATAGATGACGTGCTCCTTCTCGATGTGCGCATCCAGACCATGGAGTCGTCGGCTGACCGTTATGTCACCAACGAGAAGAAGGACCTTATCATTGACTCCTATGTAAAGTGGAGAATCGAGGATCCGGCCAAGTTCTACATTACGACTGACAGCGGCCGCTTCGAGCTGGCGCAGGACCGTCTGAAGAAGAAGATCAACGCGGTGCTCAGAAGCGAGATCGGCAGCCGCTCGATTGTCGACATGGTCTCCGGAGAGAGGGCTGAGGTCATGGAGAAGACGCTCCTCAGGAGCGCTTCCGCAACTGAGCTCGGCATTACCGTGGTAGATGTCAGGATCAAGCAGATCAACCTGCCGCCTGAGGTCTCCTCATCGATTTATGACCGCATGAGGGCTGAGCGCCAGATTGTGGCCCGCGAGCACCGCTCCAAGGGAAGGAAGCAGGCAGAGTTCATCAGGGCAGAGGCTGACCGCAAGGTAACTGTAATGGTTGCTGACGCCGAGAGGCAGTCAAATGAGCTCCGCGGACAGGGCGATGCCGAGGCGACTAGGATTTACGCGGAGGCGTATTCCAAGAGCCCTGAGCTGTATAATTTCCTGAAGAGCATGGAAGCTTACAGAAAGAGCTTCAGCAAGGACAGCGTAATGGTTGTCGGCTCTGACAGCGAGTTCTTTGATGAGTTCGGTGTCAGGAAGTCCGGAGCTGCCCGCTGAGCAGTGTTTCAGATCATAAGTCTTATGGTTTTGTTGTTGAGTGAGTAAATGGGACAGAATGTAGTTGTATTGGGCACCCAGTGGGGTGACGAGGGAAAGGGCAAGGTCGTTGATCTTCTGACGGAGAAGGCCCGCTATGTAGTTCGCTATCAGGGCGGACACAATGCCGGCCATACCCTGGTTGTTGGCGGAAAGAAGACTGTCGTCAGGCTTATTCCCTCCGGGATCCTCCATCCTTCCTGCACCTGCCTTATCGGATCCGGAGTTGTTCTGTCGCCTGACGCGCTGTTCAAGGAGATGGGCGAGCTTGAGAGCGCCGGCGTGGATGTCAGGAGCCGCCTGAAGATTTCTGAGGCCTGCCCGCTGATCCTGCCCTATCATCCGGTTATTGATCACGCAAGGGAAGCTGCCCTCGGCGACAAGAAGATCGGAACCACCGGCAAGGGCATCGGCCCTGCCTACGAGGACAAGGCCGCAAGAAGAGGACTCCGTGTCGGCGATCTCCGCAACATGGACAGATTCGCGCAGAAGCTGAAGACGGTCATGGAGTACCACAACTTCATCCTGAAGAACTTCTACCACGCAGAGGAGGTATCCTATGAGGAGGTCCTTGAGGGCGTTAAGAAGTACGCTCCTGTACTGGTCTCGATGATTGCAGACATCACCACCATCCTCGCCGATGCCAGGAAGAACGGCGATAAGGTCCTCTTTGAGGGAGCCCAGGGAACCTTCCTTGATATCGATCAGGGCACCTATCCTTACGTAACCTCCTCCAATACCGTCGCAGGAGGTGTCTCCACAGGAGCAGGCTTCGGCCCCCGCGGCATCGACTATGTCCTCGGCATCGTCAAGGCCTATACGACCCGTGTCGGCGGCGGTCCGTTCCCGACCGAGCTTTTCGACAAGATCGGCGAGCATATCTGCGAGAAGGGCCAGGAGTTCGGCGCAGTTACCGGTCGCCGCCGCCGCTGCGGCTGGTTCGACGCTGTCGCCATGAGGCGCTCCAAGCAGCTCAACTCCCTCTCAGGTCTCTGCCTCACCAAGCTCGATATTCTTGACGGACTCGACGAGGTCAAGATCTGCACCGGCTACCGCCATAAGGACGGAACCGTATCCGAGTATCCTCCGATGGCAGCCGATGACTACGATGAGGTCACTGCAGTCTACGAGACCTGCCCGGGCTGGAAGGAGAGCACCTTCGGCGCGAAGAGCCTGGAGGAGCTTCCCGCAAACGCAGTTGCCTATGTAAAGCGCCTTGAGGAGATCCTGGGACTCCCCGTTGACATTCTCTCAACCGGGCCTGACCGCAGCCAGACCATCACTCTGAGGGATCCGTTTGAGATCTGATGCCTAAGGCAGCTGCCTTAATAAATGAAGGGCCGCGGTGATTCAATCACTGCGGCCCTTTCTTATGCCGGGTACGAAAAAGCTATAGAGCTCTTATATTCAAAGCCCTGTCAGCTGATCCTCTCGCAGACCATTGAGCAGAGAGATAGTAGGGCATTCTTTTCCGTAGCTGAAAGGCTGAGATCCCTGATAGAGCAGGCGGCGAGCTCCGCCTCCTTCATCGCGGCATCGGCGCTTTCCGCTATAGCGCTGTACTTCTTAAGAATGCTGAGCGCCTCCTCAAACATCCCTTCCCTGGATTCGGCATGGAACATGTCCCGGAGCCTCCCGGCATCCTTGCTGTCTGCCTTCCTGAGCGCCGCGATTACAGGCAGGGTAATCTTCCCTTCCATGAAATCGTCGCCTGGATTCTTGCCCATGGCTGACTCAGTCGAGATGTAGTCGATCACGTCGTCGGTGATCTGAAAGGCGTTGCCGATATGGCGCCCGTACTCGCTGAACGCTCCTGCGGTCTTCTCATCATCGGTCGAAAGTGAGGCGGCGAGCCACGCGGAGGTCTCAAAAAGCCTTGCGGTCTTGGCGTAGATGATGCTGCGGTAGGTCTCTTCCTTTATTGCGGTATCGAAGCTCTGATCTAGCTGCTGGATCTCGCCCTCGGCCATGACCGAGACGGTCTCAGCAAGCTTGATATAGAGGCCGCCGTTTCCAAGCCCGGAGATTGCGGCAACAGCCCTCGCAAGAAGGTAGTCTCCGATAAGCACGGTCGGCGCGATGCCGTAGGTGTAGTTGGCAGTGTGCCTGCCGCGCCTCATGCTGCTCCCGTCCACGACATCGTCGTGAATAAGCGTCGCAGTGTGGAGGCACTCGACAGAGGCGGCCGCATCGATGATCTTTTCGGATGCCGGAGCGCCTGTAATTGCCCTTGCTGCCAGCAGCATGATGACCGGCCTGATCCGCTTCCCGCCGCTGCTTATTACATAGGAGCCAATGCCAGAGACTAGCTGCACCTCGGATGAGACGAGCGACTTAAGCCTGTCCTCGACCAGCGCGAGATCGCTGCTTACAATATCAGATAGAGAATGATAATTCACGGCCGGCTCCATATTTGTATAACGCAATGATACACCAGTCATGAACAAAACTCATTAGCAGTATATACTTAAGCCATGACGTGCTCAGCGCGGCCGGAACGCGCCAGGCGCTGGCTGCCAGACGAGGACTCCGGCACAGGCGGTATTTTTATCGTCTAATCGTCTTTAATGCTTGAAAATCTGTCCGCTTCTGATAAAATATTGCCATATTTTTAATTTTGTGCTCCTCGTGCGCCAGAAAGGCCACAGAGGACTTAATGGAGTTTTCTAAATGTACGCAGTTATCGTAGCTGGCGGCAAGCAGCAGCGTGTTGCGGTTGATGATGTGATCCGTGTAGAGAAGATCGAGTCAGCCGATGGACACGTTGAGTTTGACAAGGTTCTCGCAGTCGCTGACGGCGCAAATGTCAAGCTCGGTGCTCCCTATGTCGATGGCGGCAAGGTTACCGCAGAGGTTGTCAAGCAGGGTCGCGCAGACAAGGTTACTATCACCAAGTTCCGCCGCCGCAAGCATTTCCAGAAGGTCACCGGTCATCGTCAGTGGTTCACTGAAGTCAAGATCACCGGCATTAACGCTTAAGTTTTGAGGAAGGAGTAGAAAATGGCTCATAAGAAGGCTGGCGGTTCATCACGCAACGGACGTGATTCCCAAAGCAAGCGCCTCGGAGTTAAGTGCTTCGGCGGTGAGACTGTAAAGGCCGGAAACATTATCGCACGTCAGCGCGGTACTCATTTCCACCCGGGTGAAAATGTAGGCCTCGGAAGAGATCACACTATTTTCGCAACTGCTGCAGGAACTGTTCAGTTCTCTGTACGCGGTGCCAAGAACCGCACTTACATCAGTGTGGTTGCTGCACCTGCGGAAGCTCAGTAATTGACTCTTTCGTTTAACGCAAGCCCGGCAGTGTCCGGGCTTTTTTCGTGTTCAGCGGAGACGGTATATGAAATTTGTTGACGAGGCCCAGATCCAGGTAACGGCAGGTGACGGCGGCAACGGCTGTGTCAGCTTCAGGCGTGAGAAATACATCCCGAAGGGCGGCCCTGACGGCGGTGACGGCGGCAACGGCGGAAGCGTCTATCTCGTGGCGAGCGCGGCGCTCAACACGCTGGTGGATTTCCAGTTCGAGCGCTTCTTTACCGCAGAGCGCGGCGAGAACGGGCGCGGCGCCAACTGCACCGGGCACGGCGGTGCTGACAAGTTCGTGACTGTTCCTGTCGGAACCAGAGTGCATGATGCCGATACCGGCGAGTTCATCGGCGACCTGACCAAGGACGGAGAGAAGCTCCTCGTCGCAAAGGGCGGCTTCCACGGGCTCGGCAACACCAGGTACAAGAGCTCCATCAACCGCACTCCCATGCAGCACTCGAACGGCACCAAGGGCGAGAGCCGTCTCCTCGCGCTTGAGCTTCTGCTGCTCGCGGATGTCGGCCTTCTTGGTCTCCCCAACGCCGGCAAGTCGACCTTTATCCGCTCGGTCTCCGCCGCAAGGCCCAAGGTTGCCGACTATCCCTTCACCACGCTGGTTCCGAGCCTCGGAGTCGTAAGGATAGGTGACAGGCACTCCTTTGTGATCGCGGACATCCCGGGACTCATCGAGGGAGCCTCAGAGGGCGCGGGACTGGGCTACAGCTTCCTCCGCCATCTCGAGCGCTGCCGCGTTCTAATTCATATTGTCGATCTGCTGCCGGTTGACGGCTCCGATCCTGCCGACAACATCAGGACCATACTCTCCGAGCTCGAGAAATACAGCGCGAAGCTCTATGAGAAGCCGAGAGTCCTGGTGTTCAACAAGAAGGACCTTACTGAGGACGCGGAGAAAATTGCCGCGGAGACCGCTGAGAAAACCGGATATAATGGTAAGTACTTCATCATCTCCGCCTCCAACAGGGACGGAACTGATGAGCTCGTGAGGTACGTAGAGGATCTTCTGGAGAAGATGCCGCGTGAGGAGCAGGGCAGCTCCGGAGAGATCACCGCTGATGATCTCAGGTGGGATGATGATGCCGGAAATGAGGCTCCTCAGGCAGATGCCGATGAGGATATTGACGGGGAGTATGATCCGGATGACCCGGAAGGGGAGAGCGGATCTGAAGAGCAGTAATGGAAAATGACAGCAGCTCCGGACAGCAGCAGGATCAGGGCGGGCAGGATCTCAAATACGCAACGGATCTCCTGTCCTCTGTCTCTGCCGCGCTGATTGAGAACGGGGCGGAGACCAGGCTTGCTGAGCAGATGCCGGCAAGGCTCGCGAAGGCCTTCGGCATCAGCGACATCCAGATCTCAGTTGAACCGTCCTACGCTGTCGCCAAGTGCGGCTCTGCTGTCTCATTTGCCAAAATCAACGGGTTCGGCGTCAATTTCCGCTTCGTAACCAGCGTCGGCCGCCTCTGCATCCACGCTGAGACCGGCAAGATCAAGGATCTCCGGGCTCTCTCTCACCGAATCTCCGCCATCCACAAAAACAAGTATTCACTCTGGCTCCTGATTCCGTTCACGGGCTTTGCCTGCGGAACCTTCGCGCTGCTCTCCGGAGCGCATTATCTTCCCGCTCTTGCCTCAGCGGTTGCGGCAGCGTTCGGCAGCGGCATTAAGTTCCTGATGATTAGGGGCCGCTTCAACGTTCTCCCGATTTTCGCGACCTCAGCCTTCTGCTCCGTGAGCATCGCGGAGCTCATGGAGCTTTTGATGCAGATGTCTCCCGTCGGAGATCCCAGCATTGTCGCGGCAGTGCTTTACCTGGTTCCGGGAGTTCCCCTCATGAACTCGGTGCTTGACGGCATAAAGGGATTCTACCTTATGGCGGTTGTGAGGCTTACTGAGGCCCTGATGCTGATCTTCTCCGCTGTGCTCGGGATCTTCATCGCCTCGTTCCTCTTCGGAGGCATACTCTGATGGAAATTACTCCGCTTTTCACGCTGACAGACTTCCTTCTCGCGACAGTTCCGGCAGTGAGCTTCGCCATGCTCTTCAATGTGCCGTGGCGTCTTCTCTGGTACTGCGCGATTGCCGGAGGCACCGGCAGAATTATCCGCGACATTTCCATGCTGAACGGCATTCCCATCCTTTTCTCCACACTCCTTGCCTCAACGGCAATCGGGCTCGCCTTCGTCATAGTCGCCCGCTGCCTCAGGGTGCCGCGCCCGGTATTCACAGTCGCATCAATTGTGCCGCTGATCCCGGGCAGGCAGCTCTTCTCGGCTCTCGACTCCATTGTCCGCCTTGCCCATATGGGCTATACCGACGCGCTTGCCGAGCGGGCGGTGCGCGACAGCTTCGGCTCAGCCGCGGTAATCTTTGCCATCGGCGTAGGTCTGGCCGTCCCCACGCTTCTCTTCTACCGCAAAAAGCCAGTTGTTTGATCCTGCTCCTTTTTTGTATTTTTTCTTTCTGCAGGATTTTACTTTAGTATGTAAAATAACCAAAAGAAGAAATTTCAGGTGAGGTTCGTTCATGTTCGGCAGTCTTCGTCTTATTGCCATTGCGGCACTGGATCAGAATTACGGCATCGGCAGGAACGGCGCTCTGCCCTGGCACCTTGCCGCTGATTTCCTGCATTTCAAGACCGCTACGATGGGCCATACCATGATTATGGGCCGGAAAACCTTTGACTCCATGATGCGAAGGAAGCTTCCGGGACGCCGCACGCTGGTCATTACCGGAAATCAGGACTATGGCATGCGCTATGGCGTTGACACGGCAGAAAGCTTCGAGGAGGCCTGCAGGATCTGCCTTAATGACGGGCTGACCGAAGCATTTGTCGTCGGCGGGGCGTCGATATTCCGGCAGGCCCTTCCATACTGCGACAAGCTTGTTCTCACCATGGTGAAGGCCATGATCCCTGGCATGGATACCTTTTTCCCGAGGCTTGAGGGCGGCTCGCGCGTATGGAGCGTCAATATGGTCTCGAGCCACATAGCGGACAGCCACAATGACTATCCTTTTGAGATTATCGAGTACCGGCGCGTCTCGGGCGGAAGCGAGTCCTAGGCGCGCGGCGCGGGGCAGGGAGATGGCGCTCAGAGGCGCAGAATCCCTGGCTGAGGATTCTGCAGAAAGTTCTTCTCGCTATTTCTTGCTGATTGGCTTATAGGTGCTGAAGGCCTTTACCGAGGTCTTTTTGTCCGAATCAAGGTTTATAACGGTAAGCTTTCCGCCCCAAACGCAGCCTGTATCAAGGGCAACGGCCCATTTCTTGTCAGACTTTCCCTGAAGCGCTGCCCAGTGCCCGAAGTAGACAGTCTCCGCAGGCTTTACAGAAATGTCATACCAGGGAATCAGCCCGGTTCCAGCGGAGTCCTCAGGCGTGTACTTGCTGAGGAAATCCAGCCTGTCGTCAGCGTAGCACATCCGCATCCTGGTAAAGGCGCTTACGATGTAGCGGAGGCGCTTTATGCCGGTGCTTGAAGGATCCCACAGATCCGGCTCATCATAGTACATGTTGGAAAGGAGCCAGCCGATCCGATCTGATCTCAGCACTTCCTCAAGCTCCCTCGCGCGGCTCTCCGCCTCGGCAACGCTCCATGATGGAGAGATGCCGGCATGCACGAGAACCGCATTCTGCTCACGAAGGCGGTACATGACCGGGCGCTTCCTGAGCCAGTCTATGAGCTCCTCGTGCCCTGGGGCCGCGAGGAGCTCGTCGAGACGGTCACTGGGCTTCACCTTCCTGAGGCCCATGGCGCATGCTATGGCGTTCAGATCGTGGTTGCCCAGCACTGTTACAGCGCCGTTTTCCCTGATGAACTTAATCGTATCGAGGGACTTCGGGCCGCGGCCGACAATATCGCCGGTGGTCATCAGCTGATCACGGTCCTTATTGAACCCGGCCTGGGTGAGGAGCACTCTGAGCTCATCGAAGCAGCCGTGTATGTCGCCAACTATGAAGACAGCCATGTTCAGCCTTCCGGATTTGAAGCCTTTTTGTCAAAGGCGAAATTTGAGATCTTTACAAAGTCGCTGACCGAGAGGTTCTCAGCCCTGAGCCTCGGATCGTAGCCAAGATTCTCGAGCTCATCACCTGTTACAAAGGCGCCGAGGCTGTTCCTGATGGTCTTGCGCCTCAGGTTGAAGGCGTCACGGACCATTATGCCCATGAACTTCTCGTCCTTCGCCACGGCAGGCTTCTCCTCAAGGGGAGTGAGCCTCACGATGCTCGACCAGACCTTCGGTGCAGGGATGAACGACTCCGGTGAGACGTCGAAGAGCTTCTCCGCGCGGAAGTGGTACTGGATCATGACGGTAAGCCTGCCGTAGTCAGCGGTTGAGACCGCACCTGTCAGGCGGTCGACCACCTCTCTCTGCAGCATGAAGGTCATGTCAGAGATGTCTGACTCAAAGTCCATCAGATGGAAGAGCAGCTGCGTCGAGATGTTATAGGGGAGGTTGCCGTAGATCCTGAGCTTCCTGTCATCAGTCCTGAACCTGCCGAAGTCGGCGCGCAGCGCGTCCTCCTCGACAACATCAAGCTTTTCATGGATGAACGGGTGGTGCCTCAGCTTCTCGGCAAGCTCGCGGTCAAGCTCAATGACGGTTATATGATCGGTGAGATCCGCGACCGGCTCGGTAAGCGCACCGAGGCCCGGACCTATCTCCACGAGGTTCTCCCCGGGCTTCGGGCTGATCTCAGAAACTATATGCGAAATGACGCCCTCGTCGCGGAGAAAGTTCTGTCCGAAGGACTTTTTGGCAAATACCTTACTCATGAGCGGCTTTCAAATTTCCTCTTGGCCTGAACCATCTCAAGCGCGGTCTTTACGGCGTAGAACAGGCTTCCGGTATCAGCCCTGAAGGTGCCGGCGAGATCAAGCGCCGTCCCGTGGTCAACCGAGGTCCTGATAAAGGGGAGCCCCAGCGTGATGTTGACTGCATGGCCGAAGCCGCGGTACTTGAGAACGGGTAGCCCCTGGTCATGGTACATGGCGAGTATGGAGTCGGCCTTTTCCATATACTTGGGCTGGAATACCGTGTCTGCAGGAAGGGGCCCGGTGAGGCAGATCCCCTCTTTCCTGAGGTCCTCAAGTGCGGGGATGATGGTGTCAATCTCCTCGTGCCCCAGGTGCCCGTTCTCCCCGGCGTGCGGGTTGAGGCCGCAGACATAGATCTGCGGCTTCGGGGCGTCGAAGTACTCGATAAGGGAGGAGTTCAGGATCCTGACTACTCTCTTGATGAGATCGCCGGTAATGGTGTCTGCAAGCTCCCGGATGGGCACGTGCGTCGTAACGAGAGGAACCCTGAGGCCGTCAGTCGCCAGCATCATTACGACTTCCCTGACTCCTGCAAGATCGCGGAAGAACTCGGTGTGCCCGGTGAAGGGTATCCCGGCATCGCAGATTATTCCTTTCTGCACCGGGCAGGTGACTATAGCGTCGAACTCGCCGCTCATCGCGCCCTCGCCGGCGCGCCTCAGGATCTCGGTAACATACCTGCCGTTATTTTTGTTGAGGACGCCGTGCTCAACTTTCTCAGGAGCCTCAATGTCGAGCACCGTAAGAACATGGCTCTCCTGAGCGTACCTTTCGGCGGAATCATAGTCCCGGATTTTCCAGTCAGAGCGGCCTGACTCCCTGAGGTTTCTCTCAATGAGCCTTCTGTCCCCGATAAGGACATACTCGGCCTCTGCGCTCTGTTCGCCCAGGGAGAGCGCAATCTCAGGCCCGATGCCGGCAGGCTCGCCGGTTGTTATGGCAAGACGCGGAATCATTTCAGCTGATCCTCCTTTACTCCAGCCCTGGTAAGGACTGGATCAAGTATCTTTATGTAGGCATAGCCGCGCAGCTCGGAGAGCCAGTTCTCAAGCTCCTCATTGAACTTGCGGCTGTAGAGGATCTGATAGGCCTTGTCGCGGTAGACGGCCATGGTGTCCGGATCGCTCCTTACCTCCTCGAGCTTGATGATGTGCCAGCCGAAGGAGCTCCTAACCGGATCGCTTATCTCGCCGGGATTAAGCTTTACCAGCGCTGCCGCGAAGGCCGGATCGAAGATGCCGGGCTTGGCGAAGGGCATCTCGCCGCCGTTCGGGGCAGAGCCCGGATCCTCAGAGTACTTTTTGGCAAGAGCGCCGAAGTCCTCGCCGCTCTCGGCCCTTGACTTGAGCGTCCTCAGATCCGCCTCGACTGACGCGTCGGATCTGATCGGGGTAGGCTTTATGAGGATATGCCTCGCGCGGTACTCCTTCTCGGGCTCGAGCGCCTCTGCGGCTGCGTTCTTTATGTCAAGGATCTTGATGATGATAAAGCCGTCCGAGGTCGGAAGCGGGCCGATGATGTCGCCTTTCTTGCGTCCCTCAAGAAGCCTTCCGGAGGCGGCTGGCAGCGCTTTCTCCGGAACCCAGCCGATGAACCCGCCCTGCGAGGCCCTGGGGTTCGATGAGTACTGTCTGGCAAGCTTTGCGAAGTCCTCGCCGGACTTTGCGCGCCTCGCGATGCTCTCCGCGGTGGTGGCGCTGCTGTCGCCTGTTACCGAAATGTCCGCCAGCTGGTACTGCGCCGAGCCGTATCCCTCCTGCTCGAGGGCCTTCGCGAGCTGGTCAGTCTCCTGGTTGCTGATGTTGATGCGTCTTCTGAGCTCGCTCCTCTGCAGCTCCTCGACCATCATCTGCTCCCTGATCTCATTCCTGGTCTCCAGAGGGCTCAGCCCCTTGTCGCGGTAGGCCTGGGCATAGAACTGATCAACCGTCTTTCCGTCCCTCTTGGCCATGGCCGCAATGGTCTGGTCGAGCTGCACGTCGTTGATCTCGAGCCCATAGCGCTTACCTAGCTGCAGGATGAGGCTCTTTGACATCAGGTTCTTCAGTGCCTCGCGCCTTACGGTCACATCGTCAGGGAGCTGCTCGCCGGATCTCGCGGATCTGCTCTTTATCTTGCTGACGAAGCTGTCGAGCTCGGAGGTCAGAATAACGTCCCTGTTGACTACGGCCGCTATGTCATCGAGTTTATCCTCGGCGCCTGCTGCTGCCGGAAGCAGCGCTGAGAGGCAGGTTAGAATGACAGGCAGGATTTTCTTCATGTTCTGTTCCTTCTTGAGATCAGTCAGACAGGTTGAAAGGCTGGCTGTAGGGCATCAGCCTGGTGTCAAGCTCGCCCTTGGAGTCTTTGGTTCCGATGCTGCCGAGGCCCTTCATCTCGAACTTGAAGCCGAACATCGTATCGCGCTCGGCAGTCATGGTCCGGTTGTCAGGCTTGTTCTGCTGCTCTGCGGAAATCGCAAAGCCCCAGCAGCAGGAGTCGTATTTTATCCTTATGGCGCGGTCAATGGTTGACTTCTGCTCCATGTCATAGTAGTACTCAAAATCCATCCTGAGCTCAGGAGTAATCGGGAAGGCCGCCAGCACGCCGAGCTGCGAGAGGTCGACCTGCTCGTTGCCGAACATCAGGCGGTTTCCGTTCCTGGTGTAGCGGTAGTTGATCTGCGCGATCCTGTCTCCCTCGTCGCGGTACTCGAGTGCGCTGCCGCCTCTCTGGATGTGGCGTGACTCGGTGTCGTAGGCGAGGTCGCCGGAGTAGTTGATGTACTTGTTCGGATGCAGATCAAGCCCGATGCTGAGCTGTGATCTGCTCAGGTCTGACTTCTTGTCGTTGGGGTTCAGGGTAACCTTCTGATCAGTCAGGTAAATGGAATGTCCTGCGTAGAACCTCGCTATCTCGTCGTTGTTCTGCTTGTAGACCCTGGAGACGAGCCCCAGGGTAATCCTGTTCTCGTCGCTGATGCGGTCAATGCCCGCGAACCTTCCGTCACCGAAGAGGTAATAGTAGTCGGAGTAGCGGTCCGTGGTGTCATAGAGGCCGATGTTCTCCTGGTTGCGGTAGGGAACATAGTAGTACTGGAAGGTAGGCTCGATGGTGTGGGTGTACTTCCGGCCGAACAGTGAGTACTCCCGGTCAAGCACCAGGTGCCCTCCGACCTTGAAGGTCGGGATGAACCTCCTGACGCTGTCATCGAGGCCGTCATAGCCGAGGTAGGTGTTGTACCAGTTCAGCGTGCCTGGAATGTTCTGGGAATAGATGGTGTACATCAGCTTCATTTCGCTGTTGAGCTGCAGGTACGGCCGGTTGATGATGGGAACGCTCAGATCCCCCTCGAAGTGCATGCGCTTCCCGGTGTAGCCGCCGTCGCTCATGCCGTCGTCATGATGCCTGAAGTCGCTGTACTCAGCGTAGGTCGTGAGCGAGAAGCGGTCAACCGGCCAAAGGGTCCTCACGCTTACGCGGGGCAGGAGCTCAAACGGCTTGACCGTTGACGGGATGATGATCTGGTAGTTCTCGGCGCTCACCGCGACGGTGGTGAAGTCAACCGGCGTCCAGGTGAGCCACGCGGTCTGGGCAAGCGAGGTAGTTGCCGAGCCGTCGGAGAAGTCGCTGAAGTAGTTGTAGTCTCCGGCCTTCACCTTCTGGTAGTTCACGCCGGCATTTACGCGCCCGTTGTAGAACGACGAGGCATGGTAAAAGTTGACGTACCAGCGCTTCTCGAGCTCCGGATCCTCATGCTTCTCTATCGAGTCGTTGCCTATGTAGGATCCGTAAAGGACACCGCGGTGGTTCGGCGTGATCATGTAGCGGAACTCATCCGAGAAGAGCGTGCCTCTCCTCGACATCATCCTCGGGGTGAAGGTCATGTCGTAGTTCGGGGCAAAGTTGAAGTAAATAGGCTGCGCGTAGTCGGTTCCGTCGGTCGAGTTCTGGGTGAAGAGCGGGTAAAGGAGGCCGCTTTTCCTCTTGTTCTGTATCGGGAAGTTGAGGTACGGGAAGTAGAAGACCGGAACGGTGTCGTATATCCAGATTGAGGTGTTCCAGGCAGATCCGAATATCTCGTTCTGATCAATGTCAAGCGTGGAGGCATGAAGCGACCAGACATTGTTGTTCTTGGCGCAGGTCGTGAGATCCGCGCCCTTCATGATGGCCCTCTTCGACTGCTGATCGTAGATGATGCGGTCAGCCTTTCCGTGGGCCGGGCCGCCGTGGATCTCATACACCGACTTCTCGGCGTCAAGCTTCTTGGTCCTGAGGTTGCCCTTCATCCGCTCGGAGCGGTCAACCGTTATGACGCCGTCCTCATAGTAGATGTTGCCCCTGGCGTGCATGTCGCCGGTCTCATGGTTGTAGTGGACCTCATCGGCGTGGATAAGCCTGTTTCCCTGCTCGATGTTGGCCTCGCCGGTGAGGGTGATCCTGCTGCGGTCCTCAGTGGTTATCTCCTCGGCCGTCACGTGTATGGGCTGGTCAGCCTCGTCAGGAGAGTTGGGGCGGTAGTCCTTGACGCCGAAATAGCAGCTCGGGCTGAAGTTCGGGAACGGGTTGCCACCGTCCGATTTTATGGCCATGGCCGTCTCGGGGAGCGAGAGCAGGGCAGCCGCGATGGCCGTAAAACGGAACAGCCTGCTGCCACGCCATGAAAGTCTGTCCCTGCGGCAGGACGTGCTGCCAAAAATGTTTGTGCTGCTGTGTTTCACTGTTCTATCCCGGAGCTCAAGGCCGCTGTAGGCAAGGAAGGCACCAGGCCCGGAGGCGGCGCCTCCTTTATTATAAAAATTTTCAGGCATTTCGGCAAACTGCGCCCGGGCGCATCGTGCGCTAATTTAAAAAGCGCTCGTGCATGTTTATAATCGTACAGCTCCGGGTTTGGTGCCGGAATCTCGCATTTTGGGGGAACAGATGACACGCAGTGAAGAGCTCGCGGAGTGGGCGCGCGAGGTAACAGGAAAGAAGGATCTTGAGCTTGTCCCTCTTGCAGGCGACGCGAGCTTCAGGAAATACTACCGCTCCGAAGAGGGCATATTCGCCGACTCTCCTCCTGAGACGCAGAAGAACCGGGAATTCTGCGAGATCGCGTCGCGCCTTAAGAAGGCTGGCTTCACGGTTCCGGAAGTGCTCCATGCAGATCTTGAAAGGGGCTTCCTCCATGAGCGCGACCTGGGCGGCACCTCGCTTGAGGATGCGGTAAAAGGCCTCAGCGGAAAGCCTGTCCGGGATCTTTATGAGGCGGCGCTCGGAGTCTGCGAGTGGCTCGTGAAGGTGCCATCTGGCGCTCTTCCGCTCTTTGACAGGCCGTTCATTGAGCGCGAGCTTTCGATTTTCACGGACTGGTTCTTCGAGGACGTGCCGCAGGAGGGCGCAGCGGGGCATTGCGAAAGGTTCTACACCGGACGCAGGCCTGATGCCTCTGAGTTCGCGGGGTATTTCGGGACAATAGCGGACGCGGTCCTCGCGCAGCCCTATGCCTTCATGCACCGCGACTTCCACTGCCGGAACATCATGATGGCTCCTGATGACACCATGGGCATTATTGACTTCCAGGATGCGGTGAAGGGGCCTGTCACTTATGATCTGGTCTCCCTCATTGAGGACTGCTATTTCAGGCTCCCCCCTGATTTCAGGGACAGCCTCTTTTACCGCTGGTACGGCTTTGTCCGGGACAAAGGGCAGAGCGGCGGCCTTTCCGCAGAGGAGATGAGGCGGGCCTTCGACCTTACCGGCCTGCAGCGCCACCTCAAGGCCGCCGGAATCTTCGTCCGCCTTGCCGTGAGGGACGGCAAGCGCGGGCATCTCCGTGACATACCGCTGACAGTCTCCTATGTGAGGGAGACTCTCCAGAGGTATCCGGAGCTCTCCGGCCTTTATGATCTTCTTTCTGAGTGCGGGGTATTCTGATGAAGGCAATGATACTGGCCGCCGGGCGCGGCGAGAGGATGCGCCCGCTTACAGACACCTGCCCGAAGCCCATGCTCCGCGCAGGCGGCGTTCCGCTTATAGTGCGGCACATAGAGAAGCTCCGCGACGAGGCGGGCATTGCTGACATCGTGGTGAATACCGCCTGGCTCCCTGAGGTCCTGCATGCGGGGCTCGGCGACGGGAGCCGTTTCGGCGTCAGAATAAGCTGGTCTGATGAGATCCCGGGAGGACTTGAGACCGCCGGCGGAATCAAGAAGGCCCTGCCGCTCCTCGGGGATGATCCATTCCTCGTCGTGAACGGCGACTGCCTCATGACCTGCCGCTATGACGCGCTCTCGCGCCCGCTCCCCGATGGGTTCTCGGCCAGGGTATTCCTGGCGGACAACCCTCCGCACCATCCGGAAGGCGATTTCTCAATTGACGCATCAGGGCGCCTCAGAGACGAGAGGCATCTAACCTTTACCGGAGCCGCGATCTACTCTCCCTGGCTTTTCAGTGAGGTGCCTGAGGGCAAGATAAAGCTTGCGCCTTACCTCCGGAAATGGGCCGCTGAGGGAGCGGTGCTTGCCGAGAAAATTCCCGGGCTCTGGCTTGACGTCGGCACTCCGGAGAGGCTCAGGGAAGCAGATGAGCTGCTTAATGAACAGAACGCATGATGCCGGCTGGCAGCCTGCCGGAGCAGGCGCATTTATGGAACTCTGATAGTCATTTCAGGCAGGAACTGCTAAAATCCTGCTGTATTTTTTAAGGTTTGGACAACATGAGCAACAATAACGTTGGAGGCGATCCCTGCGGATGCGTCACCTGCGGCTGTTTCAGCTTTATCGGAGCGGGCGCTGTCCTGGCAATGCTGCCTGGATCTTTTATCACCTGGATTATTGTCCTTGGCGTCGTTGCCGTCTTCCTGATAATCGGAGCGGCATTTTCCCCGTCAATCCCCGTAGGCAGACGGAAATACTCAACTGACGACACACGTGTGTTTGCCGACGCCGCATTCGCGGCGGCTGGCTATGTCGAGGCCGGGGAAGGAGAGATCCCCCAGCAGAGCCTGCAGCAGGCCGTAGCCTATGCATCGCGCCTTGCCTCCGGCGACGCCCAGCTTGCGAATTCCTATATGGCCATGTTCAGCAGAGGCGAGGCGGAGTATCAGTCAAAGCTTAACGACGTCCTGAACCTCCTGCACCGCGACAGCAGGATGAGATATTTCCTGCTGAACATGATCTCAGACATAGCGACTGCCGATCTGAATATTTCCCAGAGCGAGCTCCAGCGCTTTGTTGAGGTTGCAGGCATTCTTGGAGTAGGCGCGTCAGAGGCGCAGCAGATCCTCCGCTCCAACCTCCAGTTCAAGGCCTTTACCAGCAGCTTCAGCGGAGGCTTCGGCGGCGCTGGCGGCAGCTACGGCGGCTCACAGCAGGGCGCATATCAGGGCCGCGAGGAGACCGACAGCGAGAAGGCCGCGAGCGGCAGGCTTGATCTCAAGAGGGCTTACGAAATACTCAACGTCTCCTCCTCCGATGACGACGGCTCAATCAAGAAAGCCTACCGCCGCGAGGCCAACAAGCACCATCCTGACAAGCTCCGCGCGAGAGGGCTTCCTGAGAGCATGATTAAGGAGGAGACTGAGAAATTCGAGCTCTGCAACGCAGCCTGGGAGGTCATCAGGCAGGCAAGGGGCATCCGCTGAGCTCCCCTGGCGCGTTTTTCTGAGCGTGCCGTCTCCTTATCCGCCCTGTCTCCGCCTGTGCGGGCAGGGCTTTTTTATCTCTGAATTTCTACCTGCGTAAAACTTTCCGACTGTCCCCGGGCTGTATAATAAGGTCTGCAATAAGTAAGATTCAATCCTGTTCCATTCTATTTTCAGCGGGATTTATATGAGAGAAATTTCTATTCCGGGACTGGCCGCGCTTCTCGCCTTCCCGCTCGCCGCCTGCGCTTCGGTGCATGAGGACTATGAGGGCGTTGGATATACCATCTATACAGACTTCAGGGTTGAGAGCAGCGTCACTGACTCCGAGGGGCTCCCTGAGGGCGCTGTAGGCTGGTTCGGCAGCAGCCCGGTTTACGAGGAGAAGTCTCAGCACCCAGGCTACCTCGCCTTCATTCTCAAAGACGGAGAGAGCAGGGGAATACTCCTCAAAAACACCATTGCCTTCAAGTGCCGTACTCCTGGCGCTGCCTGCGTGCCGGACGGCATCAACGCGGAGAAGAACGGCCGCAAATATGTGGCAGAGGCTGAGGATTTCAGCGATTTCCAGCGCATTTTCAGGATCCTGAAGGGTAGCTCCGAGGTAAAGCAAGTCATGCCGCAGGTTGATGCCGGCGTTGAGCTCAGGAAAATGTAATTTCAGGTGAAGGACCTGGTCAGGGCAGTCATTAAGTCAGTCAGGATATTCAGCTATGGCGTTCAGAAAATCAGAATTATCAGTTGCGGCTTTCTCGGTTTTGCTTCTGGCATCGTGCGGAGGCGGAGGTGGCGGCGGCAGCTCAACCGCATCAGAGGATGAGAACGGCAACACCAATATAAGCGTAAGCCTCGATGTCCTGAACGGCACTGACTCAGCGGTCCTTTACCAGCTCGGAAGCTCTGACTATTCCAGCATAGCCTTCAGCTCGGAGAACGCTTCTCTTGAAGCCGGAGCTGACGGCTACCTGGTCCTGAGGTTCAGGCCTGAGATGCTCTCCGATCCTGACTTTCTTGTAAAGGATGAGACTGTTCACTATTCAGCCTCGTCATCCTCCAGATCCATTCAGGGATATATCACCATCAGCTATGGCAGGGATCCTCTGATTAACCATCAGTGGTACATCAGGAATACCACGGCGGACGATACAGCAGATGCCGGGTCAGACCGCATAGACGGCTTTTTCTACAAGGTCTGGAGAAGGGCCGTGCACGGAAGCGGCGCGCTGGTCGCCGTGCTTGATGACGGCCTTGAGATAAAGCACCCGGATCTCAGCGCCAATATCGGCTCCGGTTCCTACAACTATGAGTACCTGGGATACAAAAACTCAGGGTGGGATATCCCGAATGGCATGACCGAGACCGATCCGACCCCGCTCTCGTCAGGCGACGCACACGGCACCAATGTGGCGGGCATCATCGCCGCATCGGCCGCCAACGGCACCGGCATCAGCGGCATAGCTCCGGAGGCCAGAGTCATAGGATTCAACGTGATGAGCTCGCTCCTTACGTCCGTGGGACAGAATGCCGCAAGGCTTGACGCTTACCGCAAAATCCTCACCCAGGGCAATGTCGACGTCATAAACGAGTCATTCGGCACCTATGACGGAAGCTTCTATACAGATGACACCATGAGCTCTCTCATGAAGGCGCTCTATGACAGCGGCACAGTCAGAGTGTCGGCAGCCGGCAACTATTTCGCCCCTGACGAGTACCTTAATGCCATATCAACCTCAGAGGCTCTGGAGTACCAGGAATGCTCTCTGCTGGGCACCAACTGCGTCTGGACGCAGAACGGTCCGTGCGATTACCTGCCCTGGGTGATAAAGGCTGGCGCGGTAGGGTTCAGCGGCGCTCATGCCTCCTACTCCTCTGCAGGAACAAACCTCCTGGTCTCGGGCTTCGGCGGCGACATGTCCGGCCCCTACATCTACTCAACCGACAGGACCACCTGCTCCGCGGGGTACAACAAGACCAGCTCGGATGAGGATACTTCATGCAGCTACTACGACGGCTTCACCGGAACTTCAGCCGCGGCCCCGACGGTAACAGGCCTCGTTGCGCTTCTCAGGGGACAGTATCCGTCCCTGAGCCCATCGCAGGTCCGCTGGATCCTGGCGAAATCCTCCAGGAACGATTCCGCTCTGCCGGGGCTCAGCTACTCGCCGGTTTACTCCGGTGACATCCTGGTTGACGAGGGCTGGACCGAAAATGGCGCCGGCCTCCGTTTCAGCAGAAGATACGGATTCGGGGTAATTGACGCGCCTGCCGCCCTTGATGCGGCCGACGGCTGCGCCGGTGATGCGGAATGCTCTGCAAGGTCTGGCACGCCCGGGCAATACACTATAGTGCTATCCTGCACCAAGGCAGATGCGGTAAGTGATGACGCGTCAACCGCGGATGTCTACGCAGGCACCTATGACAGCGCCAGGGATACCTACATCGTTGGCTACGGCTTTGACCAAAGCCATGACGTCAGCAGCTACCTGGACAATAAAGATCAGCACTATGTCTGCACCGGAAAAAAGATGCTCGACTCCTCGGACAACCCGGTCTCCGGAAGCTTCACGCTTGACTCTGTGCTTCTGAGCGTCGATGACTTCAGCTTCAGCCCTCTGTCAGTCTGCGGCTCCAGAGCGCTTGAGCACCAGACACCTATGACCGGAGACGACACGGTTGACTATATAAACACTGTAGCACGCTCAAAGCTCGGGCTTGCCGTCAGGACTCCGGGAAGTACATACAGCGTCCTCAAGGGCTTCTTCGAGAACTCCTCAGGCTCGCTGAACTCAGGCTACCCCGGCTCCAGTGCCGTATCTCTCAATGCGCTGACCAACGCGCCGATGGGGGAGCACGTAACAGCAGGAGAGGAGTGGAGCGCCGACATTTTCTCCTGGTGCGATCTCGCCGATAATTTTGACGCATATCTGACCGTCTTCGCGCACCGCCTTTAATGTGGCCGGTCCGGGAGATGAATGAAGCCCCAGCCGAGGGGGCTTTTTTGATTACCTGCCGATGTTCTTCTTCAGCCAACCCCTCAGCTTCCGCTCTGCGGCCTCAGGAGTGCCGGTTTTCGCCTGGCTGAAGCACTCACTTCCCTTCTTTCCCGCCTCATGCCGCCTCGCCTCTGCCGAGGCCTTAAGCCAGCCGATCTCCGGTCCGATGACCAAATCAAGTACCGGGTACTTAAGGGCTGCAACGGTCTGCGCCATGTCGCTCACCGTCTTCTCCTCCGGATACTGCGCGTTTATGAGGACCAGGGCGGCAGGGCTCTCAAGGAGCCCGGTCTTCAGCATAGAGAGGAGCCAGGGGGCAGATCTGCCCGAGACCGCGATAATAATCTTTCCACCGCTGCTCTCCGCCGTGGCGCAGGCATCCCTGACATAGTCAGTGTAGGCCTTGGCTGACTTGCTCAGGTATTCCTCAGAATAGTTTCCCGACGGCCGCATCGAGCTGAGCTCTGGGGTCGGGAGGAAAACGTAGCTGTCCCACTTTTCGTCTGAGGCCATCCTGGCAAAGCCGGTAACACGATCGGTTCCTCCCCATTCAGGGAAAATGAGGAACGTTCCGGGAGGCTGGGGAACGGCAGGCTCAAAATGGATATAGGAGATGCCGTCCTTGGTTTCTGAGTAGCTGTATCTACTCCAGTCCTTGATCAGATGGCTGCGGTCGGCCTCTGAAAGGGACATGATGTACTCGGAGGCGTCAAGATTGAAGGGAACGCTTTTCTCCTCTTTCGGCGGGTCTCCGGAGCCCTGCTCCTTTGCTTCTGCCTCAGCGGAGCCTGCCTCAGCGGAATCTCCGTCCCTGGCTTCGCCTTCGCTGCCGGCGTCATCCTTTGCCTGGCTCTCACCTTCTGCCACGCCTGCCTTCGCTCCAGTGACCTTTCCCTCAGGCTCCTCAGCTGCCGCGGCTAACGGCAGGGCGGCAATCAGGACAAGGGCAGCTATCCGGGAGAGAAGGCTCTTTCGCATAGTCAGGACCTGTAGTCTTCAAGATGGCAGGGGCAGTCAAACGGAGGGTAGGAGAGAAACTCCATGGTCTTGCCGGACGGGTGGCGGAACCGGAGGTAGAAGGCATGCAACTGCAGGTGCGGCGCCATGTCGGTGTTTTTTCCGTTCTGATACCACGCGTCACCCAGGATCGGATGTGATATTGAGAAGAGATGGAGCCTCAGCTGGTGGGATCTTCCGGTAAGGGGCTTCAGGACCACGAGACTCCTGTCATCGAGGACTGATGCGGTATGGTAGAGGGTTTTTGCCTCCTTCCCGTGCTCCCTGTCGATGAAGTGGAGCGGAGACATCTCCCGGCTGGTGCCGATGGGGAGGTCTATCTCGCCGTCAGCGCTCTCCATCTGCCCGTAAACCCAGGCCACGTAGCGCTTCACCACAGTCCTGCCGATGAATTCCTTTCCGAGGAATGACGCGGCCCTGCTGTTTTTCGCGACGACGAGGATCCCGGAAGTGCTCATGTCCAGGCGGTGCACCGCCGCGCTCTCCGGTGCTTTTTCCCTTATCCTGGTAAGGATGCTGTCATTGGTCTCCGGATAGCGTCCGGGGACGCTCAGGATGCCTGACGGCTTGTCAGCAACAACAATGTCGTCATCCTCGTAGAGGATGCTGAGGTAAGGATCCTTCGGCGGATCGTAAACGAAGGTGAGCCCCTTACTTGAACGCTGACTTGCTTGCATAGCTGTTGTTGGGGAAATTGTCGGCCATAAGCTCCCTGGAGCGCTCCTCAAGATCGGTGAGCCCCAGCTTGTGGTAGCTCTTGATCATGATTTCTATTGCGTCCTCAGTGTATTTGGTCTCGTAGAAGTTCTCGAGTATTTCCTTGCAGCGGTTGGCGGCGCCTATGTAGGCCTGCCTTCTGTAGTAATAGTCAGCCACGTCTACATAGTGCCTTGCGAGCTTGTCTCTGAGATAGATCATGCGGGCCTGCGCATCGGCCGCGTAGACGCTGTCAGGATAGGCGGTCACCAGGGTATTGAAGTCAGAGAACGCAGTCTGCGAGAATGCCGGATCACGGTCATAGCGGTCAATGTGGAAGATGGTCTGCAGAAGATCAGAGTCCTGCTGCATGTTGGTGAGCCCGCGCATGTAGTAGACGTAGTCAAGGTTCTGATGGGTAGGATGGGTCCTGATGAAGTCATCGCAGGCCGCAACCGCCTTCTCATTGTCGCCGTTCTTGTAGTAGGCGTAGATCAGATCAAGCTGGATCTGCTCGGAGAGCGGGCCGTACGGGTAGCGGGCGTCCATGGTCTCGAGATATTTGATGGCCTCAGTGAAGTCGCCTCCGTCAATAATCGACTGGGTCTCCTGATAGAGAACCATAGGGGGCTTGTCAGGAACCTCTTCTTTAATCTGCTGTGAGGAGCATCCGACTGTAAGGAAACACGCACATGCCGCTCCGAGCATGGCGGCAGCTGTCTTTGAACTTATATTTTTCAGCATTCTGTGTTACCGGATCAGCAAATATTCTCAAGATGGATTTCCTAATTGTAGCATGTTTTTGAAGCTGCCTGTTCCCTAATCTTTACGCCTTGCCGCCACTTCTGCCGCTCCGCGGAGAGCAGGTCAGGGACAGGCAAAAAAAGGGAGGCTCTGCGGTCTCCCTCTCTCAGTGCCTTATTTTAATCTCAGGCCTTTTTGGTAGCGTCCTTCATTGCCCTGGTGAAGGAGGCGAGCTCTGAGATGAGCTTCTGGTGATTCCCGAGGTTGGCCTCGATGATCTTCACCACGGCAGAGCCGCTGATCGCTCCGTCAGCGCCGTCCCTGATCGCGCCCTTTACCTGCTCAGGCTCGCTGATGCCGAAGCCGAGGAGGCAGGGAGCGGAGTTGTTCTCCCTCAGGATCTTCATGACGTGATCTACAGGGCGCTGCGCGGCCATTCCGGTCCCGGTTACGCCTGCCCTTGAGAGAAGGTAGGTGTAGCCGCGGCTGTACTTCGCGACTGCCTCAAGCACATAGTCAGAGGCGTTGGGCGGCGCGATGAAGATCTGATCAATGCCGTACTTCTCGGCGCACTCCTTCCATGGATCATTGCCGAACTCGTACATTACGACAGGAACGTCAGCAACCAGGATGGAGTCGACGCCTGCCTCTGCAGCGGTCCTGTAGAACTTGTCGATGCCAGGGGCATAGACGAGGTTCACATACATGAGGAGCCCGATAGGGGTCTCAGGATATTTGTCGCGGATCCTCTTAATGGCCTCAAAGCACTTCGGAGGGGTTACGCCTGCCGTAAGGGCCCTGTGGTCAGAGACCTGGATGACCGGGCCGTCTGAGCCCGGATCGGAGAACGGGATGCCGAGCTCAAGCGCATCAGCTCCGTTCTCAATCAGGGTGCTCATAATCTCAACAGAGGTCTCGATATCCGGATCGCCTACAACGACAAACGGAACAAAAGCCCCTTCATTCTTTTCCTTCAGCTTTCTGAAGAGATTCTCATAGCGTGCTGTCATCAGAACTGTCCTCTGTCTTTGATTATTTTGCCGACGGTGAAAATGTCCTTGTCTCCGCGTCCGGAGAGATTGACCAGGAAGGTCTGCTTCTTCTCAGGATCCTGCCTTGCGAGCTTGAGCGCATAGGCGAGCGCATGGGAGGACTCCAGGGCAGGAACAATGCCTTCCTTCCTTGAGAGCTCCATGAAGGCGTTGAGCGCCTCATCATCGGTGACGCTCTCGTACTTGACCCTGCCGATGCTCTGCAGGTAGGCGTGCTCAGGCCCTACCGAAGGGAAGTCAAGTCCTGCGGATACGGAATGGGACTCGTTAATCTGGCCATACTCGTCCTGAAGATTCAGTGACTTCGCGCCGAAGAAGATTCCTTCCTTGCCCTTCTCGAGGGTGGCGCCGTGGAACTTGGTGTCAAGCCCGTAGCCTGCCGGCTCGACGCCGTAGAGCTTAACGTCCTTCTCCTTGAGGAAGTCAGTGAAGATGCCGATGGAGTTGGAGCCGCCGCCGACACAGGCGAACACAGCGTCAGGAAGGCGTCCGTTCTCCTTCTCCATGAACTGCTTCTTGGCCTCTTCGCCGATAATCTTCTGGAACTCCTTGACGATGGTCGGGAAGGGATGCGGGCCTGCTGCGGTTCCCAGCATATAGTGGGTGTTCTCGAAGCTTCCGGCCCAGTCGCGGAGCGCCTCGTTGCAGGCCTCCTTCAGGGTGCCTACGCCGGTGGTTACAGGAACAACCTCTGCTCCCATCAGCCTCATTCTGAAGACATTGGGCTCCTGGCGCTTGACGTCAGTGATTCCCATGTAAATGCGGCACTTGAAGCCGAAGAGCGCGCAGACAATCGCCGTTGCTACGCCGTGCTGTCCGGCGCCGGTCTCAGCGATGATTCTGGTCTTGCCCATTCTTCTTGCAAGGAGAGCCTGGCCAAGAACCTGATTGGTCTTGTGCGCGCCGCCGTGGAGCAGATCCTCTCTCTTGAGGTAGATCCTGGTGTTGGTTCCCTTGGTGATGTTCCTGCAGAGGGTAATCGGAGTAGGGCGGCCTGCGTAGTTGTGCATCAGGTCGTTGAGCTCGGCCCTGAACGCGGGATCGTCCTTTGCCTCTACGAAAGCCTTCTCAAGCTGGAGCAGGGCGGGGATGAGGATTTCTCCCACATACATTCCACCGTACTGTCCGAAGAATGGATTCAACAGTGTTTTCATACTTAACTATACTTCCTTGTCTTATCAGTCTGGCTGATATTATATTTTCAAATCCTAATAAACTCTGAGCTTCGCGAAAACTTTTCTCAGCGCGTCCTCTGACTTGATTCCAGGCCTTTCCTCGACCCTGGAGTTGAAATCAAGCCCGAAGGCGCCGGCCTTTGCCGCCTCGGCGCAGTTCTCCGGTCCGATCCCTCCAGCAATGAAGCACCTGGAGAGGTCGTGCCCCCTCAGGATCTCCGTACCGAAGAACTCGCCGGTTCCGCCGAAGCCGCTGGCATTTTTCGTGTCAAGGACAATCCTGTCAGCAGAGCCGTATCTGCCCACCTGCTTCTCAGGGAACGAGCCGGCCACGGGCACAGCCTTCCAGATCTCGGTATTCTCCGGAACGCTCTTCCGGAGCTCCGCGATATAGTCAGGCGTCTCGCTGCCGTGCAGCTGCACAGCGGAGAAGCCGTGCTTCCTCACCGTATCTGAAACAGCATCAAGCGGGGCATTGACCGTTACCGCGCAGTATTTGAGGTTCTGCCCGCTCTCCCTAGTGCCGGCCATTATGCCGTCAATATCCGAATCCTTCACAAACCTCGGCGACTTTTCCGCGAGGATTATTCCGCCGTAGACAGCCCCGCACTCCGCGGCAAGCGCGGCATCCTTAGCCCTGGTGAGCCCGCAGACCTTGTTGCTCCCGAAAACGAGCTTCCTTTCCTCAAGGTCAATGTCGCCTGACGCGGTAAGGCTTGAGCCTACGAGGAACGCGTCGGCAAACTCGGCCATTTCCCTTGCCTCATGGTGCTCGGTGAGTCCTGACTCGGCGACCGCCACGCGGTCCTTCGGGATTAGGGGCCCCCAGTTCCTGGTATTGTCGAGGCTGACCTTAAGTGTCCTGAGGTTGCGGTTGTTGATGCCGATGATGTCAGCGCCGAGCTCAACCGCGAGCCTGGTCTCATCCTCGGTGCTGGCCTCAGTAAGGACATAGAGCCCCAGGGACTCCGCAGTCTTCCTGAAGGCAAGGTACGCGTCAGGAGTCAGGATCGAGAGCATCAGAAGGACTGCCGAGGCGCCGTATTTCCTCGCGAGGAAAATCTGGTACTCGTCAACGACGAAGTCCTTGTAGAGAACCGGGAGGCTCACTGCGTCAGCGACCTCGCGCACATACTCGGGCTTTCCCTGGAAAAAGGCCTCGTTGGCCAGCACCGATATGGCGGAGGCGAACCTGGTGTAGGTCCGGGCAATCCCCGCGGGATCAAAGCAGGATCTGATCATGCCCTTGGAGGGAGATGCCTTCTTGCACTCCATGATGAAGCGCATGCCGCGCCCCTCAGAGCGCAGCGCCTCGCGGAAGTTCCGGCTGTTGCGCCGGAGGCTTCCCTCGAAGGTGCCGAGCGGCTCTGTTCCCTTGCGCTTTTCCACCCAGTCAAGGCGCTCGCTCACAATCTTGTCGAGAACGGTGTCCTTGATGGACGGGACATTGATTATCTGCATCTTACCTGCCGTTGCTCATCTCAGCGAAGCGGTGCAGGCGGTCAATCGCCTTTCCGCCCTTCAGGGTTTCGATGGCCATCGAGGCGCCTTCCTTCAGGGATCCTGCCTTTCCTGCAAGGAGGAGCAGGGCGGCGGTGTTGGCCGCGATTGCGGCGTTCTGTCCGTCAGTTCCCTTTCCGGAGAGGATGCGCTCGGTAATGGCACGGTTCTCCTCAGGCTCGCCTCCCTCAATCTCCTTCTGGTCGTACCTCTTCAGGCCGAAATCCTCCGGCGTGATGCGGTACTCGGTAATGGAGCGGTCTTCGTGGAGCTCCGCGACATAGGTAGTATCGGAGATCGAGACCTCGTCAAGCCCGGAGCCGTTGATTACGAGGGCCTTCCTGATGCCGATCTTCATGAGAGTCCTGGCGAGCACAGCGCAGAGCTTCGGATCATAGACTCCGAGAAGGATGAAGTCCTCATGCGCGGGGTTGATGAGCGGTCCCAGGATATTGAAGATGGTCCTGGTACCCATAGCCTTCCTTACCGGCCCGACGTACTTCATGGCGCTGTGGTAGAGCTGGGCGAAGAAGAAGGTAACATGGAGCTCATCGAGGCACTTCCTCGCGGTTTCCGGCGACATCCTGAGGTTGACGCCGCAGGACTCCAGGAGATCGGCAGCGCCGGTCTTTGAGGATACCGACCTGTTGCCGTGCTTCGCGACAGGAACGCCGAGCTCAGCCGCGACAAATGCCGAGGTGGTCGAGATGTTGATGGAGTGTGCGCCGTCGCCGCCGGTTCCGACAATCTCGCCGAAGCTGTAGTCAGGCCTCGGGAAGGCAAGCGCCTTGTCCAGCAGGGTAAGCGCAGCGCCTGAGATCTCGTCTGGAGTCTCGCCGTTCATCTTCATCGCGGTCAGGACCGAGGCAATAAGGCACGGATCAAGCGATCCGGAAAGTATTTCATTGAACAGGGCGCGGCTCTCGTCAAATGAAAGATTCTCACCCCTGTACAGTTTTTCTGCGAGCTGATGCATAATCACTTGTTCCCAGTTAAAAATTCAATAGTCTTGGTCAGAAGCTCGGCGCCGTCCTTGGTCATGATTGACTCCGGATGGAACTGGAAGCCGACAACGCGGTCCTTCCTGTGCAGCACTGACATTACCATTCCCTGATAGTCTGCCATGACCTCAAGGCAGGGCGGCACATAGGTCGCGACCAGGGAGTGGTACCTTGCGACTGGCATGGGGCTCTGCAGGCCCTCAAACATGTCCCTGCCGCAGTGGCTGATTCTCGAGACCTTGCCGTGGACTATCTCGCCCGCGGGTCCGACGGTCCCGCCGTAGTACTCGCAGATTGCCTGATGCCCGAGGCAGACGCCGATGATCGGGAACCTGCCGTGAGCCAGATCAATGAGCCTCGGCATGCAGCCGGCCTCAGAGGGGAGCCCAGGTCCCGGGGAGAGCACCAGAAGGGGCGTGCCGCCATCCTTTTCCATCCTCGCGATGATGTCCTCTGCGGGAATGTCATTGCGGTAAATCTCAACCTCGTGCCCGAGCGAGCGGAGCAGGTCTACCAGGTTGTAGGTAAACGAGTCGAAATTGTCGAGCAGAAATACCTTGTCAGACATGTTTAATCTCCCCCGGTTCAAAGCCGTTTGCCTCTGCTATCGCCTTAATTACCGCGGCAGCCTTGTTCCTGGTCTCGTTAGCCTCATTCTGCGGCACGGAGTCAAAGACGATTCCGGCGCCGGTCTGGATGTAGGCGATTCCGTCCTTCACAAACGCGGAGCGGATGACGATGCAGGTGTCCATGTCGCCCTTTCCGGTAATGTATCCGATTGCTCCGCCGTAGCTTCCGCGCCTCTCGCCCTCAGCCTCCCTGATGAGCTCAGTTGCCCTGATCTTGGGCGATCCGGTCAGCGTGCCCATGTTCATGCAGGCCTGGTAGGCGTTGAGCGCGTCAAGATCCTCCCTGAGCTCTCCGACTACATGCGACACAAGGTGCATGACCTGGCTGTAGCGGTCAACCTTGAGAAGGTCGGTGAGGTGCCTGGTTCCCGGCCTGCTGATTCTCGCAATGTCGTTTCTCGCGAGATCCACCAGCATCAGGTGCTCGGTCGTCTCCTTGATGTCCATGCGCATGTCGAGCTCAATCTTGCCGTCAAGGTCAAGATTGATCTTGCCGTCTGCGCCGAAGCCTCTTCTCATGGTTCCGGCGATCGGGTACATCTCGACCTGGCGGGTGGCGTTCGTGTACTTGACCGAGCTCTCGGGCGATGCGCCGAAAATGACGAAGTCGCGGTCGTTCTGGAAGAACATGTAGGGGCTTGGGTTGGTTTCCTTCAGAGTCCTGTAGGCCTTGTAGCAGTCAGGGCAGGTCAGGCTGAAGATTCTCGAGGGAACAACCTGGAAGATGTCGCCCCTCCGGATATTGCCCTTGAGCTTCTCGACAATGCGGCAGAACTCGCCGTCAGAGAGGTTTACGCGGAGCTCAGGCACGAACTTCCCATCGTCCGGATCCGCGGCGCGGTCCTCTCCGCTCCTGCAGGCAGCGTCAATCTCTGCGATCCTCTTCTCTATTCTTGCCTTTTCCGCATCCTCGTTCTCGCCGCTGAACAGGAAACCCCTGATCTCGGCAGTCCTGCTGATGTGGTCAACATGAACGGTAGTCTCAGGCAGGTAGAAGCAGTAGTCAGGGCAGGTGTTGCTGCTGTTCCTGATCTCCGGCAGCTTTTCAAAGGAGGCGATGAGGTCATAGCTGAAACATCCGCCCAGAATGAGGTCATCATGGTCATTGCAGCTGATTTTGCCTACCGCAGTCCTAAGGCAGTCAAACACCGACACCGCCTTGAGCCTGGAGTCCTCGTCAAGCCCTGACGGGATGGCCGGATAGCTGATGGTGAGGACATTGCCTGAAAGGGAGCAGGCGGCCTCTTTCGGGGAATTTGCGGCAATTGCCTTTACTGCGTTGAGGCCGTTTCCTGTGAGGGCCTCTGCAGTAACTGTACGTCCGCTGCAGCTGAATCTTACCGCTGAGTTCACCAGCAGCTCGCTCTTGGTTCCGGCCTTGCTGTTTATCTCAGCCGACTCCAGAAGCATGGTATTGTCGTGAGCTTTTGTGAGACTGTGAAACAGGGTGAGTGGATCGGCCCTGTACACCGTATCCTTCCTGAGCTCTTCGCTTTTCCTGTCTGTCATTTCCGTTTCCTCTTTTGCTGCCGGCCGCTTTCTGTACTCCTGCGGAGCTTCCGCGGTCTGAGCAAAAAAAAGGAAGCCCGCTTTCGCGGGCTCCCTTCGATCGTTAAATGTTGCATGACACATGGACACAGCGAATCGCAGCTACCCGCAATCAAAACAGAGTACGCCACCACCAGCTGATAACAAATCCAGATGCCATTTCAAATCTCCTAAAATCTGTCCCGATTATATTATCGATTTCATCAAATGTGCAAACGCTTTTTTCAGATTTTTGAAACGGATTGCGCCATGCGCCGCAAATTCATGAGCATCCGCAGCCGCATCCTGAGCGCTGCAACTGCAGCCCGGTGAGCAGTGTGAGATAATCATCCCCGCTTTATTCAGTAGGCGCGGGGCATAGATTCGAATGGACATGATAGACAGGGCAGCTGGCAGCAAATACGGCCCGCTGCTTGCCGCCGCATCTGCGGCCATCATAATCTTCATCTTTGAGCCGTTCTCGCGCGGCGGGGCCCCCGGTTTCGACGCGTCAGTCTTCGCGGCCTTAGGCCACATGATCTCGGAAGGATATGTCCTCTACCGTGACATGATTGACATCAAGGGCCCTGGCATATTCCTCGCGGACGCGGCCTTCATCTCGCTCGGCGGCTTCAGGGGCATTGCCATTGCGGAGGCTGCGGCCTTTTTCGCAGGGACACTTTCACTCATTTATGCGGCAAGGAGGCTCTCCTTGTCAGGAGCCGCAGCAGCCTCTGCGCTCTTCCTTGTGCTGCCGTTCTATCTTGCCAGGTATTTCTACGGGAATATGACCGAGGACTGGGCCTTTTCCCTCGCGCTCTGCTCAGTTTATCCGGCTGTCAGGATGCTGGGGAACGCGCAGCAGGCGCCAGCTGCCTCAGGCGCCTCTGCGGCTGTCTCGCGGCAGGGCATTTCCGGGCAGCGCGCACCGTTTGCCTGCGCGGCGCTCTTTGCCGCACTGATGTTCGCCGCCGCTTCAATGCGGCTCAACAACGGGGCATTCTTCGGGGCGGAGTTCCTCGCAGTGATGCTCAGTCTCATTTCTTCCGGGAGATTCAGGAGGGCAGCCGCTCTTGCCGCAATATGCGGGGTTACATTCCTTGCCCTTGCCGGCTGCTGCGCCTTCTATTTTTATCATGAAGGCGTGCTCAATGAGCTTCTTTACTACTCGTTCGGCATATTTTTCGGAGGAGGCTACGGAAGCGGCGGCTCGGGGCTCAGCCCCTCGGTCGGCATTGTAGGATTCTTCCGCACCGGCTTCTGGATCCCTTTCCTTCTGACTCTCACCATGGTTCCGGCAAAGATCAGGAAATGGAGAGAGACTGACGATGCAGGCAGGTTCTGCCTGCTTCTTGTGCTCTTCTCGCTCCTTCCCTTTGCGGCCAACTCCGTATCCGGCCATATCTACGATCATTACGACGAGCTTTATTTCCCTGGAACGGTATTTGCTATGGCATACCTCCTCTCATACCGGCATGAAAACAGCGGCAGTGAAGCAGGTTCCCTTCCTGCGGCAGCGCTTGCCTCATTCTCCGCCTTCGTGCTTATGGCTCTCGCTCTTCCCTGGAACCATCATGAATGGAGCATGGCACAGGTGTTCGCCTGGTGGGCCCTGCCTGCAGCCGCAGCGGTCGTCGCCTGGAGGCTCTGCGGCAGACTCGGTGCCGGAAAGAAGAAGACAATGGCCGCGTCCCTGTCTGCAGCCATAGGCGCAGCACTCTATGCCGGAGCGCTTCTAATCCCAGATCTGCAGACCGTTCATCAGCGTACTATGCTGACCATAGGCGCGGCTCTCACCGGAGCCGGAGCAGGAGCGTTCCTTCTCAGGGAACACAGCTCTTCGGGGGAACAGGGCGGAAGAGTGCGGGCGGTATTCACAGCCGTCTCCCTCCTCTCTGCCATCTTCCTTATCGGATATTTCGTCATGGAGGGACGCTTTGACTACATGCCTGCGCGCTTTTCCGCAAGGGCGGCGCAGCATATCTCGGTTATAGGAAAAGAGGCGAGGCCCGGAGACCGGCTCTGGGCGGAGAGCGTCATGCCGCAGTACTACGTCTGGACAGGGCTCCTTCCCGCATCAAAATACCTCTTTTTCGACAACGTGAGCCCAGGGTATGACGTGAAGCTCGCGGTCCTTGACGAGCTGAGGAAAAATCCGCCAAAATTCATTGTCGTCAAGAAGAGCTTTGAGAAAAGGCTTAAAGAAGGCACACTCCCCCAAAGCGAGAAGACGCTTCTCAGCTGGATAATGCAGAATTACGAGAAGAGGATGGACGGCCTTTACATCAGGCAGTAAGAGGAGGCATCATGGGCAGTCTTAACATCGGGGCGCATCTTTCAATTTCCGGAGGCCTCAAAGGTCTCCTCAGGGAGGCTGAGGAGACCGGCTCGTCATGCTTCCAGTTCTTCATGAGAAATCCCCGCGGCGGCAAGGCCAAGGACTATCCGGAGAGCGATATTGAGCATTTCCGGAAGACCGCGGAGGAGAGGAAGCTTGGCCCATTCCTTGTCCATGCCCCTTATACCATGAACCCTGCGGCAAAAAAGCCGGAGCTCCGGTAATACGCGCTCGAGACGATGGCCGATGACATAAAGAGGGCCACAGCGCTCGGCAACGCCATGTACAACTTCCATCCGGGCTCCCATGTCGGGCAGGGCATTGAGAAGGGAATTGAGCTGATTTCCGATCTCCTGAACAGGCTCCTCACCGAGGACACATCCATTCCCGTGCTCCTCGAGACCATGGCAGGCAAAGGCTCTGAGGTCGGAAGCCATTTTGAGGAGCTCCGGGAAATAATTGACCGCACGGAGCTTGGGGACAAGCTCGGAGTATGCCTTGACACCTGCCATATCTTCGACGGAGGCTATGACATCAAAGACGACCTCGATGGTGTCCTCGCCGAGTTCGACCGGACAGTAGGCCTTTCGAGGCTCAGGGCCATCCACCTCAACGACAGCGTCTTCGGCCTCTCCTCGCACAAGGACCGCCACGCGAAAATCAGCGAGGGCGGCCTTGGCGCCGAGGCCATCTCCCGCATCATCAACCACCCGCTCCTCCGCAGACTTCCGTTCTATCTCGAGACGCCCAACGACCTCAGAGGCTACGCGAAGGAAATAAGCCTCCTCCGCTCGCTCTGTGCAGAGGAGCAGTAAGAGACGCTTTTCAGGCAGCAGGCCCATTATCTTAAATATGACGGCCTGCTTTACTGTATAATATACGCCGTTGTTCTTATGGATAGTGCCTGTTGCCTCCTCAAAGAGACAGTAAGCCTGTCGAGGTGTAATATGCCGATTTATGAGTATAAATGTTCAGCCTGCGGCCACCAGTTTGAGGAGCTGCAGAAATTTTCGGATGCTCCCCTGGTAGAGTGTCCGGTCTGCCACAAGCTTGCCCTCAAAAAACAGATTACCGAGGCGGGCTTTGTCCTGAAGGGTACCGGGTGGTATCAGACAGATTTCAAGAATGAGGGCTCAAAGCCTTCCTCTTCAGGCAGCCATACGGCCGGATGCAGCTGCAAGGCATGCAGCGCTAATTCTAAAAACTAATCAGGAACTGTTATGCGTACTAACTACTGTGGCGATCTCAGGAAGTCCGATGTCGGCACTGCCGTGCATCTGTTCGGCTGGGTTCAGAAGCGCCGCGATCTCGGCGGGCTCGTTTTCATTGACATGCGCGACCGCGGGGGAATTGTCCAGGTCTGCTTCGATCCGAAGAACCCAGAGCTTATAGCAAAGGCGCAGGAACTCCGCAACGAGTACTGCATTGAGGTGCAGGGCACGGTCAGAAGCCGTCCGGAGAACCAGACCAACGAGAAGATGCCGACCGGCGAGGTTGAGGTCGAGGCAGAGCAGCTCAATATCATCAATAAGTCTGCCCCTCTCCCGATTGACCTCGGCAACCCGGACAACTCCGAGGATCAGCGCCTCAAGTACCGCTACCTCGACCTCCGCCGCCCGGAGATGGCAGAGAGGCTCAAGGTCAGATCCCGGATTACCCATCTGGTCCGAGGCTACCTCGACTCAAAGGGCTTCCTTGACATCGAGACCCCGATGCTGACCAAGGCAACCCCGGAGGGAGCAAGGGACTACCTGGTTCCGAGCAGAATCCATAAGGGGCATTTCTACGCTCTTCCCCAGTCTCCGCAGCTTTTCAAGCAGCTTCTCATGATCAGCGGCTTCGAGCGCTACTATCAGATCGTTAAGTGCTTCCGCGATGAGGATCTGAGAGCTGACCGCCAGCCTGAGTTCACCCAAATCGATATCGAGACCTCCTTCCTGACCGCAGCAGAGCTGCAGGAAATCGTCGAGACCATGATGAGGAAGCTCTGGCAGGATGTCGCCGGAGTTGATCTCGGCGTGCTTCCCCGCATGAGCTGGGATGAGGCGATGAGGAGGTTCGGATCGGACAAGCCTGATCTCAGAATTCCCTTCGAGATCGTTGACATTGCCGATATCGTAAAGGACTCAGAATTCGAGGTCTTCAAATCAGCACTTGCCTCAGGCAAGGGCAGGATCGCGGCTATCTGCGTCCCGGGCGGCGCCGACATGTCCCGCAAGATTACCGACGGCTACACCGAGTACGTCAAGGTGTTCGGCATGAAGGGTCTGGCCTTCATCAAGGTAAATGACGCCTCCAAGGGCATTGAGGGCGTCAAGTCCTCAATCCTCAAGTTCCTCTCCGAGGATCAGGTCAAAGGCATCATCAGCGCGACGAGCGCAAAGAGCGGAGACATCATTTTCATAGTCTCAGGCGAGAAGTGGAAGACCGTCTCCGAGGCCCTCGGCCAGCTCAGGCTCAAGACCGCCAGGGATCGCGGCCTCGTTGAGAAGTCCTGGAAGGCACTCTGGGTCGTTGACTTCCCGATGTTCGAGGAGGCTGATGACGGCAGTATCACCGCGATGCACCATCCGTTCACCATGCCCAAGATCTCAAAGCCGGAGGATCTCCTCAATGATCCTTATTCCATCTATGCAGACGCATACGATATGGTAATCAACGGCTACGAGGTCGGCGGCGGCTCCGTGAGAATCCACCGCGAGGAGATCCAGCAGGCAGTATTCAAGGTTCTCGGAATCACCGAGGAGCAGCAGCGCGTCAAGTTCGGCTTCCTCCTGGATGCCCTCAAGTTCGGCGCGCCTCCCCATGCAGGACTGGCCTTCGGCCTTGACCGCGTGACGATGCTTCTCACCGGAACCGACAATATCAGAGACGTAATAGCATTCCCCAAGACTACAGCGGCAGCATGTCTGATGACCGGAGCTCCCAGCCTTCCTGACAGCAGTGCTTTAAATGATTTGGGAATAGCTGTAAAGGAAACTACTGATTAACTGAAGTTTAAGCAGCCTCAGGAAGGCTGCCTTTTTATGGAGTTATACCTATGTCAGGTCATAGTAAGTGGCATAATATTCAGCACCGCAAGGGGCTGCAGGATGCAAAGCGCGGTAAGATTTTTACTAAGCTGATTCGTGAGATTACCTCTGCTGCCAGAGTAGGCGGCGGTGATCCTGCAGGCAACCCGCGCCTTCGCGCTGCCATTGCAGAAGCCCTTTCCAACAACATGACAAGAGACACTGTTGAGCGTGCCGTAAAGCGCGGCGCGGGCGGTGAAGGCGACGGAGCTCAGCTCGAGACCCTTACCTATGAGGGATACGGTCCGGCAGGCACTGCCATTATGGTAGAGTGCATGACCGACAACAAGAACCGCACTGTCGCAGACGTACGCCATGTATTCACCCGCTACGGCGGCAACCTGGGCAACAGCGGCTCAGTAAGCTACCTGTTCAACAAGAAGGGCGTTTTCTCCTTCGATCAGGGCGATGAGGACAAGATCATGGAAGTTGCCCTCGACGCAGGCGCAGATGACGTCATCTCCAACGACGACGGCTCTGTTGATGTCTACAGTGCACCCGAGGCATTCGGCCAGGTTCTCGACGCGCTCGAGTCTGCCTCCCTCAAGCCCGACTCATCACGCATCACCATGGTTCCGACCACTGAGGCGGAGCTTGACGCAGAGAGCGGCGCAAAGCTCATGCACATCGTTGACGCGCTTGATGATCTTGATGATGTTCAGCAGGTCTACCACAACGGCAGCATCTCCGATGAGGTAGCAGCCCAGATCGAGGCTTCCGAGGACTAAGCACCCCTGCCGGCGGGGAGCCACAGAGGCTCACTGCAATACCAGCATCCCGAACCGATCCGCTTCCGGATCGGTTCATTTTTTTATTCCATTCTGATTTTTTCTCAAGAGTCTCTCCGACTGCAGGCCATCAGCAGAACTGCCGCCTCTTTCCTTCCATGAGACAGAATAGGCAGCATTCGGTGCTAAGTGCCGCATGCGCAGGGGATAGAACGTGCCTGATTGAGACGAGTGACCGAAAAGGCGGCCGCAGGGCCGCCTCAATGATGGTGAATGAAGGGAAACAGCTCAGAACCTGAACTGCCTTACCTGCTGATCGATCTGCTCGGTGAGGGTATTGAGCTCCTTTCCACTCTTCTCGATATTCTTGATGGCCTTGACGTTCGAATCAGAAATCAGGGAAACCTTCTGAATGTCCTGCGCCATCATGTCAGTTGCCTTCTTCTGCTGCGAGGTCGACTCCACAATCTTGTGGCTACGCTCAGTTATATCATCAACGGCAACGCTTATCTCGCTGATGGAGTCCTTTGCCTTCTGGCTCTTCTCACGGGTATTGACAATCTCGTCAAGGCAGACCTTTACGGTCTTGACGGTGTTGTTCATCTTCTCCTGGAGCTTCTCAATGACATTGGCAACCTCAGTCGTTGCAGATGAGGTCTTCTCGGCAAGGTTCCTTACCTCATCCGCGACAACCGCAAAGCCCCTGCCGTACTGCCCGGCCCTTGCCGCCTCAATTGCGGCATTGATGGCCAGCAGGTTGGTCTGATCCGCAACCTCGCTTATCACATTGACGATGTTCCTGATGTCATTTCCCATAAGGCTTACCGAATGGACAGCCTCGCTCGCATCGGTTAGGCGCTCGGAAAGGGAATTGGTCGCGTCGATGTTGTTGTCGATAATCTGGGATCCGGTATCCGTAAGATCATTTACCTTATTGACAACATCCAGAGTCAGGTTGGCGTACTGGGCAATCTGCTCCACGGTGCTGGTCATCTCCTCCATTGCCTGGGCAATGCTGGAGGTCTTCTCGTTCTGGGTCTCGATTGCCGAGGTGGTATCCTCAGTAATGGCCTCATTGGCGTCAGTCGCCCCTTTGAGCCTCTGTGAAGTCTTGGCCATCTGCGAAAGGACCTCGGAGAACTTGAGCCTCAGCTTGTTGAGGTCAGTGCAGAGCTTGCCGAACTCGCTCTTGGAGGCGTAGTTCAGCTTCCCCGTCATGTCGCCCTTGGTCATGCTGGAAATTGACTGGACGACATGGTGCAGGGGAACGCGGACCAGCGTCGAGACGGTTGTAGCGACCACGACTACAAATATGATGGAGAATACCGCGGCGATGATCATCTGGATAACTGTGCTCTTCATCGAAGAGTGGGCAACGCTTATACAGTCGGCGCGGAGGTTTTCCGCAAGCTTCTCTACGGTCTTGATGTCCTTTTCAATCTGGGCGATGGCCTCCTTGCTCAGGCGGGCCTGATCCTGCGCCTTGACCAGCTCCCTGGCGAGGTCAAGATGGATGGAGATAACTCCTCCGTCCATTGTCGTATCCTTGAGGAACGGCTCGATATACGGACCGATTACATTGTCCATATCCGGGTATTCCTTGTGCATCTCCTCCTGGGCCTCGCGGAAGAGCTTCAGATCCTTCTTGTTCTGCTCAAAGGCCTCAAGCACCTTCTCGGGGCTGTTTTCCTCCAGTGCGGAAGCAGTCCTGGTCTCAAGCTTGTTCTCTGCTGCAGTAAGGTGGCCCATTACGCTCAGGATGTAGTCATCATAGGAGATTTTCTGCCTGAGCTCGATGATGGCGTCGCCGAAGACCTTAACGAGTCCCTCGTAGGAAGCCTTGAGCTTGTTGGCCTTCTGGGTCTTCTTGATGAGGTCGAGGTGCCCCTGGGCTATGCCGCCTGTATTGGCAAGGTACCTGTCAGCTGATTTCCTGATGCCTGCCACCGAAAGATTGATGTTGGTGAATGTGGCGGTAAGCTCAGCCTTCTCCTCCTTTGACATGCCGCTTTCATCAAGCTCAAAGCTCTTCACCTGATTCTCGAGCTCATCCATGGTCTGCTTAAGGGCCTTGCGCCTGTCGTTGAGCACGGACATGAGGGCCTGGGCGTCCTTGTCGGTCTGGCTCAGCAGGACTTCATTGAGAGTGCTGTGGGCAGTATGAATTCTTGCCTCAAGGGACTTTGCTGACATCAGGATAGGATCCGCCATGGTTGTTACCATCGAGACGGAGTCTGAGAATTTCCCGATATTGAGGTACGACTGAACGGCAACAGCAAGCTGGATTACAATAAGAAACAAAAAGCCGCTGACGATAATGCGAATTACCGAAACGTCGCTTATAGCTTTTAATATTTTCTTGAAAATTCTTATCATAAAACCCTGAAGCTCTCTTTTTCCTGTTATTTTTAACAAGGCCGCCCAGGCGCTTTCCTGCGGCCTGAAGATGAGCAAAATCCCGCTGCCGTTCAGGGAATCAGCGCCACAGACTAAGCTCAGGCGGCTCTCCAGGCGGCATTCATGCTGGCTTATCAGATGATTATATTGATATCCGGCCGCAAAATCACTCTTTAGTGTAGGATTGTGCCCGAATTTGTGATCTTGTGAAAAATTAGCCGGAATGCCGGCTCTCATGCCGCTGCAGTGCAGTCTGCAGACAGGCAGGATGCAGATGCAAAATGCAGAAAAGCAGGCCCCTTAAAGGCAGGCGGCCTGCGAAAGTACGGCCGCCGCTTATGCATCGGGAAGTGCGGCAGGCTGGTGTATCAGCGATTGAACTCCAGCTGCCTTCCCCTGGTTTCGCCGTTGATGCGTCCGTTCTCATAGACGACATTTCCGTTGACCAGTGTCATGAGAACCTTGCCCCTGATGCGCCTCCCGGTAAGTGGCGACCAGCGGCAGAGGCTCAGCAGGCTGCTCTCTGCGGGCTCTGTAATATCCTTTACTGAGAAGGCTGCCAGATCGGCATAGTACCCCTCACGGATAAAGCCTCTGTCCTTCAGCTGATAGCGGATTGCCGGATTGTGGGCCGCGGCCCTTGCTATAGTCTCGAGCGAGAGCTTTCCCTCATTGTAGAAGTCAAGGAGGAGGGGCAGGGTAAACTGAATCATCGGAATTCCCGACGGGCAGGAGAAATACGGCTTTTCCTTCTCAGCTGCCGCATGCGGGGCATGATCTGTCGCAATGATGCTTATTGTGCCGTCATTGAGTCCGGCAAACAGGGCATCCCGATCCACGCTACTCTTAACCGCAGGGTTGCACTTGATGAGGGGTCCCAGCTTCCCGTAGTCGTCTGACGTGAAGGTCAGGTGCGGCATGCAGACCTCTGCCGTTATTTTCCTATCCTCAAGCGGCCCGCGGCTTATTTTCCTGAGCATCTCGGTCTCGGCCCTGGTTGAGAGATGGAATATGTGGAGGTTCGCACCGGTCTTCTCAGCGAGCTCTACAGCCAGCGATGATGACTTAAGGCAGGCCTCAGCGGATCTTATCTCCGGGTGAACGGAGAACGGAGGGTTATCACCGTATTTCTCCCTGATGCGGGCCGTATTGCCGTCGATTATGCCCATGTCCTCGCAGTGCGTTGCGATGATTACCGGGGAATAGCGGAAAATCTGCTCCAGTGTCTCGGGGCTGTCGACCAGCATGTTGCCTGTAGACGATCCCATGAACACCTTTACTCCGGCAGTCTTCTTCGGATCAAGCCTTTTGATCTCCTCAATGTTGGTGTTGGTGGCTCCCAGAAAGAATCCGTAATTGATGAGTGAGTCGCGCGATGCCCTCCGGAGCTTTTCGTCAAGAAGTTCGGAGGTGACGGTCTGCGGCTTGGTATTCGGCATGTCCATAAACGATGTCGTTCCGCCAGCGGCGGCCGCGCGGGACTCAGACTCTATAGTTGCCTTTCCCGGGAAGCCCGGATCACGGAAATGCACCTGGTCATCGATTATTCCGGGCATCAGGTAGTTACCCTCGAGATCAATGACCCTGTCGCCCGTCCTTGCCGCTATATCCGCGGCTATCAGGCCGATCCGCTCATTCTCAATAAGGAGATCGGATATGAATATCCTTCCTTCATTGACGATGGTGGCATTTTTTATGACTGTTCTGCACATAGTGAATCCGAAAGAAAAATCCCGGCCACAGCCGGGATCAGGGTTAGAACTTGAAGCCCTTGAGCAGCTCGTCCTGCCGTACAGCCATCTGCTCGAGCCTGCCGCAGGTGTCCGAGATCTTGCTTATCTCAGAGTTGTTCTCGTTGGAGAGCGTTGAGATCCTGTTGATGTTGCCGACGATGTTCTCCGATGTCTTCTTCTGCTCGTCCGCGGCATGGGCCACCTGGCTTGACATGTTGCTGATGCGGATGAGCACAGCCTGCATCTCCTCAATCGCTCCGTTGGCGTCCGAGCTCTGCTGTACGGAGGCCTCCATCGCGGCGCTGCATTCCTTGACCGTATCGACCGTCTGGTTGATGAAGATCATAAGCTCGCTGATGATGGCGCTGACGTCCTTCGTCGACTTCGCGGTCTGATCCGCGAGGGTCCTCACCTCGTCGGCAACAACCGCAAAGCCCCTTCCGTGCTCGCCTGCGCGGGCTGCCTCAATTGCCGCGTTGAGGGCAAGGAGGCTGGTCTGGTCAGCGACTCCCTTGATTACTCCGATTATGTTGTCGATGTTCTCGCCCATGTCGGAGAGGTGCTTGATGGCCTCGGAGGTCTTGGTCAGCTTGTTCGAGAGATCATGAATGGTGGAAATGTTCTTTGACATCTCGACGCGGCTGTCCTCCGCGGCCTTCTCAATTCCGATTACTTCCTGCAGGGCGCCGTTCGCGGACTCGGAGACGGCAACCACAGAGCTGTCCATCTCAGTCATGGCAGAGGCAACCGAGTTGGTCTCGTTCTGCTGCTCCTGGATGGATGCCGAGGCAGCCTCTACAGAGTCCCTGTTCTGATGGGCGGTATCACGGAGCTGGTCTGACGCGGCATTCATCTCCTTCAGTGCAGATACCAGCGTATCGCGCAGGGCATTGAGCTGTCTCGCTATCGTGCCGAACTCGTTCTTGGCGCTGTAGGGCACAGGCTTCGAGAGATCTCCCTTCGCCATCCTGTTCATGCCGCGGCTTATCGCATCAAGCGGCACTCTGATAATCCTGCCGATCGCTGCCGCGATCAGAACGCCGATGAGTATGCCGATCGTCGTGCCGATCACGAGGGTCAGCACCAGGCGCAGCATGGTGACGTTGCTGCTCGCGACTGACTTTTTCATCCTGCTGTCAGCCGCAGTCTGGATGACAGTGAGCTTCTCCCTTATCTGGGCGATGATTTTGTTCGCCTTGCTCGCGACGTCAAAGAGGTGCTCCTGATCCTGGTAAATTCTCATTCTCTTGGCGAGAATTCCCTTGTCGCTGGAGGTGTTGAGCTCAAAGTCCTCGATGTAGTAGCCGATGGTCTCCTTGAACCCAGGCTGGGCATTGGTAACATCCTTGAATGCCTTCTGGAATACCGGGAGCAGCTTCTTGTTGCTCTCAAGGAGCTTCTTTATCTCCGCAGAGTTCTCGGCCTTGAGCGCGTTGCCGGTGTTTATCTCAATAGGTCCCTCAGCGGCGACAAGGGAGCGGGACATGATCTTGACGAAATCATCCTCGGTTGTCACCTCAAGCTTCGAGAGCTCTCCGCCGAAGAGCCTGAGCAGGCTCTCGAACGAGCTCGTTGCCTTGCCGAGCGACTTCTTCTCGTTCATGAGGCGCAGTGCGACGTCCCCCATCTCGCTGCCTGAGGCTCCCTCAGTGCGCAGCTGGTATTCCTTGGTGAGCTTCGTGACCTCCCCGACATCGGCATCAAGCTCGGTATTTTTCCCCTGGCTCATGGCCGTAAGCTTGTCGAGAGCTGACTTATAGCGGTTCTGGGCTGTCCTGAGCTCCGAGAGCCTCTGGGGCATCTTGGAGAGATCATGCTCGTTGAGGACAAGCTCAAGGGCGTTGTGCGCCGAGAGAATGGTCTTCTCCATCTCATCGGCCTGCTTGACGAGCGGCTCTGCCTCCTCGGTTATTTCGGTGAACGAGCTCTGGAAGTCAGCCAGGCTGAAATAGGTGACTATGCTTATGGAGAGCAGTATCACGAGGATCAGAACATATCCGATATTTACTATTTTTATTATTGAAATTCCGTTAAAGAGTCTAATCAGGAAAAACTGCTTTTCCTGATTTGTCCCGTTCTTTGCGGTGTCAGACATCTTGCTCGTCCCCTTTTGTTTCTTCTGCTCTTTCCTGCACTGTGACCAGATGGCATATTCCTGCCCACAGTTTATCAAAACGCTGCCGGAAACATTCCCGGGCTGAAGATTTTCAGCGCACTGATCTGATTGAAACAGAAATATAGAACCAGTTTCCTATTATCCTTTCTGCTGAAATAAATTTATGTGCCGAAACCGGCAATTTTTCTTAAATTCCCGATGCCGTGATGCAAATTGCCAAGGAAGCGCGCTGAAATACTTTAAAGAGCGTGTGCCTTCAATTAATAGATTCCCAATCTCTTAGACTATACCCTCACTTTACGAGGTCTTCCGCGTGGTCTCTTAGGGGTATCTTCAGACGTTTTAGAAGTTTCTTCTGGTTTTGGAATAAGTCCAAGCTCCTCGAGAACATGTCGTTGTCCAACATTGGTTCTGACCATCTGCCATTCGTTTTCTCCAATGCGACCTTTCTTGGCTTTGGTCAGTATGGCCATTATTTCCTTATAAGTCATCTTATCCAAAAGGTGGACTGAATCAAACTTATTTATAAGGCGGCAGGTCAGAAGCGATGCCAAAAAATCGCAAAATTCGCTACCAATTACGGAATAGTCATCATGTACTCTGGTGTCATCAAATTCGCATGCGGTCTTGTAATAACGCATGAAGACTTCGATCTCCCAGCGTTTTGAATAAGCCATATAAACGGTTTCCGGATCAAGATCCAAATCGCATTCCAGAACAACTGTTCCAAACACAGCCCGTTTTTTGTGCAAAACATCAAAATCAAAGTTACCTGACTTATGTGCATGAGACATCCAGTCCTGTTCCTCTTTGCCTGCACGCCGCATATCAAGAAAAGAATATAGCCATTTGCTTTGGCCCTGCTCTTCGCATTTCGCTTTTTTATAGGCTATTTGCTCATTATTTTGGGTCAATCATTTTTTCTGTGTGGCCAGGGACCCAGACCTCTGCCTTCAGTGATTTAAAAATTGCATAAAAAAAGGCCTCACTTTATGATCGAG
>ONIT01000003.1 GCA_900317945.1 uncultured Pseudomonadota bacterium
AAATTATTCCGCTGTTCCTGCCGCGCCATCCGGCATGGTCCCGTAAGTCACCCGCTCATGGCCGCCGTAGTCCCTTACCGAACGGATATCCGTGAATCCTGCCTCTCCGAATAGCTTTCTTACGGCAAAGCCCTGGTTCCAGCCGTGCTCCACCGCAAGATGCCCGGAGGAATTAAGGTGCCGGGACGCGCCGCCGATTACATGCCTGAGATCGTCAAGCCCGCAGTGCCCAGAGACAAGGGCAGTTCTCGGCTCGAACCGCACGTCCCCCTCTTCGAGATGATGATCATCAGGATCGATGTACGGCGGGTTTGAGACGATGAGGTCAAATTTCATGTCACTGACCGGCTCATACCAGGATCCTTCCCTTATATCAGCCCTGACTCTGTTTGCATCGCAGTTGCGCCTCGCAAGCCTGACCGCCTCAGAAACCACATCAGTCCCGAAGGCCTTTGCTGACGGCCGTTCCCTCGCTATTGCGATGAGGATCGCACCGGTGCCTGTTCCGAGGTCCAGAAATGTTCCGCCCCTGAAAAGCCCCAGTGCAGTTTCAACCAGGAACTCCGTCTCGGGGCGAGGGATGAGCGTCGAGCTGTTCACCTCGACCTCGAAATCCCAGAATCCCCGCGTACCGGTGATGTAGGCTACCGGCTCGCCGTTATTGCGCCGCTCCAGGCATGATTCAAGACGCTGAGTCTCAGAGTCCGAGAGCATTCTTGATGCCTCTGTTATAAGTGCGGTTCTCGTGCAGCCAAGGACAAAGCAGAGCAGCGCATCGGCGTCAGCCTTCGGCGACTCGCTCCTTATGCCCTTTATAAGCCCTGTCCGGCATTCCCCCAGAGTCACGTTCTTTGCTTACCCTTCCTCTGAGAGGCGCTGCAGCTGATCTGCCTGGTACTCCTCGATCACAGGTCCGATGAGCGGATCCATGTCGCCGTTCAGAACCTCGTCGAGCCGGTAGAGCGTGAGGTTGATCCGGTGATCGGTCACTCTTCCCTGCGGGAAATTGTAGGTACGGATGCGGTCAGAGCGGTCTCCGGAGCTCAGGATGTCGTGCCTTGCCTGATCCTCCTCGGCCTTTCTCTTGTCATCCTGCAGCTTGGTGAGCCTCGCGAGGAGCACGCTCATCGCACGCTCCTTGTTGCGGTGCTGCGAGCGCTCGTCCTGGCACTCGACCACAAGTCCGGTCGGAAGATGGGTGATGCGCACTGCGGAGTCAGTCTTGTTGATGTGCTGACCGCCGGCACCTGACGAGCGGTAGGTGTCGATTCTGAGATCCGCAGGGTTGATCACGGGAGCCTGCTCAGGCGGAACCTCGGGCATGACCATCACAGTGCAGGCGGAGGTGTGGACTCTTCCCTGCGACTCGGTGACAGGCACTCTCTGCACGCGGTGTCCGCCCGACTCAAACTTAAGGATGCCATAGGCGCCGTCTCCGGAGACCTTGGAGATGATTTCCTTGTAGCCGCCCATCTCGCCCTCGCTCGAGCTGATGATCTCGAGATGCCATTTCTTCTTCTCGATGTAGTAGGAGTACATCCTGAAGAGATCGCCCGCGAAGAGGCAGGCCTCGTCGCCGCCGGTGCCGGCCCTTATCTCAAGGAAGCAGTCGTTGCTGTCCCTCGGATCCTTCGGGAGAAGCAGGATCTGCAGCTTGTGCTCGAGCTCGGCGAGGGTTTTCTTCGACTCCTCAAGCTCCTCGGCGGCGAGATCCTTCATCTCGTCGTCGGCGCCGTTCACGAGCTCCTCTGCCTCTTTGCAGCTCTCCTGCGCCTTCCTGTATCTGCGGAATTCCTCGACGATTTCAGTAAGCCCCGTGTACTCCTTGTTGAGCTCGCGGTACTTGTCAAGATTCGCGATTACGTCAGGCTCGGCAAGAAGCCTCTGCACTTCCTCGTAACGCTCTGAAATGGACTCAAGTTTTCTCTCGACGCTTTCTTTCATCAGAAGATAATTCCCCGGAATGCAACACCGCGCCGGACAGGAATGACATGATCTGCCGGCAGATAAAGATTTATGGCGCTGTATTTTAGCAGAAAACGTCCGTATGAGGACATGCGGCGAAAGATTAGCCGGCTTTCTAAACATCTGGACATAAAAAAAGGCCCTGCCGGAACAGGACCTTTACTGGGATTCAGAGATGATGAGATCAGGCCCTCAGCGCCCTCTCGCCTCTTGCGATGCCGCTGACGCCGCTTCTTACCACCTCGAGAATGCCGGCGCTCTTCCCGACAATATCGATGAAGGCGTCAAGCTTCTCTGTGTCGCCGACGAGCTGGATGACATAGAGCTCGGAGGTGACATCGACAATCTGGCCGCGGAAGATGTCAGTGAGGTGCATCAGCTCGGTCCTGACGTCAGTGGTGCTCGCGCGGCACTTGATGAGCATGAGCTCGCGCTCGATGTAGGTGCTGTCCGCCAGATCGCAGACCTTGAGGACATCAACCAGCTTGTGTAGCTGCTTGGTGATCTGCTCGATCTCGCTGTTGTCGCCGTCGGTTACGATGGTGATCCTCGAGAGGGTGGAGTCCTCGGTCGGAGCCACGGTAAGCGACTCGATGTTGTACCCGCGCTGTGAGAAGAGGCCTACGACGCGGCTGAGAGCGCCTGATTCATTTTCAAGCAGAATTGAAATCAAATGCTTCATTTGCGTTCCGTCTCCGTTGTCTCTGTCTCACTGAAGCGAATGTCGCACATAGCGCCGCCGCCGAGCTGCATGGGGAATACCTTCTCCTCCGGATCGATGCGGATGTCTATGAGGACCAGCTTATCCTTGTACTTGTCGGAAAATGCCTCGGCAAGTCCGTCATGGAGCTCCGAGGGGAGGAGGATCCTCATGCCGACGTGGCCGTAGGCCTCGGCAAGCTTGACGAAGTCAGGGTTGTCGTTGAGGATGGTCTCGCTGTGCCTTCCGCCATAGAACATGTCCTGCCACTGCTTGACGTTTCCGAGGGCCTTGTTGTCCATGATGATGATCTTGAGCGGCAGATGGTACTGCAGGCAGGTCGAGAGCTCCTGGGAGTTCATCTGGAACGAGCCGTCTCCGCTGATTACGCAGACCTTCTCATTGGGAAGCGCAATCTGAGCGCCGATGGCTGCGGGGAAGCCGTAGCCCATGGTGCCGAGTCCGCCGGAGTTGAGCCACTGGCGGGGTCTGTCGAACTTGAAGTGCTGAGCGATGAACATCTGGTGCTGTCCGACATCGGAGCAGACGATGCACTTGCCGCCCGTAACGTTCCAGAGCTCCTCGATGACCTCCTGGGGCTTGATGTTCTCCGGATCCTTCCTGAATGCCAGGCAGTGCCTGCCGCGCCAGCCGTCGATCATGCTCCACCAGTCAGCGTGGGCGGAGCTGTCCTGCTTCACGCCGAGCTCATCGGCTGCCTCAAGGAGCTGCCTGAGGACGATCTCGCAGGATCCGACGATGGGGATGTCGGCCCTGACGGTCTTTGCGATCGAGGTCGGATCGACATCGATGTGGATAATCTTGGCGTTCGGGCAGAACTTCGCAACGTTGTTCGTGATGCGGTCAGCAAACCTCGTTCCGACGGCAAGGATGACATCGGAGTTGTGCATGGTCATGTTGGCCTCATAGGTGCCGTGCATGCCGAGCATTCCGAGGAAGCGTCCGTCAGTTGCCGGGAATGCGCCGAGGCCCATCAGGGTGCTGGTGACCGGCATGTTGAAGCGCTCTGCGACTTCCTTCACCTCTGCGGACGCGTTGGAGATGATGGTGCCGCCGCCGATGAGCATTACCGGGTGCTGCGCTCCGGCAAGAACCTTGGCCGCACGCTTTACCTGCCCCTTGTGTCCGACGAGGGTCGGGTTGTAGGAGCGCATGCTTACTGACTTCGGATACTCGTAGTCAAAGAGGTTCTTCGGGCTCTGGCAGTCCTTGGGGATGTCGATGACGACAGGGCCCGGGCGGCCGGTGGAGGCGATGTAGAAGGCCTTCTTGATGGCGACGGGGATGTCGAGCGCCGACTTGCAGAGGAAGCTGTGCTTGACGATAGGACGGGTGATGCCGATCGTGTCAACTTCCTGGAAGGCGTCCTGGCCGATGTACTTGGTCGCAACCTGCCCGGTGATGACAACGATAGGCACAGAGTCCATGTACGCAGTCGCAATGCCGGTTACGGTATTGGTAGCGCCAGGGCCTGAGGTTACGAGGCAGACGCCGACCTTGCCGGTTGCCCTTGCGTAGCCGTCAGCAGCATGGGCTGCGGACTGCTCGTGGCGCACAAGAATGTGCTTGATCTTGTGAGAATTGTAGAGAGCGTCGTAGATATCGATGACTGCGCCCCCGGGATAACCGAAGATGTGATCAACACCCTCGTCTTCTAGCGCGCGGATGACCATCTGGGCGCCGGATAACTTTTCCATTTAAACTGACTCCATATACATTAACTGTTGACTTTCGAGTCGTCACACCGTTAGAACGGACGCACTGCAGTTAGACAGGAAACCAGACGGTGGAGAGATTCCCTGTCAGTTTGCGCGGTTAACGCAAATCAGACAGCGTGCCGCCGTGAAGTCGAGACAGAGGAAACCAAAAGCAAGTGCAGTTTTCAAGAGCCGCGCTGAAACGGCATGCCGCAACAAGTCTGAAAGGATCAACCCCGAAATCACTGCCGACCAAAATCAGCGGCTAACATGATAGCAAAAATTGCCTCAGTCGGCTACATTGAGCGGGGATTTGTGTCCCTGCCGGAATCCGGCGCCCCTGGCATTCTGCCATGGTCTCTTTGTCCGGATGCCGCGCGTTCTGCTAAAATCCGTGCGTTCATCCGGACAGCATCAGAGGAGGCCCCGATGTTTGATTTTCTCTTCAGGCACAGTCATAAAGAAGATGATGCAAAGGGCCGCGCGGAATCATCAGATGACCAGGCTGTAGGCACTCCGGCAATAAGGCGGAGCGTCTGCACCGGCGAGGCTGTGGGCGGCTACCTGAAGGACGGCAGGTTCCACGACACCGAGCTCCTCGCGACCGACAGGGATATCGACGAGTTCGCGAGGAAAAACCGCACTGACCGGACCAGGATAAAGATTATTTACGAATAGGCTCCGTGCCGGCGCGTGGCGGTATTCCACGGCCGTCCGTTCAGCCTGGTTTAAGGATTTCTGTATTATGCTACCTACTACAGTCAATGCCCTCTTCATCCTCATCGGAAGCCTCGCGGGGCTCCTCCTGAGGCGCGGCATCAATGAGAAGCTCAAGCTCGCCATACTCAACGCGATGGGCCTCTCGGCCTTCGGCATAGGCATACATTCCCTGGTGAACGGCATGGACCACAGCGGCTATCCGGTGCTCTTCATCGTCTCGCTTGCCCTGGGGGCCCTCATCGGCAACTGGATTGACTTCAGCGAGAGGCTTGAGAAGCTGGTCGCAAGGTTCCAGGGCAAAGGGAGCAGCGGCACCTTCAGCCTCGACGGCCTCATCACGGCGTTCCTGATTTTCTGCGTCGGGCCGCTCGCGATCCTGGGCCCCATCAAGAGCGCTCTCGAGAACGACGGCACTCTTATCTACACCAACGCGGTGCTCGATCTCGTAACCTCGGCGATACTCGCCGCGTCATTCGGAAAATCAGTGATATTCGCCTCTCCCATCCTTTTCATCTGGCAGGGGGCGATATACGTCTCGGCGCTCCTCTTCATGAAGGACACCAGCCCTGAGCTCCTCAACGAGCTGAGCCTTACGGGAGGCTTTCTCATCATGGCCACGGGGCTTTCCATCCTGAAGATCAAGGATCTGAAGGTCATCAACCTGCTGCCGGCACTCGCTGTTCCGCCGCTTTTCTTCGCGGCAAAGGCACTGTTCTAGAGCCCGCCAGCCCTGGCCGCAGGCGGAGTACTGCGGTCAGCCGTAAAGATCAAAGTCATTCCTGGATTTGAGGAAGAACGCCCCGGGGGAGAGCAGGAAGATCATCAGGAGCCCTGACGACATGATGATCCCGAAGCCTGAGGCAATCCTGCTTGACGAGAAGGCAAGGAGAAGGAAGGCAATCTCCGTCGTGGCAAACGCGAGCAGCACGCCCGGGAAGATCTTCCCGATATCCTCCTTCATCGAGGCGAAGAAAATCGTGTAGTCGACGCCGATGCCGAAGAGCAGTATGAGCCCCACCAGAGAGAACACCGTGAAGCTCTGCCCGAAGAATGAGAGCGTCTCGACGCTGAAAAGCATGCCTGCGGCAAGAGGCACCAGGCAGGCTGCCATGAGCCTGAACCCGCCGGAGAAGAGGAGGAACACCAGCGAGAGCGCCGCTCCCATGGCAAAGAAGCTGAGGAGCGATGACTTTATGTCGCTCATGACATCCGAAAGTATGCCCGACATGTTCATCCGCATGAGGCCGAGAGAGGTCATGGCCCTGTCACAGGCCTCAGTGCCGCCGTTGATCCTCACCAGGGCCGCGCATCCCTCGGCTCCGCAGTAGAGCTGGTCAGAGTATGGCGCGAACATTTTGCTGGCGGCCACTGACGCCGGTGAATGCACTCTGAAGTCAGGCTCTGAGACCTTCACTCCGGCCTGCTTCCAGAATGACTTCACCGCAGGCCACAGCTTCCTGAACTGCTCGATCTGCTCCTTCTGCTGATAGCTGGGCACCAGCCACACGGCCGGGGACGACCAGCTTCTCACCTGCCGGCTGCTCCGGAGCCTCCGGAGCTCCTTTTCTGCCTTCACCAGCTTCTCGGCGAGGCTCTCGATGCTCTCAGCCCTGATGGAGTACATCCGGCTCTTGTTTATCTCATTGATTACATGGATCCGGTCCTCAGCTCCCGCGGTATAGGTGCTGATGTCATCATTGGTCCTGAAGTTCATGAAGGAGAAGCTCATCAGGACGACAGACGCAGTTCCGGCGAGAGCCATCACCCGGAACCAGCCAGTGCCCCTTATCCTGAAGGTTACCGGAGAGACGAACCTGCAGAATGAGGGAGGGAACAGAGCCGTATTGAGGAAGGATACGAGGAGCCCTGCGGCAGCGATGATGCTCACCTGGATGAGGATCTGGTTGAGCGTGAAGGCAAGCGCCGCAAATGCTATGAGCGACGTACCAAGGCTGAAGAGGAGCGACCTCACGAGCGGCTTCGAATTTCCCCTGCTGGATCCTGCATAGATGCAGTGGACCGGATAGTCTGAGGCAAGCCCGATTACAGGCGACGCGAGAAGCGCCGACACGATATGCACCGAGCCTGTAATCAGGCAGCAGATCGCCGCTCCTGCCATGCATGAGAGAATGACGCTGACCGTTACGTAGAGCACCGCCCAGAGCGAGCGCAGCAGGAAGGCTGCGGCAAGCAGGGAAAACGCAAGCGTGATGGCGGTGATGAGCTTTATCTCCCTGACGCTCCGGTTTACGATTTTAAGCGAGCTGAACAGGTTGCCGTGGTGCAGTATGCCGATGCCGAGCTCACCGTAGCGGCTCTCCAGCTCCTCCACCTCCTCAGCGAGCTGCTTCTGCCGGGCAAGGGAAAGCCTCTGCCTGACCTGGCCGCGGAGGACATAGTACCCGGCCGAGCCGTCCTCCCGGTAGCGGAGCCCCTCCTTGATTCCGGAGTCAAACACCTGCTCCCTGATGATGCTCCGCTGGGCAAGGAACGGATCGCTCCTGATCTCCCTGATGGAGGGGGCCCCGAAAGGGAGGTAAAGCTGGGTATAAAGATAGTCAGTGAGCGCGCTTTCCGAGAGGAACACGTCAGGTATCGACACGCCGGTGTATCTCATCTGGTCAATCTGGCTTCTGAGGAGGCGCTTCTCCTTTCCGCTGATGCGGCACTGCATGCTGAGGTCCTTAAGCTCGGCAAGCTCTGAACAGATATTTGACGCGATTACCGCGGAGTCAGTCTGAACGTCGAATACCACCGTGCCCTCAAGGGAATTTATCACCCGTGAGCGCAGCGCGGAGCTCCTCTGGCTGACCTCTGACTTCATCAGGGACACGAGGCCGGATCCGACCTGATCCGGGTCAAATGACCTGAAGCCAAACACAGCGGACAGGACCAGGCACAGAAGGTAGACCGCCCTAACGGCAGCCAGCCTGGAGCTCTTCCGGCTCATCATCTCTCTTCTCCGAATGATCCGTTAATGTAATCGTTGAAATCATATGCCCGTCGCTCGCGTCAACCGACTCGATGCTGTTGAGGTATGAGGATCCGTAAAATCTGATAGGTCCGGAGAGCATCTTGAAGTCATCCTCGGCGGGCTCGATGACGAAGGTCCACCACTCTCCCTTCTCTGAGTGTGCGCTGAGGCGGAACACCCTCCAGGCAAAATCAAGATCGCCCGTGAATATCGACGCCACAGCCTTGATGAAGAGACCGTTCATGGTCTGCTGATCAAGTATTCTCTCCTCGCTTCTCCGCCCGTCAATCGTAATGATGAAGGTGCTGAGCGCCGAGTCTATCCGGTAGCTTACCGGGATAGGCTTCTCTATGAGGAAGCAGATTACCGAGCCGTCAACCTTCAGGTACCCTGACGACTCCTTCCTGATGGAGCCGGGGGACGATACCTGCCGGAACTTTGCAAAGACATAGGGCTTCCTCAGCCTGTGGAAAATTATGCCGGCGGCAGGCGGGAGCTTCTGCCTGCTTTCCTCGACGCCCGGGAAGCTGAAGAGCTCGCTGCCGGCAGCCGCGCTCCCGACCGTGCTGCCTTCAGCTTTGTTGATGGAGAAATCTCCTGTGCCGCTTTTGTGCGGGCTCGCCTCCTGAGCGTCTGCTGACTCCGCGGCCTTCTCTGGCTGCCCGGAAGCCGCCGCGCACATCTCAGGCAGCAGAGCGAGAAGCGCCGCGGCAGAAATGGCGAGGAGCCCCGAACGAAGCCTCATGAAATGAAAAGCCAGGCTCACTCTACTCCAGAAGCTCATGATCGATGCCCTTTACTCCCCTGAAAAGGGAGAGACTGTCCCGTCCGTTCGCCACGCCGCTCCGGTAGGCTGAGGCCTCAGCGCTGTTCACATAGCGCCTTCTGCTCCTTATCGTGCGCTGATCGTACCTGCCCTTGTACTCCTCGATCATCATTCTCTCATTGTCGGCTACCGCGAACTTCGTTACCTTCTCGCTGATGGCCTCGAGCCAGCCTGACATGTAGAACGCAACCTGCTTCCTGGTATTGCTGCTGATCATGCGGCTCACCAGGCTGTCGAGATCCACAAAAAGATCCATGCCGTACCGGCGCCTGAGCTCGGGAAGGCTCTCCATGACCGAGGCCTTCACTTTGTTCCTTATCTCCTTCGAGGCGTCCTTCTTGACGTTGGCCGCCTCCCTCGAGAGTATGGTGAAGACATACACGGCAGACTCGAGCCTGTCCTTCGGCCCGATGAAGATAATCGTCCTAAAGCCCGATCCGCTCTGGTCTGACATCAGGTAGTCAAGCCCGAAGGCGTTCGCTATGATCATGCCGAGCCTTATGGAGAGCCTGCGCTCGCGAAGGGGCGAGAGCACGTCAGCCCGCTCCTCGCCGATGTCGCTGAGCATCACCTCCTTCACTGTGAGATGATTCCTCATCATCAGCTTCTGGGCCTGGCTCAGCGCGATGGCAGCCTCGTTGGGGTTCGCCGAATGGCTGAGGGCCATGAGCTTCTTTATTCTTTCAAGAATGTCATCCTTTGTCTTCATAGCGTGGCCCTGAACAAACTGAAAATTCTGAGAAAAACGCGCCTCTGATTTTATCAGAAAAAGACGGGATTAAGACTTTAGCGGACTGGAAGCATTGGAGACTGCATTGCCGCGCGGGAAAACAGGAAAGGCGCGCCTCTGCGGCACGCCCTGGAAACAAAGCCGGCAGCCTTCGCCGCCGGTACGTGTGCCCCGGATACTCCGGGGCGCGGTCTGGCTTACTCCTTATAGGTGAGCTCGCCCTCCGAGAAGCCCAGCGTTATGAGCTTCCCCGGAACAAGCTTCCCGCTCAGGATGAGCTTCGCGAGAGGATCCTCAAGGCAGTTCTGTATTGCCCTCCTCAGAGGCCTTGCGCCGAATGCCGGATCATACCCGACCACGGTAAGGTGCTCCCAGACGGTATGGTCGAACTCAAAGTGGTAACCCATGCCGGCAAGCCTATCCATAAGGGTCTTGAGCTGGATCTTCGCAATCTGCTCAATCTGCTCCTTTCCGAGGGAGTGGAAGTACACGATGTCATCAATTCTGTTGAGGAACTCCGGCTTGAAGTGCGCCTTGAGCACTCCGTCAAGCTCCTTCTTGATGTCCTCCTCGCTCTTTGAGTTCTCGGTCTCCCTCTGGATGATGTCAGAGCCGAGGTTCGAGGTCATGATGATAATCGTGTTCTTGAAGTCAACGGTCTGGCCCTGTCCGTCGGTCAGGCGTCCGTCATCAAGGACCTGGAGCAGGATGTTGAACACATCTGGATGGGCCTTCTCAATCTCATCGAAGAGCACGACCGAATAGGGTCTGCGCTTTACCGCCTCCGTAAGCTGGCCGCCCTCCTCATAGCCAACATAGCCAGGATCCGCTCCGACGAGCCTCGAGACCGAGTACTTCTCCATGTACTCCGACATGTCAATCCTCACAATCGACTTCTCTGTGTTGAAGAGGAGATCCGCAAGAGCCTTGCAGAGCTCGGTCTTGCCGACGCCGGTCGGTCCCATGAAGAGGAACGATCCTATCGGGCGGTTCGGATCGGAGAGCCCTGCGCGGCTTCTCCTGATGGCGTCAGAAATTGCCTTCACTGCCTCATCCTGCCCGATGACTCTCTTATGGAGCTGATCCTCCATATTGAGCAGCTTCTCCCTCTCGCCCCTCAGCATCTTCGATACCGGGATGCCGGTTGCCTTTGAAACGACATCCGCGATGTCCGCGTCGGTTACCTTGTTGTGAAGGAGCGTATCACCGCTCAGGTCGATCTCATTGCTCTTCTGGAGCTTCTTCTCAAGGGCAGGGATGACATCGTACTTCAGCCTGCCGGCCTCAGTGTAGTTGCCGTCCCTCTCGGCCCTCTTCTGGTCAAGTATCGCGTTGTCGAGCTCCTTCTTGAGATCCTTGGAGCCGGAGAGCGCGGCCTTCTCGACCTTCCACCTCTCGTTTAGGGCCTGCGACTCCTTCTCCTTCTCCTCAATCTCCGCGGTGATGTCGCTGTAGCGCTTCTTGCTCGCGTCATCAGTCTCGTTCTTCAGCGCCTGCTGCTCCATCTTGAGCTGTATGAGGCGGCGGTCGAGGCGGTCAAGCTTCTCGGGCTTGGAGTCCATCTGCAGCCTGATGCTGGCGGCGGCCTCATCGATGAGGTCGATTGCCTTGTCCGGGAGCTTCCTGTCGGTGATGTAGCGGTTTGAGAGCGTCGCAGCAGCAACGAGCGCCGGATCGGTGATCTGGACGTTGTGGTGCAGCTCGTAGCGCTTCTGGAGTCCCCTCAGGATCGCGATGGTGCTCTCCACGCTCGGCTCGCCGACGAAGACCTTCTGGAACCTGCGCTCAAGGGCCGGATCCTTCTCGATGTACTTGTGGTACTCGTCAAGGGTCGTCGCGCCGATGCAGTGGAGCTCGCCGCGGGCAAGGGCGGGCTTGAGCATATTGCCGGCGTCAAGCGCGCCGTCTGTCTTGCCGGCGCCTACGACGGTATGGATCTCGTCGATGAAGAGTATGACCTTGCCCTGCTGCTTCTTGAGCTCGTTGAGGACAGCCTTAAGCCTCTCCTCGAACTCGCCGCGGTACTTGGCGCCTGCGATGAGCCCGCCCATGTCAAGGGAGAGAAGCCTCTTGCCCTTGAGCCCCTCGGGAACCTCCTTGTTGACGATTCTCTGGGCCAAGCCCTCGACAATCGCGGTCTTGCCGACGCCCGGCTCGCCGATGAGGACCGGGTTGTTCTTGGTCCTTCTCTGGAGAACCTGCATGGTGCGCCTGATCTCCTCATCGCGGCCGATGACCGGATCGAGCGTGCCCTTCTCGGCCTCCGCCGTAACGTCAATGCAGAACTTGGCGAGTGCGCCCCTCTTCTGCTCGGCGTTCTGATCGTCAACGCTGTCGCCGTTTCTCATCTTATTGATTGCCTCCCTGACCTTATTGTCGTCAAGGCCGTACTTCTGCATGATCTGACCGAGAGCGTCACGGTCAAAGCAGGCCGCAAGGACGAAGAGCTCCGATGAGATGTACTGATCCTTGAGCTTTACCGAGAACTTCTCGCAGAGACCGAGGAGGTTGGCAAGCTGCGGCGAGAACTTGACGTCTCCGCCCACGCCGCTCACCTGCGGCAGGCTGCTGATCTGGGAGTCGATATCATTCTCAAAACCGGTGAGGTCAGTTCCCAGCATTTTGAGAAGCGCGACAACCGAGCCGTCCTTCTGCTGAAGGAAGGCCTTCATCAGATGCACCGGCTCGATAAACTGGTTGTCATTTCCAAGCGCCTGCCTCTGCGCCTCATTGAGAGCGTCAAGGAAGCCGCTCGTAAGATTGTCCATATTCATTTTCTCTCTCCTGTTTTTCTCTTCTGGAGGAATATATGGAGGCAGGCATGCGCATAAGCAAGAACGCCGGATAAATTTTTACAGCGCTGAGGCGGGAGGAGAATCAGTTCAGAACGAAAATGACGTGACGGCCGGATGCTCCACCGGCCGCGGAATGTGTCAGGCTGGATCCAGCCAGATGAGTGCCGCGCCCCTCCCGGTCCTGCCGTCGCGGCGGTAGGAGAAGAAGCGTGACGGATCGCTGTAGGTGCAGAGTCCGCAGTCGCTGATGTTCTCCTGCCTGAACCCGGCTCCTGAGAGCCTTCGCACCGCAAGCACCGCAAGTGAGCAGAGGAAGTGCCCCGGACGCGAGGGCCTGAAGGCATCAGCGGCGCCGCTGTCTGCGGAGATGAACGCGGATCTAACCTCGTCCCCGACCTCAAAGGCGCTCCTGCCTATCCTGGGGCCCAGCCAGGCGCGGATTTCCCCGGGATCTGAGGCCATGGCAGCCACAGTTTTCTCAAGGACTCCAGCGGCGAGCCCGCGCCAGCCGGCATGGGCCGCTGCTATCGTGCCAGATGCCGGATCAAAGAAGAGGACAGGCAGGCAGTCCGCGGTCATAATCGCAAGCGGGAGTCCTCTTTTACAGGTAACGAGCGCATCGCCCTCGGGGGCGCCCTGTCCGGCATCCTCTCCCCAGAGAACATCGGTGCCGTGTACCTGGGTTACGTAAACCGGATCGGCAGGGAGAGCGAATTTACGGACGGCAATCGAGCGGTTCTCCAGTACAAGATCCCGGTCATCGCCGACATGGAGCGCGAGGTTGAGGCTCCCATAGCAGCCGGCGCTCACCCCGCCCTGTCTCAGAGTGTACCCGGCATGGACAAAGGGAGGAACGTCCCAGCCTGCGCGGATGAGGCCCGCCTCAGTCATAGACATACTCTCCGGGATGCTCGGAGAGGTCGCGCCTCAGCACCGCGTAGAGCTCATTGAGATCATCTGGGATCGGGGACTCGAACGAGACCTCAAGCCCGGTCGAGGGATGGATGAACATCAGCTTTGCCGCATGGAGTGCCTGCCTCGGGAAGCCGGTTACCTTGCGGTTGAACTCCTCGTCGGCGCCCTTGATGTATCTTTTTCTCCTGAGGCCGTAGAGAGGATCCCCGACCAGCGGATGGTTGATATGGGCCATGTGCACTCTGATCTGGTGGGTCCTTCCGGTCTCAAGGCGGACTCTTATTCTGGTGTGCGCGCGGAACCTCTCGAGGACCCGGTAGTGGGTTACCGCCTCGCGGCCCATGCCCTCCGGGACAACCGCCATCATGGTCCGCACGGTCCGGCTTCTCCCAATCGGCGCATCAACCGTGCCGCCCGCGGTAAGGACTCCGACAACGACAGCCTCGTACTCGCGGACGACCTCATGCTTTGAAATTGCCTTCACCAGCTTGTTCTGCGCCTTCTCAGACCTTGCCACAACCATGAGCCCCGAGGTGTCGCGGTCAAGGCGGTGCACAATGCCTGCTCTCGGAAGATGGGCGTTCTCCGGATAGCGGAACAGTATGCCGTTCATCAGCGTGCCGTCATGCACTCCGGCGCCGGGATGCACGACAATCCCCGCAGGCTTGTTTATGATGATGATGTCCTTGTCCTCGTAGACAGTCTCGAAGGGAATGTCCTGCGGCTCCGCCAGGTAGTCATCAGTGAGCTCAGGCGTCAGGCCGATCTCAATGCCGCTCTCGACGAGGGTTCTCGGAACGGTGCAGACCCTTCCGTCAAGGGTTACGCGCCCCTCCTCTATCCATTTCTTGATCTTGCTGCGCGAGTAGTCAGAGTACAGGGACGCGAGAACCTGATCGAGCCTTCTTCCGTGCTCCTCATCGCCGGCGGTCCTCACCAGCTCCTGGTTTTCATCATCATAGAATTCCTGTGCCATCAGCGCCTCCTTTTGGCCGATCTGAATGATTCGCCTCACGCGGTTTCCCATTCTAACCGATTTGCGGCAATTTCTTCCTCCGCCGCCGGGGCGCAGCGGCCATATGCCGGAACCGGCCCTTTCATTGTATAATCTGCAGGATGGCACCAGGAACTGATACTACAAGACCTATAACAAAAATATGAAAAACCTGCTCAGTCTGATTCCCGTTCTTGCTTTCTTCATCGCCTTCAAAATGGCCGGCGATGATCCAAACCCTATAGTGTACGGGACCAAGTGGCTCATCGGCTCGACTGTCGCGGTCCTGCTGCTCATGCTCTGCATCTACCGTAAGCTGACGAGAATGGAGCTCATCCTTGGAGGAGCCGTCCTGCTCTTCAGCGGCCTCACCATAGCATTCGACAATCCGGCCTTCATCAAGTGGAAGGTGTCAGTGATGAACATCATCTACGCGGCGGTGCTCCTCAGCAGCAGGTACATCTTCAGAACCAACCTGCTCTCCCTGTTCATGCACCGGTACCTCCCCATAAAAAAGAAGGAGGAGGACGCCTGCAACATCGCGCTTTCCTGCAACTTTCTGCTCATAGCCGCGGTCAATTACGTGCTGGCCTTCCGGCTTGTCAGCCTGCTTGGCTGCACTCCCGCCGAGGCCGACAGCATCTGGATGAATTTCAGGACATTTGGCATCCCTGTGATCGATGTTCTGTTTTTCACCGGACTCTTCATCTACATTTACCGTAAGCTGCCTCCTGAGATGAAGACGCCCGAGGGCGCCTCCGCCGAAGGCAGCGGGAATGAAGTATCAGAAAAGAAGGAGAATACTGACTGATGTGGTATCTGGTATATGCTGAGGACTACAGCGGTTCCCTTGAGGGAAGGAGAAAGGCCCGCCCCGCCCACCTCGCGAGGCTCAGCGCTCTCGCCGCAGAAGGACGTCTCATCCTGGCAGGCCCCAACCCTGCCGTTGACAGCGAGAAGCCTGGCGACGCAGGATTCACCGGCAGCACTGTGATTGCAAAGTTTGACTCACTTGAGGAGGCAAAGAAGTGGGCTGACGAGGATCCGTACGTCGCAGCCCACGTCTTCGAGAAGGTGACTGTAAAGCCCCTCCTCATCACCGCCAAGCCTTCCTGCGCTTTTTTCTGAGAGGTTCAAATGCCAGCAAAAGTCAAGGTTACGCGCGCAGTCATTCCGGTGGCCGGACTCGGCACCAGGATGCTGCCTGCCACAAAGGCAATCCCCAAGGAAATGCTCCCGATCGTCGACAAGCCGCTCATCCAGTACATCGTCAATGAGGCGGTCCAGGCCGGCATCAAGAACATCATCCTGGTTACCCACTCATCAAAGAACTCTATAGAGAACCACTTCGATACCAGCTTTGAGCTTGAGGCAACTCTGGAGAAGCGTGTCAAGCGCCAGCTGCTCTTCGAGGTCCAGAACATCATCCCGAAGGACGTCACCATCATGCACGTGCGCCAGGGCATCGCCAAGGGACTTGGCCACGCCATCCTCTGCGCGCATCCTCTTGTCGGGGACAACCCGTTTGCCGTCCTCCTGCCGGATGTCCTCATCGATGACGCGATGAGCAACCTCTACAAGGACAACCTTGCCGAGATGAAGAAGCGCTTCGAGGAGACCGGAACCGGACAGATCATGGTCGAGAAGGTTCCCCATGAGGAGGTCTCAAGCTACGGAGTTGTGGACATCGGCGGCAGGACCATGGATGACGGAGCATCAGTTCCCATCCAGTCCATTGTCGAGAAGCCCAAGGTTGACGAGGCGCCGTCAGACTACGCTGTAGTAGGACGCTACATCCTGCCGAAGGAAATCTGGCATCTTCTGAAGGAGACTCCGCCCGGAGCAGGCGACGAGATCCAGCTTACCGACTCCATCGCCCTCCTCATGAGGGAGAAGGAGGTCGACGCCTACGAGATCAAGGGACAGAGCCACGACTGCGGCAACAAGCTCGGCTACATGGAGACCAACATGCTCTATGCGGCGCGCCATCCCAAGATCGGCAACAGCTTCAAGGCTTTCATCAAGCAGTTCGCCGCAACGCTCTGATTTAAAAGGGGATCAGGCAAGGAAAGGCGCAGGATCGCCTGATCCCTCACGAAGCACCTTTATCTCCCCGTCTGCCATGTCGATGACCGTGGTCGGCTCGGCGGGGAGCACTCCTCCATCGACTATCATGTCGACAGACTTTCCGATTTTCTCCGCTATCTCCTCAGGATCCGACTCCGGAACAGCGTTTCCCGGAAGTATGAGGCTTGTTGACATCACCGGCGCGTGAAGCTCGGAGAGCATCGCCTGGGTGATGGCAAAGTCCGGAACCCTGAGGCCGATGGTCTTTCTTCTTTCATTCATCAGCCTGCGGGGCACTTCCTTGGTTGCCTGGAGGATGAAGGTGTACTGCCCCGGCGTGTGCTTCCTCATCAGGCGGAAGCAGGTGTCGGAGACAACCGCATAGTTCGAGAGCTCCGAGAGGTCGCTGCACACCAGTGTGAAGTTGTGGTACTTGTCTATATCCCTGATCTGGCAGATCCGGTCCATGCCCTTCTTGTTCTCAAGCGCGCAGCCCACCGCGTAGCCCGAGTCGGTCGGATAGACCACGACTCCGCCGTCAGCGATCGTCTTTACCGCCTTTGCGATAAGCCTCGGCTGCGGCGTTACCGGATGGATCTCAATTATTTCAGGACGCATTGTTCTCTCCGAAAAATTCTGAAATTCTGTCTGCAATCTTGCCTGCTGTCCAGATGGGGACGGCCTTTGAGGGCATGAAAAGATTCTTACCGAGAGTGCGCCACTCACTTCCCCGGTCATGGAAGTCAGATCCCATTGAGCCATAGAGCTCCAGGCTCCTCGAAAGCTCCGCAAGACGGTCCGAGTCTGAGGGCCCCATGCCGCAGGACGTGACCTCTATCCCGTCTCCGCCAAGCTCCTTGAACTCCCTGGCAAGCGCTGTAACCATCCTCCCTGTAAGGCGCTGATACCTAAGGGGATGGGCAAAAACCGCAAGGCCTCCGGCATCGTGTATTACATCGACGGCCTCGCCGACGCTCATCCAGGATGACTGGCAGTACGCAGGAGCGCCGCGCACCAGATATTTATTGAAGCAGGAGGCGTAGTCTCCCGCGCCGTGGGACTCAAGGTACTGACCGAGGTGCTTCCTCGTAGGCATGCCGCCCTGGTCTATCATCCCGGAAAAATAATCCGTGATGCCGGTGAAGCCAAGCGCCTCAAGCTTTTCCGCCATGCCGAGGATCCGGGATGTTCTCCGCTCCCTCTGGGCCTGCTCGGCGGCCTTGAGCATCCTGCTTCTGGGATCGATCTCAAGTCCTACTATATGGATCTCAAAGCTCTCGCCGTTGTGGTGCCATTTGGTTGAGAACTCTATCCCGGGGACGAGGCATACCCCGAGCTTTCTTGCGGCGGCTGAAGCGCGCTCCGTTCCTGAGGAGGTGTCATGGTCAGTCAGCGCAAGCACACTGACTTTTCTTTCCGCTGCCTCGCGGGCAAGCTCCTCCGGGGAAAGCTCACCGTCAGAGCAGCTTGAGTGGGTATGAAGATCAAATGACAGCATGGAGCCTCCCGGAATTTAGCGGCAAACGGCAGCCATCAGGCACATGCCTTGGCTGCCGGCAGGCATTTCCTGCCGGCGTAAATATACACCGAAACATCATTGCTGTACATTTGGGATTAAGGGAGCCCAGTGCAGAGTCTGCCAGCGCTAGGGCTGTTTTTCCCCGCCTGCAGCCTCAGGCGCGCCCTTCAGATCGCCCCAGTGCGACTCCCTGATTCTCTGCTCGAGATCCTTCATCTCCTTGGTCGCGACCGATCTCAGGATCATCCTGTTTGATCTGTCGTAGGTGAAGTAGCTCCAAATCCAGTCAAAGAACACTGAGAGCTTGTTCTTCACGCCGAGTATCGACATGAGGTGGACAAACATCCAGATAAGCCAGGCAAAGAAGCCGCCGAAATGCATTCCGGCAATGTCGGCAACAGCCTTGTTCCTGCCGATAGTCGCCATCGAGCCCAGATCCCTGTAGCGGAACGGCGCCTCCTTTCCGCCTTTGGCGATGGCCAGGAGGTTCCTTGCGACCAGATCTCCCTGCTGAATCGCGGGCTGCGCCATCTGCGGATGCCCCTCAGGGTATGCCGCGTCGCCATGCATCAGCGCGATGTCGCCGATGGCGAAGATATTCTCCGTTCCGTCAACCCGGCAGTGCTCGTCAACCAGGATGCGGTTGCCGCGCCCGACGGATCCCTTTCCGATGCCGGGGATATCGGGGCAGATGACGCCGCCCACCCAGATGAGGTTCCTCGTCGGGATGCTCTCGCCGGAGTTGAGCACGGCCGCATGGTCAGCGTAGTCTGTAACCCTGGTGCCGAGCTTTACCTTCACTCCCATTTTCTCGAGAAACTTCAGGGACAGGGCCGATGCCTTCTCGGACATCCCGGGAAGGAGTCTCTTGGCGCCCTGCACGAGGATGATGTTCATCAGGGAGATATCCATGTCAGGATAGTCCTTCGGGACAACATACTTTCTCATCTCGGCCAGGGCTCCGGCGATTTCCACTCCGGACGGTCCTCCGCCGACAATCACCACGTTGAGGAGCTCCTGCCTCTCCTTCTCGTCAGAGCAGGTAATCGCCCGCTCGAAATTCGAGAGTATGGTGTTCCTGAGCCCCATTGCCTCCGAGACGGTCTTCATCGGCACCGCCGAGGCCTCGATGTTGCTGTTGTGGAAAAAGTTGGTCTTTGTCCCGCAAGCCAGCACCAGATAGTCATAGCTGAGCTTGCCGATGGAGGTCTGGATATAGTTCTTGTCGGCATAGACTGCCCTGAGCTCTGCCATGCGGTAGAAATAGTCCGAGCGGTCCTCAAAAAGCTTCCTGTACGGGAAGGAGATGTCCCCCGGCGTCAGGCCGGCCGTGGCGATCTGGTAAATAAGCGGGGGAAACTGATGGTAGTTGTTCTTGTCTATGAGGACCACCTGGTAGTCCGAGTTCTTGAGGTCCCGGGCAAGGCGCAGCCCGCCGAAGCCTCCTCCGACGATTACCACCCTTTTCTTTCCGTTGTCAGCTATATTGAAACTCATCTTTGAGGCCTCTCATGTCAGAAACAGCACGGCTGTGTCACTTTGGTCCCAGCCTGCCGCATGCCATTCATGGTGACACAGATCACAGAAACCCTTTGAGAACAGCATATATCACGCCAGCTCTCAGGTGCGGGAAGGAGACATCCTGCGTGTTCCTTCAGTCAGGGAAACAGCAGGAAATGCGGCAGTCCCCTGCCGCATCCCCATGTCAGAAAACGTTCCTGAACAGAACGCAGCAGCGCGAAATGAGCCATTCCGGTGCATATGCTGCAATTATACAGGCAGAATGCAATCCTGAGCGGCGCATTCTGCACGGCACTGCGGAGCCCTCAATGCCGCGCAATTGGGAAACAGCCGGCAAAACAGAGCCTTTAACCTGAAGGCCCCTGCCTCTGCGTCCCTAATCCCCGTCTTTCCGGTAAGTGCGGCGTGAGTGCCCGTCGTCCTGACGGCCTCTGAACCGGTCTCCGGGCCTGCGCGGCGCCTTCCCGGATGACGGGCGGTGCCAGTGCCCTGAGTGCTCAGAGCCTGATTTTCCGCCGAAGCTGCTTCTCTCAGGGCGCGAATGCCTCTTCTCGACGTTCTCATCCAGATCGAAAGAGTACTTCCTGCTCTCTGATGAGCGGCTGCCGCTCCTCTCAGAGCCTCGTGATGAAGGCCTGCGCTTTGACCAGGATGATCTCTCTGTGTCATCCCCGTCACGCCAGCCTGGCCTGTGCGGGAGAGGCTTTCTCCCTTCACTGCCCTCATCGCTGCGCCTCGATCTCCTGCTGCTCTCATGCGCGTCATCATCCTCACGGAAGCGCCTTTTCTCGAGAGGCGATGAGCGGCTCTTACGGCCCTTTCCGTAGGGGCTGTCCTTCGACGGGTTCCTGAACTGCCTGACCGCCTCGGTCTCGTCCGGGAGATCAACCATGTGCCTGAGGTAATTAACCTCGGAGAGCGAGAGCTCCTCCCACTCGCCGCGGCTCAGCGAGCGGCTCAGGGTAAGGTTGCCGTACCTGATTCTGATGAGCCTGCTCACCCTGAGGCCGACAGCCTCAAAAATCCTTCTTACCTCGCGGTTTCTTCCCTCATGGAGGACGACGTTGTACCACCTGTTGATGCCCTCGCCGCCAACGAAGGAAATCTTGTCAAAGGCAGCCATTCCGTCCGAAAGCTCGACGCCCTTGCTGAGCTTTTCAATAATCTCCGGGCTGATCTCGCCGAAAACGCGCACGGAGTACTCGCGCTCGATGACGTGCGAGGGGTGCATCAGGCGGTTCGCGAGCTCGCCGTCATTGGTGAAGAGAATGAGGCCGGTGGTGTTGATGTCAAGCCTGCCCACCGATACCCAGCGGCTGTCAGGGATAATCGGGAGCGCCTCGAATACTGACGGCCTGCCGTCCGGATCGTTCCTTGAGCAGATCTCGCCGTCAGGCTTGTTGTACGCAAGAACCCGGCAGGCTGGCTTGTCCATGGAGACCTGCGTGACAAACTTGTTGTCAACGTAAATCTTGTCTCCTGGGTTTGCCCTGTCGCCGAGCTTGGCCACCCGGCTGTTGATCCTGACCCGTCCTGCAGAGATAACCTGTTCCATTCCGCGGCGTGACCCCATGCCAATCTCGGCAAGGATTTTCTGAAGCTTTACACTCATATTTGACTCGTTTTCACTTGAAATGGATAAAAAAAGAGAGCGGCGCGCTGCGCCTCTCCCTAATATAACACGACAGAATCTTTTCTAACCAGGAAATGATGCGGCGAGGCTTACCCCGAAAAGGCTCTCGAAATTGGCGCTGGTCTGCTCGAGAACCCTCCCGTACTCAACGCCCTTCACCTCGGCGAGCTTCTCAGCGGTCTTCACCACGAAGGCGGGCTCATTGGAGCGCCCGCGGTAGGGAACAGGCGCGAGATACGGGGAGTCGGTCTCGACAAGCAGGCGGTCAAGCGGCACATACCGCGCAATCTCCCTGATGTTCTCCCCGCTCTTGAAGGTGATGATGCCGTTTACCGAAATGTAAAAGCCCGCGTCAAGGGCCTTTTTCACAAAGTCAAGGCTCTCGGCGCAGGAGTGGAATATTCCGCCCACATCCTCAGCGCGCTCTGACCTCACGATATTCCAGGTGTCAGCGGGCGCATTCCTCGCGTGAATCACGAGGGGGAGACGGAGCTCGCACGCCACGGCAATCTGCCTGATGAAGTCGCGCTGCTGCGGTATCTTGGTGTCCGCGTCATAGTAGTAGTCGAGCCCCACCTCACCTATAGCTATCACCTTGGGGTTCTGGCAGCATTCCTTCAGCTGCTCCTCGGTCCACTCGGCGCTGATATTCTCGGGATGGGTGCCGGCCGTGAGCCAGACGTTGGCATATGGAGCCGAGTCGGCCGCCATCTTCTGGAAGGAGGGAAGCTCGCAGCAGATGTTCAGCATGTGCGTAACCCCTGCTGCCATGGCGTTTTTGTAGGCGTCCTCAAAGCTCTCGTGCTGTTCGCGGAAATTGAGATCCGAAATATGACAGTGTGAATCTACCAGAAACATTTTTACCTCAGAAAGACGCGGCAACCCTGTTCAGCCAGTCAAGCACGCGGAGCCTCAGCATGCCCGACGGGATGGCGCCCTCGGGATCCCTGAGATCCTGCAGACCGTCCATAAGCCCGATGAGCGTCTCGCCGTCGAGGCGCATCAGCGGGTTGTCAGGAGAGACCGTGCCCAGGATAAGGGAGGCCTTCTCGTTCTGCAGTATCTTTTTCGCGTAGATGTCGTGCAGGCAGTAATAAAACAGCCGGTAAACCACGTCAGGCTTGCTGATGTTGTCATGGAGCCAGGTGCCGGCCTGCGTGAGGTAGGCCTCAACGGCGTCAAGCACGCCAACCGCTGCGCTTGGATCATTGAGGAAGTCCCTGAACGAGGTGATGAGATCGTCAAGGTACTTTCCCATGTCGTTCTCGACAAAATGCAGTGTCTGCACCGGAGAGCTGCCGCAGAGCCGGTAGTAGTACCTGAGGTTCGGCAAATCGCCGCTGATGTTCTGGTACATCCAGGCCTTCGCGGACTCAAAGTCTGGAGAGTCAACCCGGAGTATCCGGGAGCGGCTGATGACTGTCGGGAGGAGCCGGTGGATATTGTCGGTAGTCAGGATGAAGAGCACCCTGCCGACCGGCTCCTCAAGTACCTTGAGCAGCGCGTTGGCGGCAGCCTCAGTCATGTTCTCCGCGTTGTAGATTATGACGAGCTTGCCGATGCCGAACCTCGGTGTCTCGTTGACGAGCCCCCCGATCCTGCGCACCGAGTCGATTGATATGGTGCTGTTCTCGCCATCGCCGATAATGAGCGCGTCAGGATGCGTGCCGTCCGCGAGCATCAGGCAGGAGTGGCATTTGCCGCAGTAGCCGTCAGGCTTTGGCTCCTCGCAGAGGAACAGGTTCCCCATGTTCCGTGCGAAGGTCTTCTTGCCAAGCCCGTCAGCGCCGGAGACTATTATCGCGTTCGGGATCCTCCCGGAGTGGAATGTCTCAAGCCAGACCTTCCAGGGCTTCTCTAGCCACGGGAACACAGGAACACCTCCAGCCTCTGCCTGATGTCAGCTGTTACCTCTGACTCAGTCCTGGAGGCGTCAATAACCTCAATGGAGCTGTCATCCCTTGCCGCGTCAAGGTAGGCCTTCCTTACCCTGCGGAAAAACTCCAGCCTCTCGTTCTCAAAGCGGTCAGACGCCTCGGCGCGCTTCCTCACGCGCTCAAAGCCCTGCTCGGGGCTGATGTCAAGGAGGAAGGTAAGATCGGGCCTGAAATCGCCGATTGCCATATTTTTTGCTGACCTTATGACCTCGAGGCTTACTCCCCTGCCGCCGCCCTGGTAGGCGACAGTCGAGAGATCATGCCGGTCTCCCACCACAAATGTTCCCTCGGAAAGCGCAGGCCTTATGACATTCTCCACGAGCTGAGCCCTGGATGCGTACATGACGAAAATTTCCGTAACGGGGAGGACCTTTTCCTGCCACTCATGCTTGATGGCGTTCCGGAGCTCCTCGGCAAGCGGCGTGCCGCCGGGCTCCCTGGTGTGCAGCACCTTTTTCCCGGACTCCTCCAGGAAAGCAGTGACGGCCCTGAGCGCAGTTGACTTGCCGGCGCCCTCTATGCCCTCAAGCACAATAAAGGCGCCTTTCTGAGACTTTTCCATCGGGTCACTCTCCGTTGAACATGAACAGTGCATAGGGGTTAGAGGAGAGGGCTTAAGGCGGCTCATCAGCGCTGCTCCGGAGCCTCTTCCTCTTTCAGATCCTGCTCTTTTTTCTCATCCTGCCCTGCCGCAGCAGAGTTCTCCATGGCTTTCTGGATCTTCCTGTACTCGGCAACGGCCCTGCCGTGCTCGGCAATGGTCTTTGAGAACGTATGGCCGCCCTTTCCGTTTGCCACAAAATAAAGGTATTCAGACTCGGCGGGATGCAGGACTGCCTCTATCGAGCTCTTCGAGGCGGAGGCTATGGGAGTCGGCGGAAGCCCGTCTATGACATAGGTATTGTAGGGGTTTGCGTCGGCGAGATCGGACTTAGTTATCCTGCCGGTGTACCTGTCCCTTACCCCGTAAATGACTGTCGGATCGGTCTGCAGCTTCATGTGCTGCCTTAGCCGGTTGAGGAATACCGAGGCAACGAGGGGCCTCTCGGACTCGGCCGAGGTCTCCTTCTCAACGATTGAGGCAAGGATGAGCGCCTCGTACTGGTTCTCAAAGGGAAGCCCATCGGCCCGCTTCAGCCACTCCTCGTCCAGGAATTTCCGCATCGCGTCAGACGAGCGCTTCAGGATGGCGCTCTCCGAGTCGTCAGCCTCATAGTTGAAGGTGTCCGGAAGGAAGAGCCCCTCCGGATTTGCCCGGGGAAGCTTAAGCCTCTCTGAGACCTCCTTATAGGAGAGACCTGAGAGATCATGCCTGAGCCTCCCCTCTGCCGAGAGGACCTTCAGATAGTCGTCAAGAGTCCTGCCCTCAACAAGCGTTACCTTAAAGACAATGCCCTTTCCCGTGACAAACACCTTAAGCGCGTCGGAAAGCGTGCTGCAGTCCTTAAGGGAGTAGATGCCTACCTTGATGTTCTGCACGTCAGGGTGCCTCTTGAGCCAGTAGGAGAGGATGTACTGATTGAACTCCCTTCCGGTAAGCCTCCCTGCCAGGGACTTGGCGGTGTCGCCGGCATGGACCTGGAACTCATCCTTCGGAACGGCTATCGCCGCGCTGTCGAGCTCACTGACCGCGGAGTCAAACCAGTGCTTCCCGTATACGGCAGCTCCGGCGGCGGCAAGCACAAACAGCAGGACAATGGCGCGCAGTATATTCTTCAAGTGAGACTCCGGCAATAAAAAAGGGAAACTCCGTCAGGAATCCCCCTTCTCAAGACTAATCCAGGCAATGCATCACCTGCTCATTCAGTCCTTGAACTTCTTGAACATGATCGAGCTGTTGGTGCCGCCAAAACCAAAGGAGTTGGACAGAGCGTAGTTGATCTCTGCCTCCTGGGCAACATTGGGCACCAGGTTGAGTCCTGCGCACTCATCATCAGGATTGTCGAGGTTGATGGTAGGAGGAGCAATGTTCTCCTTGGCCGCAAGGATCGAGAAAATAGACTCGATTGCGCCGGCTGCTCCGAGGAGGTGGCCGGTCATTGACTTGGTCGAGCTGATCCTGACATCCTTTATGGCGTCGCCGAACACGGAGCGCATGCCCCTGATCTCGCCGATATCGCCCTGCGGGGTTGAGGTGCCATGGGCATTGACATAGTCAACCATGTCAGGAGAAATGCCTGCGTCCGCAATGGCGTTCTTCATGGCGAGGGCAGCGCCTGATCCGTCCGGGCACGGAGCAGTCATGTGATGAGCGTCTGAGCTCATGCCGAATCCGGCGAACTCAGCGTAAATCTTCGCGCCGCGCTTCTTCGCGTGCTCAAGCTCCTCAAGCACGACGATGCCCGCGCCGTCGCCCAGGACAAATCCGTCACGCTCCTTGTCCCAGGGCCTTGACGCCTTCTCAGGCTCGTCATTTCTGGTGGAGAGCGCCTTGAGCGCGCTGAAGCCGCCGAGCCCCATAGGGGTGGAGGCCTTCTCGGAGCCGCCGCAGACCATCACGTCAGCGTCGCCGTACTGAATGAGCCTTGCGGAAAGGCCGATGGAATGGGTTCCGGTGGAGCATGCGGTGGTTACGGCGATGCTGGGGCCGCGGATCCCCTTCATGATCGAGAGCTGGCCAGCGGCCATGTTGATGATGGTCGATGGAACAAAGAACGGGCTGATATGCCTAGGTCCCTTCTCCATCAGCCTGGTGTGGTTCATCTCGATATAGCCAAGGCCGCCGATTCCGGAGCCGATGGAAAGGCCGATGCGCTCCCTGTTGCTGTCGTTTATCTCGATGCCGCAGTCATCAATAGCCTGAATGCCTGCCGCAACAGCGTACTGAATAAACAGATCCATCTTCCTGCAGTCTTTCACTGAAAGGCCGTAGGCAGCCGGATCAAAGTTCTTGACCTGACCTGCGATTCTGGATGCGAAATCAGTCGTATCAAATCCCTCGGCGAGACCGATACCGCTGTGTCCGGCTTTAATGTTATCCCAGGCGTCTTTTACTGAATTGCCTACAGGACAGACTATACCCATACCGGTTACAACGACTCTGCGATTAGACACGGGGAACCTCCAAGGAACAGCGTCAGGAACTGAGAAACTGAATAAAGAGCGGCAATTCCGCCGCTCTCTGATAACAATTGCTTAACAGATGAAAGATTACTTCTGGTGGGCCTTGATGTAGTCAATTGCGGTCTTGACAGTAGTGATCTTCTCAGCATCCTCATCAGGGATCTCTGTGTCGAACTTCTCCTCAAGAGCCATAACGAGCTCAACGGTGTCCAGAGAATCAGCGCCAAGATCGTCAACGAAGGAGGACTCCTCCTTGACATCTTCCTTCTTAACACCGAGCTGATCAACGATGATCTGCTTCACAGTCTCTTCAATCTCTTTATCAGTCATAAACTGTTTTATCCTTTACAGTAATTGAAACAGGCGCACGACTATGTCACGGCCTAGGCCGCCACTTTCGGCCTATGATTAAGATTATACTGTTTTGGGCTAGCCAAAACAACACAGACGCTCAAATAACTGACCTATATCTTGTTTTTTTGACTGGCTGCACACTCAGGAAAGGCGGCAGGATCCTGCCGCCCGCTGGGCGTCGCCCTGGGATCAGGCCATGTACATTCCGCCGTTGACGTTGATCACGTCGCCGGTGATGTAGGATGAGGCGTCAGACGCGAGGAAGAGGACGGCATTCGCGATGTCAGCCGCGCTGCCGAGCCTTCCGGAGGGGATCTCCGCGCTGATCTTCTGCTTCTGCTCATCGGTGAGAGCCGCAGTCATGTCAGTCGCGATGAATCCGGGAGCAACCGCGTTGACGGTGATGCCGCGCGACGCAACCTCCTTCGCGAGCGATCTCGTGAAGCCGATGATGCCGGCCTTGGCCGCAGCGTAGTTGGTCTGTCCGGCGTTGCCCATCAGGCCGACGACAGAGGAGACCGAGACAATCCTGCCGTATCTCTTCTTCATCATGCCGCGGAGGAACACCTTGGACATCCTGTATACGGAGGAGAGGTTGGTGCTGATGACATCATCCCAGTCGCTGTCCTTCATCCTCATGAGGAGACCGTCCCTGGTGATGCCGGCGTTGTTCACGAGAATGTCGGGATCGCCCACGGCCTTGACCTTCTCGGCAAAGGCGTCAACGGAGGCCTGATCGGCTACGTTGAGGACAAGCCCCCTGCCCTCGCCCAAGTACTCTGAGATCCCGGCCGCGCCCTTCTCGGAGGTCGCGGTTCCGAATACGTCAGCTCCTGCATTCCTGAGCTCAGCCGCGATTTCACGGCCGATGCCGCGTGATGCTCCGGTTACTACTGCAATCTTGCCAGAAAAATCCATACTTACTCCGTTACCTCTTTTACAGTCTCATCAGTGTTGACGGCAGTGCCCTTGAGGCTGCGGTCGATGCGGCGCATCAGGCCGGTCAGAACCTTGCCCGGTCCGAACTCGAGGAAGGTTCCCTCCTCTCCGCCGAAGAGTTTCTTAATCTCAATGACGGTCTCGGTCCATCTCACAGGGTTGCAGAGCTGGCGCACCAGCGCGTCGCGGATCTTCTCCGGATCGGACTCAGCCCTGGCGTCAACGTTGTTGAACACCCTGAACTTCGGAGCGGAGAAATTCGCGGACAGGAGCTTTTCCTTAAGCTTGTCGGCAGCCGGCTTCATCAGCGGGCAGTGGGAGGGAACGGAGACAGCGAGACGGACGACCTTCTTCGCGCCGGCCTCCTTCATGAGCTCCTCAGCCTTCTCGACCGCAGCGGTGTCTCCGGCGATTACGACCTGTCCGGGGCAGTTGAAGTTGGCGGGCTGCACGGAGCCGGCATCTGTTACCTTTGCGCAGTTCTCGCGGACGGCGTCATCAGAGAGGCCGATTACCGCGGACATTGCGCCGACTCCGAGAGGAACGGCGTCCTGCATCGCGCGTCCCCTGAACTCAACGAGCCTCAGCGCATCCTCGAATGAAAGGACTCCGGCGCAGGTAAGCGCGGAATACTCGCCGAGAGAGTGTCCGGCAAGAGCAAGGGGCTCGGCGCCGTTCTTCTCCTGATAGAGCTTCCAGATCGCATATGACGCGGTGAGAATTGCAGGCTGGGTGCGGAAGGTCTTGTTGAGCTCCTCGGCAGGGCCGTTCTGTGTCAGGTCAAGCAGATCATAGCCGAGGACCTCTCCTGCCTCGGTGAAAGTGTCTTTGACAACAGGATAGGCACTGATAAGCTCTGAGAGCATTCCCACGCTCTGGGATCCCTGCCCGGGGAAAACAACGGCTAGATTTGACATATGAACTCCGATTGAAACAGAAGCAGCCCTTATGAAAAAAGCCCGTCAGCATGCTGTACGGACCTTGTGTCAGTGAAAAGACTGCTTGCCCTCACACAGAAAGCCCCGCGCCGCGCGCAGGGACTGAAAAAGCAATTGAATGCGCTCCGCCAGGCGGAATATCAGTAGCGGAGGAGCACTGAGCCCCAGGTAAAGCCGCTTCCGAAGGCCTCGAGGAGGAGAAGGTTGCCCTTCTTTATCCTTCCGTCCCTGATCCCCTCATCAAGCGCAAGCGCGACAGAGCCTGCTGAGGTGTTGCCGTGGCGGTCCAGGGTTACGATTACCCTGTCCATATCCATCTTGAGCTTCTTGGCGGTTGCGGAAATTATCCTGAGGTTTGCCTGATGGGGAACCAGCCAGTCGAGATCTTCCTCCCTGAAGCCGGCCTTCTGCACGGTATCGACAACCAGGCGGCTCAGGGTGTTGACTGCGAACCTGAACACCTCGTTGCCCTTCATATGAAGGTAGTAGTCCGTGTCATCCGGCCTGCCGCGTACAGGATTCCTGAGGGAAAGAAGAGTGCTGTAGGCTCCGTCGCTCGCGATCTCGGAGAAGAGTATGCCGGTCTCATCGTCAGCCTGGACAACGGCCGCGCCGGCGCCGTCGCCGAAAAGGACGATGGTTGATCTGTCATTTGGGTCGCAGGTCCTGCTCATGGCATCGACGCCGATGACAAGAACCGTTCTTGCATTCCCTGACTTGATGAAGCTGTCGGCAGTAACGAGGCCGTAGACAAAGCCCGAGCAGGCTGCGGCGAGATCAAAGGCCGGAACCTGCCGGAGGCCCAGCTCCTTCTGCACCAGGCAGGCGACTGACGGGCAGGCATACTCAGAGCTCGTCGTCGCGGCTATAACCAGATCTATATCCTCAGCAGAAACGCCGGACGCCTCGATTGCCTTCCTCGACGCCTCGACAGCCATATGGGCACAGGTATCGCCTTCACCCGCTATCCTTCTCTCATGGATTCCGGTCCTGGTGGTAATCCATTCGTCTGACGTGTCGACCATCTTCTCAAGATCGGCATTGGTTCTAACTGTCAGCGGCAGATAGCTGCCTGTTCCTTTTATTCTGCTGTACATTACACAAACCTGATTTAGTTGCTGGGTTCGGCGGTTGATTTTATCAGAGCCGGCATTATTCCGGAACGCACGAGATCACGTGCCGCGAGGATTGAGTTGGCAAATGCCTCTACCCCGGCAGCACCGTGACTCTTTACGACGATACCGGACAGTCCGAGCAGTGCGGCACCGTTGTATCTGTCAGGGCTGAAAATCCTGAGTCTCCTGCCGAGGAGCCATTTTAACGGCAAAGACATAAGTTTTGCAATAGGACTCCGGCCGGAATGGGACTTAAAGAGCGTTCTTGCGAACCCCTCGGCAGTCTTGAGCGCGATGTTGCCGGAAAATCCGTCGGTCACAATCACGTCAGCGTCAGACGAGAAAAGCTCCGATCCCTCCATGAATCCGGTAAACCTGACAGAACTGTCAGAGGAGAGCTCCTCAGCTGCCGCCCTGATTTCCTTCCTGCCCTTGCTGAACTCGGTGCCCACGTTGAGGATTTTGACGTTCGGCTCGGAAATTTTCAGGATATGGTGCGCATAGAGGCTGCCGAATCTCGCGTACTCAACTAAATCCCTCTCAGATGAATGGAGGTTCGCTCCAAGATCAAGCATGACGGATCTGCCGGAGCTGTTCCCAAGGCTCGGGATGCAGGTAACCAGGGCGGGATGCTCAACGCCGCTTAGCGTTCTCAGGAGATAGCGTGAAATCGCGACAAGCGCGCCGGTATTTCCGCCGCTCACGCAGGCGCCGGCTTTCCCGGATTTCACCAGCTCCACGGCTGCGCGCATGCTGGTTCCGGCGGAATTCTTAAGATCGTCAATCGGATCGGAGTCAGACTCTATCTCCGAATCTGCCTCAACGACCGTGACGCGCGGATCCCCGGACAGCCGGCTTTTTCTCAGCGCATCGCTGATGGCGCTGCCGCCGGTGAGGAAAATTCTCAGATCCGGACATAAAAATAATGCCCGCCTTACGGCGGGCACACTTACACTGACACCGAAATCTCCTCCCATCGCATCGACTGCGACGGGAGTAGCTGAAGTGTCCTCTGCAAGATTACTCTGCACTGGTATCAGACGCAGCTTCCTTCGTTCTGATGACCTTCTCTCCGCGATAGTAACCGTCAGCGGTTACGCAGTGACGAAGATGAACCTCACCGGTGGTCTTGTCAGTGCTGAGAGCCTCGGCGGTGAGAGCGTCGTGGGAACGGCGCATGTCACGCTTTGAACGGGATTTACGATTCTGTGCAACAGCCATTGCATTCTCCTAAAAAAGCTATTTAAACAATTTGCCCAGTCCGGCAAAAGGATTCCCCTCTGAAGGCGCATCTTCCTTCACCTCGCCGAACACCTGAATGTCGTCCTTTACGCTGCATTCGCTGATGTCGTGCTTGGGAACCATTGGCAATGCCAAAATGAGCTCATCTTCTATTATACCATAAAGAGACAAATCACCAAACTCATCTAGCTCTACGGCATCATAAATATCTTCAGCGCCGAGATCCCGAAGCTGCCTTGCGCTGCACGCATAGGTGAACTCGGCCTCAAGATCATATGAGAAAGGCTCTCCGCATCTCTCGCAGACGAGGGTTACAGCGGCGGAGGCCGTTCCCTTCATGGTGAAGACTCCCGACGGATCCTTTCCGAAGGAGATCCTCACGGAGGCATCGCTCTCAACTGACTCGGTCATGTCCGAAAGCCTGCCGAGGAACTGGCGCTTTATTATTCCGCTGTACTCCAGCCTTTTCTCGGCGCACCTTACCGGATCGACCTTCTCTGGGATCAGGCTTTCCGCCCCGGCGCTTATTTCCTCTGCCATGCCACGCTCCTCACTCAAACAGCCCGGAGACAAAATCCGGGGTCAGATCATACGGTGAGTCAATCACCTCATCAGGCTCGGCAGTCAGGAGCTTCTTCCTGCTCTCGGCTCCCCAGGAGACGCCCAGCGTCCTCATGCCGGCATTGATGCCCATGGCGATGTCGAGCACTGAGTCGCCGACCATCAGGCATCTCGCGGGATCCGCCCCGAAATGCTCCGCTATGGCATCGAGCATGTCCGGAGCCGGCTTCGACGGATACTCATCGCCTGCCGAGCTGAAGGAGACAAAGCGGTCCAGGCGGGAGTTCCTGATGACCTCATTCACGCCCCTTCTGGACTTTCCGGAGGCAAGCGCCAGGGTGAAGCCCGCCTTCTGCAGCTCTGAGAGCATATTCTCGATCCCGTCAAAGAGCTGCGCAGGCCTGGTCCTGTCCTCCTCGTTGTATATCCGGCGGTACTCGTCGGTAAAGCGAGAGACCTCGTCATCTGATGACTCCGGATAGCACCTTGCGACCGCAAGCTTCAGGGAAAGCCCTATCGCGGAGCGGCAGAGGGCGTCGTCAGGCTCAGGCGCGCCGAAAGAAGTGCCGCACCTTTTGAGGGTTGAGACCACTCTTCCAATCGAATCTGTGAGAGTCCCGTCAATGTCAAAAATAACGACGTTCGTTCCAGAGCTTCCTGCAGACATATCAAAACCCGGATATACAAGCTGAATAGAAACAATATTTTAGCATACTGGCGCGCTCAGGCAACAGCATGAGCGCACTTTGTCCCTGAATTGTCCGCCGGACAAGGGGCTGGTCCGGCAGGGCTATTCCTCTCCGCCAAGCTGATCGAGCACCGTCTGCAGCTCAGGCGGGAGCGGGGCCTCCACCGTTACTTCCCTTTCTGTATCGGGATCCTCAAACTGGATCCTGAAGGCATGCAGGAACATGCGCCTGAGTCCGAGTTTTTTCATCTCCTCGTCGAAATGCCTGTCGCCGTACTTAGCGTCCCCGGCTATCGGATGGGTCATGAACTGGCAGTGCACCCTGATCTGATGGGTCCTTCCGGTTCTGGGCGACGCCTCCACCAGAGTCGCCGGCCCGTACTTCCTGATGATCCTGAACTCGGTCCTGGAAGGGGCGCCGTTCACCTCATCGACCTTTACCATCCTCTCCCCGGACTCGATGATGTTCTTCACGAGCGGAGCGTCGACAAACTTTACCCGGTTAGACCACTCGCCACGCACCAGGGCGAGGTACTGCTTGTGCACAGTCCTCTCCCTGAACTGCTGCTGCAGGCTCCTGAGCGCGCTTCTTTTTTTGGCAAACATCAGGCAGCCCGAGGTCTCGCGGTCGATGCGGTGGACAAGCTCAAGGTAGCCGTGCTCGCCGTAGAGCGACCTCATCGCCTCCACCGCCCCGAATGACACGCCGCTCCCGCCGTGGGCGGCAAGCCCCGCAGGCTTGTTGATTATCACCAGGCTGTCAGTCTCATAGACTATGGCATCACGGAGTCCCTTCACGCTCTCAAGGTTTGCCGAGGGGATGACGACATTGGACTCCTTTACCCTCGCAGGCGGGATCCTCACCAGATCGCCCTCGGAAATCTTGAGTTCGGGGCCGGCCCGCTTTTTGTTGACGCGGACCTCGCCCTTTCTGATCATGCGGTAGATCCTGCTCTTCGGCACGCCCCGGAGGTGCAGCTGCAGGAAATTGTCGAGCCTCTGCCCGTCATGGTTTTCGTCAACTGTCACGAAACGGACCTGATCCTGCGTCTGGCCTGCGCCGGTGCTGTCGTTCTGCATATCCACCCTTAATAGTTGAGCCCTGGAGAGGCTGCCTGTCCTGACGGCAGCGGGCCTAAGCCCGTCCGCTGCCGCGCCGCAATTATACTATCCCCGTGAGCCTTTTCATGGGAACCATCCTGCCTGTCCATGCGGCTGAGATGCACGGGATTGAAGCTCTCTTCCGCGGGAAATGCCGGGAAGAGGCCCGCAGCAGGGCGGATTTGCGCACCGGACAGATGATTAAAAAGCACTCGCGTGTGGAGAATTTTTTCTCATAAGGCTAAAATATTAAAAGGCGGAATATAAAAGAAGCCTTCCAATCACCAAGCCGGCTCTTTTATGGTCAGGCTTTTGTCATTCGCCATTAAAAGGAACGCCCCTGCCATGCTGCATTCCGGCACAGCATCAGGCAGGGGCAGACCGTCCGCGTTGTAACCAGTTATCAGGCGGCGGCCTCACGGATAACAGCAATTCGAAGACAAATAATGAAAAGAATGCTCATAAACGCTACTCAGGAAGAAGAGAAGCGTGTTGCGCTCGTTGACGGGCAGAGGCTCTACGATCTTGATATCGAGAACCCGTCCCACGAGCAGAAAATCGACAATGTCTATAAAGGAAAGATCTCGCGGGTTGAGCCCAGCATAGAAGCCGCCTTTGTGGACTACGGCGTTGAGCGCCACGGTTTCCTCCCCCTTAAGGAAATCGCCAAGGAGTACTTCACCGACGGAGTGGCAGGATCGCAGCATGCCGATCTGAAGGCTGCCCTCCCCGAGGGGACCGAGGTAATCGTCCAGCTCAAGAAAGAGGAGAGAGGCCTTAAGGGCGCAGCCCTCACGACCTTCATCAGCCTTTCCGGAAGCCACATCGTCCTGATGCCGAACAACCCCAAGGCAGGCGGAGTCTCAAAGCAGGTTACAGGCGAGGATCACGAGCGCCTGGAGAAAATCAAGCGCGAGCTTCCCGTGCCCAAGGGAATGGGCGTAATCCTCCGCACGGCAAGCGCCGAGGCCCCGAAAGAGTACATTGAGTGGGATCTCAAGATGCTGCTCAACCTCTGGGACTCAATCAAGGAGGCCGCCGCGGCCCAGGGAAAGCCCTTCCTCATCTACAAGGGCAACAACATCGTTGACCGCGCCATAAAGGATTACCTGAGGCCGGACATCAACGAGATCATCGTTGACAGCAAGGAAGTGTACGACCGGACGATAAAGCACCTTTCCATGGTCCGTCCGGAATTCACGGAAAGGGTCAAGCTCTACGAGGGCGAGGTCCCGCTCTTCACGCACTTCCAGATCGAGTCGCAGATTGAGACTGCCTACCAGAGAGAGGTCAAGCTCCCCTCAGGCGGCGCCATTGTCATCGATCCGACTGAGGCCCTGACCTCAATCGACGTCAACTCCGGCCGCGCCACCAAGGGTGCAGACATCGAGGAGACTGCCCTGCAGACCAACCTTGAGGCCGCCGACGAAATAGCCAGGCAGCTCCGCCTCAGGGATATGGGCGGGCTTTTCGTCATCGACTTCATCGACATGACGCCGAAGAAGAACCAGCACGCAGTCGAGGAGAGGATGCGCCAGAACGTCAGCGATGACCGCGCCAGGATCCAGATCGCCCCGATCTCAAGGTTCGGCCTCCTGGAGCTCTCAAGGCAGCGCCTCAAGCCCTCTATAAGCGACTCGAGCATGCACGTCTGCCCGAGGTGCAACGGCCAGGGATTCATCCGCGACAACGAGTCGCTCTCACTCTCGGTACTGAGGCTCATCGAGCAGGAGGCGCTGAAGGACGGAACCGCAGAGGTCCACGCCAAGGTTCCTGTTGTCGTCGCCGCCTACCTCCTTAATGAGAAGAGGGAGAACATCCTCGCGATTGAGCGCCGTGAGAAGGTCAGAATCTTCGTCATCCCCATCCCCTCCATGGAGACTCCCCACTTCGAGGTTGTCCGCGTAAGGGCCGGCGACACCGAGGCAAATCCTGACGTAATCGCCGCGGTTGAGGCAAATGCCGAGGACGAGTCCTCAGTATGGAATCCTGACGAGCCTACTGACAAGCGCGCCGATGATCAGCGCGCCGCAGTATCGGCAGAGAAGATAATCGTAAGCTCCGGCCCGCTTCCTGCAGAGCAGGCTGCGGACGAAAAGCCTGAGCCCGCCCCGGCGCCTGAGGAGGAGGATTCAGGAAACGCTCCTGAGCAGCCGGTTCCGCAGACGGGCACCGGATTCTTCTCCAAGGTCAAGAACTTCCTCTTTGGCGCATTCTCCGGTGACAGCTCCAGAAAGAATGCCGCAGCAGAAGAGAAGCCTGCCGCAGAGGAGCCCCAGGAAAGACGCTCATCGCATGAGGGCGATGACCGGATTACGAGCGAGCAGTACGGCTCATCCAAGCGCTTCAGCGGCGGAAGGAGAAACGCTCCCCAGAGACGCTCTGACAGCAGAAGGAAGCAGGATCAGAGGCACCAGAACGGCGCTCCCGCAGGACAGAAGAACAGGTTCCAGCAGGAGAGACGCCAGAAGCCCTCTGATGCCCAGGCCAGGAACGGCAGGCACGAGCAGAGGCAGGAAAGGCCCGCAGAGACGGCAAAGCCCCAGCAGGCGCCTGTTGCCATACCGGAGTACAGGTCGCCGAAGTTCACTCCTGCCGGAGTCAAGTACATACTCACCAGCTCCTCTGCTGCCGCGGCTCCTGTATCGGACAGCCTCACGGTTGATGAGGTATACAGGGAATTCCAGGAGATGAGGAGCAGAGGGGCCGCATCAGGCGATGAATGGCGCTCGCTGGGCGCCTCGGCCGTTTCCGAGTCACCTGCAGTACCAGAGGCAGTCCCAGAGGCAGCTGAGGAGGCTGAGAAGTCTGACGTCATCAGGACCTTTGTCAGCACCGATGACAGGAAGCCCGGGCTCACGGGCTCTGCCGGATTCTCGACGGTAGGCGCCGCCGTGCCGGAGCCAGAGAGCGCGGAATAAGCGCATACGCCTAAGATGAGAGAAATTCAAACCCGGCACCATGCCGGGTTTTTTCGTAACTGCCGGATCATTTCAGAAAGTTTTTAATGTCATCACAGTAAACGGCAAATGATTTTTCAAAATGCCAAAACGATCACCAATCCGAACAATTATTCAGACTATTGGCGCTGAGTTGCCTAAAATAGAGCAATGGAGGTAGCGTATGACAGGTAGCCTAATAGAGAATGACAAAAGATGCTCGGAATGCCTTGCAAGAGGCATGTGCATGGCCAGGGCATTAATTGAACCTCAATTAAGCGAATGGAGCGGGGCACTGACCAGAATTACAGTCCCGCAGGGCCAGGCGGTAATCAAGGAAGGAGCGCCGCTTGACAAGATTTACATCGTCCAGATGGGATGCTTTCTCTCGCATACGAGCGAGTATCAGAAAAACAGCGCGGTCAACATCAAGAACGCCGGGGATCTGCTGGGCGTTGGCGGCATTGAGAAAAGGAGATACCCCTACACCTCAGTTGCCGCGGCAGACTGCAATGTCGTATGCGCCATACCCTACCAGAAATTCCTTGAGCTTCTCGCGGGACGCCCCAGGCTCATAGACTGCTTCGCCTCGGTAATGAGCAGGGAGCTCAACAAGCAGACCGAGCGCGTCCTCATGATGAAGAACACCAATGCCATGCAGAAGCTGGCGCTGTTCCTCGTCAGCACCAGCGAGAACCATACCGCAAGGTCCATGTCAGGAACCGATATCAAGCTGCTGATGAGCAGGGCCGACATCGGCGATTTCCTCGGCATAACGATTGAGACCGTGAGCAGGGTTTTCAGCCAGTTCGAACAGTTCAACATACTGAGAATTACCGGCAAGAACCTTACCATCCTCGACCTCGACGGACTGAGGCGGGTTGCATCAGGCACCTTCCCCGTCAACTGAAGCGGGGCTGCCGGCGGAGGCATCCCGGGCTGGAAATGCAGAGTAAAAGTCCGCAGAGGCTATTTTTGGAATGGAGCCCGGGGAGCTTCCCGGGGTTTCTGGGCTGCAGGGATCAGAGAGCATTTCAGCGGCTCATCTGATTCAGATCAGGAGGAATAAAACAGATGACTTATAAGAATATCCTGGTGGTTCTGAACAACCATGGCAGCAATCACCCTGCCCTTGACAAGTCGGCGCTTATCGCCCGCATCGAGAAGAAAGTCCGCATAACGCTCTTCATGCCTATTTTTGACTTCACTCTCGAGATCGCCTCCCTTGCCTCGGCAACGGAAAGGAAGAGCATGCTCGAGAAGGTAATTGCGAGCAAGAAGGAGGAGCTTAAGAGCGAGGTAAGCGCTTTTCTCTATGATCCTGATACCGTCATTGAGTACAAGGTCACCTGGAACAGAAGCCCCGAGACGGCGATTTTCAGCGAGATTGAGTCAGGCTCCTACGATCTCATCATCAAGAACACGGTACCTGCAGGCGTCGGCGCAGGAGTGCTGTTCACTCCGGACGACTGGCAGCTCCTCCGCTCCTCTGACCTTCCTGTCATGCTGGTGAAGGAGCACGAGTGGCCGGTCAACGGCAACATCATCCTTGCCCTTACCTTCAGCCAGAACCCTGCGCAGAAGAGGCAGAACGTCAGGCTCTACCGCCATGCCCAGATGCTCTCCAGGCTTACCGCCAGCCAGATCCATCTGGTGAACGCAGTCCCGCAGCTTGACATGGGCATCGCCACGCTTGACATGCCGGGCTTCGTTCCCGGGATGTTTGCCGAGGCGGTACATCAGTCAAACAAGATCCTTATAGACGAGTTCGTAAAGCAGCACCCCATTCCTGAGGATCATATCCATATCCTCGACGGCATCCCTGAGGACGTCATCTGCGAGCAGGCAAAGAAGCTCAACTCGCTTGCCGTAATCATGGGAACAGTCGGGCGCGACGGGCTCTCGGGCGCGATACTCGGCAACACGGCAGAGCAGATAGTCGACAACATCAACTGCGATCTGTTTGTGGTCCGCGATAGAATATAATACCGAGCCTGTTTCGGAATTTTTTAACGGAGGCCTTCTGAAAAGAAGGCTTTTTTCATGAAGACAAAAGAGCAGTATGAGATCGGGAAGCTGCAGAAGAGGCTGCGCCACCTCACCGGCAAGGCCATTGAGGACTATAAGATGATTGAGGACGGCGACCGCGTCATGGTCTGCATGTCAGGCGGCAAGGACAGCTACGGCCTCATGGACATCCTCCTCAGCCTCAAAAGGAGCGCTCCGGTCGACTTCACTCTTATCGGGGTGCATGTCAGCGGCAAGTTCCCGGGAACGCAGATCCCGGAGAAGGTCAGGGAATTCTGCGCCTCAAGGAATGTCGAGTGCATTATCGCGGACGATGACATCAACAGCATCATCAACCGTGTCATGCCCGAGGGCGTAAGGGTCTGCTCGCTCTGCGCGAGACTAAGAAGGGGCATTCTCTACAGAATTGCGGGAGAGATTAACGCGACCAAGATAGCGCTCGGGCACCACCGCGATGACGCGATAGCGACTTTCTTCCTCAACATGTTCTACGCCTCGAAAATCAAGTCGATGCCTCCAAAGCTCATAACGGATGACAAAAAGCATATCGTAATCAGGCCGCTCATCTACTGCCATGAGGATGACATGAGGTCGCTCTCCGCCGCGATGAACTACCCTGTCGTCAACGGCACCTGCATCCACAAGGCAAACAAGGAGCGCCCTGCCGTCAGGGAGATGATGGACATCTGGGAGAAGCAGCATCCCGGAAGGCTCGACAACATCCTTAAGGCCCTCGGTACAATACAGCCGAGCCACATGCTCGATCGCCGGATGTACGACTTCGACAATCTCCGGAGCATCATCACGGACAGCGGCAAGGGGCTTAAGCTCTGACGCTTCCCGGAACTGGCTTTTTCGGAATCAGTCAATAAAAAAGCGCCCGTGATTCCTCAGGGAAACACGGGCGCCTCAGTCACGGGCAACAGCTCTTCACTATTCCGGCAGCATCATCACTTGTCTGATCCAGAGAGGCTGCGGCGAAGGTTGATTCCCGGGCGGAAGGCAACTACCTTCCTTGCAGAAATCTCTACTTCCTCACCGGTCTTCGGATTCCTTCCCGGCCTGGCGTTCTTCTGCCTGACCTCAAAGGAGCCGAACCCAGAAATCTTGAGTGACTCTCCCTTTTCAAGGGTCTCCTTCATGACCTCGTAAAAATCGTCAACCAGCTCCTTCATCTGATAGCAGTTGAAATGAAGCCTGTCGCTAAGATAGTCTACAAGGTCCTTTTTGGTAATGGTTGCCACAATGTAACTCCTATTCCCTGAGAACTGCCCCGAACTTCTCACGAACGCCGGCAACTATGCCGTCAACAGTGCTGTTGATCTCAGCATCGCTGAGTGTCTTCTCATTATTCTGCAGAGTGAGCGTAAAGGCAAGGCTCTTTTTGCCCTCTTCGAGATTTTCGCCCTCATAATGGTCAAAAAGCTCGATATTGACCAGGCTGCTTCCGCCAAGAGAGGCGATCGCGCTGGTAAGATCCGCGGCATTGACAGCCTTCGGAACAATCAGTGCTATATCGCGCTTGCTGGCCTGGTACCTCGAAATCTCCTTAAAGGAGGGGATTCTGGCCTTCTGCAGGATGGCAAGCTCAATCTCGAAGGCGAACACCTTGTGCTTGAGGCCGTAGGCCTTCTGCGCAGTCGGGTGGATCTGCCCAATCCAGCCGGCGTGGCTGCCGTTGAACAGGATCTCGGCGCAGATCCCAGGATGGTAGGCGGAGCACTTGGCTGCCCTGAACTCATAGGATGCGCCGTAGCCGGTGGACTCAATCAGAGCCTCGACATCTCCCTTTATATCGTAGAAGTCCGACTCGCGCTCCGGAATGCCCCAGTTCTTCTCTGAGACAGGCCCGGAGATCACGCCGGCGAGCATCTCGACCTGGGAAATGCCGTTCTCGGCATCCTTGTCCAGGATGAAGCGCTGGCCGCTCTCAAAGATTCTGACCCTGTTCTGCCCGCGCTTGTTGTTGGTGCCGACCGCCTCAAGGAGTCCCGGTATGACGGAAACCCTCATGGCCGACATCTCGGCGGAGATGGGCTTCGGAACGATAATCGGCTTGATGTCCGGGAACAGAACCGCCATCTTCTTCGGCTCGACGAAGCTGTAGGTTACGACCTCATGGTAGCCGCGATCGACCAGGACTGACTTTACCCTGTCAGCGTCGATGAGCTCTGCGGTAGTCCTCTCGGCAAGGAGCCTTGCGGTCGGAGGGCAGTTCGGGATGTTGGAGTATCCGTAAATCCTTGCGACCTCCTCTGTGAGATCAGCCTCGTCATTGATGTCGTAGCGCCAAGAAGGAGAAACGGATACATAGTTCCCGTCCTTCTTCTCAGTCTTTATGCCGAGGGAGTTCAGGATGGTGAGAACCTGCTCGTCGGTGAAGCTGACTCCGACAGTCCTCGTCAGGATATTGGGACGGAGCACAATCGGGGAAGGCTTCGGCAGGGAGTCTGCGTTCAGAGTCTCGCATACAGGGCCTGCGGAGCCGCCGCAGATTGCAAGAAGAAGTCCGGTTGCCCTCTCCATGGCCTTTGCCGGAAGACTGAAGTCAACTCCGCGCTCAAAGCGGTGGGAGGCGTCTGTGGCAAGGCCGTAGCTTCTTGCGCGCTCCTTGATTGCGTCAGGAGCGAAGAAGGCAGCCTCAAGCAGAACGTCTGAAGTGTCAGGCTGGACGCCGGCGTCACGGCAGCCGAAGATGCCGGCGAGGCACATTACCTTCTCGTCATCGGCGATGACGAGCGTGTCATTCCTGAGGACTGCCTCATTGCCTGAGAGGAGGACAGCCTTCTCGCCGTCCTTTGCCAGGCGGACGCGCATCTGGCCCTTGATCCTCGAAAGATCATAGGCATGCATCGGCTGCCCGAGCTCAAGCATCACGTAGTTGGTTACGTCAACAATAGGATCGATTGATCTGATGCCGCACTTTCTGAGCTTCTCCTTCATCCAGAGAGGAGTTGCGGCGGAGAGGTTGAGACCCTTCATAACCCTCGAGACATATCTCGGGCAGGCTGCCGGTGCGTCAACCGCAACCTTTACCTCATCGCTGATCGTGGGAGCGACAGGCGCGGTCTCAGGGTTTTTGAACTCCTTGTGGGTCAGGACGGCCATTTCGCGGGCAATGCCGAGCATCGAGAGGCAGTCTGCGCGGTTTGCGGTCAGATCGATGTCAATCGAGGTGTCATTCCAGCCGAAGTACTCCTTGACGTCCTTTCCGAGAGGCGCGTCCTCAGGGAGCTCGGCAATGCCCTTCTCCTCGATGTTCACTCCGAGCTCCTCATAGGAGCAGAGCATTCCGTTGGAGTCAACGCCGCGGAGCTTCGCGGGCTTAATCTTCACGCCGCCGGGGAGCTCGGCGCCGACCAGCGCTACGCAGACCTTGAGGCCTGCCCTGCAGTTCGGCGCGCCGCAGACGATGTCAAGGAGCGCGTCTGCGCCGATATCAACCTTGGTGATGTGCAGATGGTCGGAATTCGGGTGATCATGGCATTCGACTACCTTGCCGATTACCACTTTCGAGATGTCGCCGCATACAGGGCTTGCAGTGTCAACCTCAAGGCCGGCCATGGTCAGATAGTCGCAGGTCTGCTCGGTTGTCAGTCCGGTTTCTACCAGCTCATCGAGCCAATTCTTTGAAATTATCATTTTTCTATGCCACCATCACTCTAGAACTGGGAAAGGAAACGCAGATCGTTTTCGAAGAAGAGCCTGAGGTCGTTGACGTTGTAGCGAAGCATCGCAAAACGCTCGACTCCAAGACCGAAGGCGAATCCTGAATACTTGTCCGGATCAATGCCGGCGTTCCTGAGGACGATGGGGTTGACCATGCCGCAGCCCAGAACCTCAAGCCACTGGCCGTCGCGGCGCTTCACGTCAACCTCGGCAGAGGGCTCCGTGAACGGGAAGAACGAGGGACGGAACCTTACCTCAAGCTGCTCCTCGAAGAAGTTGAGGAGGAACTCGTTCAGGATGCCCTTGAGATCGGTGAAGCTGATGTTCTCGTCTATGAGCATGCCCTCGACCTGATGGAACATCGGCGAGTGGGTCATGTCGAAGTCAGGACGGTATACGCGGCCCGGGGAAATCATGCGGATAGGAGGCTTCTTCTTCTCCATTACCCTGATCTGAACTCCTGAGGTCTGGGTGCGGAGCAGGATGTTCGGGTTGAAGTAGAAGGTGTCATGCTCACTGCGTGCAGGATGGTTCGGCTGGATGTTGAGCGCGTCAAAGTTATGGTACGCATCCTCAATCTCCGGCCCCTTCTCAACGGTGAAGCCGAGGCTGCCGAATATCTCGCGGATCCGGTGGATTACCCTGGTGACCGGATGGAACGTGCCCTGCCCGATGATCCTGCCGGGAAGCGTTACGTCAATGGTCTCGCTGATGAGCTTTCTGTTCAGCTCCTCGTCCTGGAGAGCCTGACGCCTGGCATTGAGAGCCTCGAGAACCTTCTGCTTGGCTCCGTTGATCTTCGCGCCGGCCTCACGCTTCTCCTCAGGAGGAAGCTTTCCGAGGGATTTCATCTGCTCGGTGAAAAAGCCCTTTTTCCCCAGATACTTTACCCTGACAGCATCAAGGGTAGTCTGATCGACCGCCTTGCCGATTTCATCAACAGCCTGAGCAGCTGTCTGCTCCAACTCTTCCATTTATGTTCTCTCTAAACTAAAAACCCCGGCCGGACATACCGCCGGACATGCTACAGACATTCATTCGAAAAATCAGACTGAAATGTAAATGCCCAAGGCAGGCTTTGCAGAAAGACATCCCGAATGCTTACTATCAGCCCTGAATTTTATCACACAGGGCGCCAAACTTGAAAAGCGTCCCGCTGTATCCGCCGTTCATTCGGTGAAATTGGCCTCTGAGCGGTAATCCCTCTCTGCCTGGCTGCTGCCGGAGAGATCGAGGAGGCGGAAGGGAGCGTCGAGCGGCTCCACAGGAGACAGGGTGCTTCCTTCGACAGACCTGAGGTTCAGGATTCTCGAGAGCCTGACGGACTCGTCCGTGTCGGCATGTATGCCGATGACCTCAACCCCGTCCGAGCGCACGGTGTCAACGTCAACCTTCACCAGGGACGACATCGAGTTCGCCGATGAGTAGAGGCTCAGTAGCATCATCAGGTTGATTTTCGCGAAGTCAAAGCGCACGCCGTCTGTACCGTTGAGCATGAACGTCGAGAAATTGCCGTCAAAGTGATCGATTACCAGCCTGCAGCCAAAAGAGCGCAGCATGATGAAGAACTCCTTTGCGTCATCAAACCTACGCTGGATGATATTGTTGTCTATCTCAAAGCAGAGCTTCGAGAGAGGGAATGAGGTGTACTTCAGCCTGGTCTTGAGCTTCAGGAGCATGTGCTGCGAGAGAATGGAGTTCTGCGAGAGGTTGATGAATATGCAGTCCACGTTCTCAAACCGCTCTGGGTGCGACTCGCAGTAGTCAAGCAGCATGTCAATGACAAAGCCGTCGATCTGGACCATAAGGCCGAACTCAACTGCGGTATTGAGGAATTTGCCCGCATTTACCGGATGGTTGCTGTGATCGAGCATGCGGACGAACACCTCAAACCTTACCCGGTCATTTTTCTCACCGAGACGGTAGATCTGCTGCCTGACGAGGGCAAACCTGTGATGGTTGATGGCCTCATAGACACGGGAGACCATGTAGACGGAGTCCTGATAGGCCTTGAGCTCGCTGCTGAGCGCCGTGTAGCAGAAAATCCTGTTGCGCCCTAGGCGCTTGGCCATCGCGCAGGCCGACTCAGAGATCGAGAGAAGAAGCGATGCCTTCCTGTCATCCCCGGAGTTCAGCACCGCGTCAAACGGGCACAGGCCGATGCTTGCGGACAGCGTGTAGGAATTTCCTGAAGTCTCTACGGTTGCCCCGGCGATAAGCTGACGCCAGTGCTCGGCCATGGCAACGACATCGTCAAGGTATACGCCGCTCACAATCACGCCGAACTCATCTCCGCCCAGCCTGCCGAACCGGTCGTGCGCGATGCCGCCCTCAAGCAGCAGCTTTGCGATAAGCACCAGGAACCTGTCGCCGGTCTCGAAGCCGCCGGCGCTGTTGATGATCTTGAAATGGTCAAGATCGATGAAGCAGATCCAGCTCTGGGCCTGATCCGAGGAATGATGGACATAGTCAGAGAGAACCTCGCTGACTCTCCTCGTGAAGAATACGCGGTTGTGCGCGCCGGTCAGGGGATCATGCGACGAGACATGCTTTATCTTGCTTTCGTTGGCGCGCTGCGGGCTGACATCATAGATCACGCCGTTACATACCTGCATCGACTTGCCGTTCGGCAGCTGCTGTGTCCTGAGCCGGAGCGTAAGGAGCATGAATGACCTGCTGCTGTCGCTCTTGTAGACCTCTATCTGTCTCTTCACCTCACCTGATGATGACAGAAGCATGGCAATGAGCGAGTCGCGGAGGCGCTGATCTACATAGAGCGAGTTCACGAGGCCGCCGGTCTTCTCATTGAAGTGGCTTCTGTCCCTGAAGCCCAGAATCGAATAGAACGCAGGATTGGCATTGAGGAGCCGGCCGTCGAACGAGGTTACGAACATGCCCTCGTCTGAGTTCTGGAACATTCCCTTGAGGCGCGCGCGGTCCGCCTCCGTGCGCTTGGTTGCCTGTATCCTGCTCTTCTTGTCATAATAGGTCTTCGAGACCAGCCCTACCGAGACAATGGACATCAGGAACACCAGGTTAAGATCAAAAAGATTGTCAGTGTAGTTCAGATGAACCAATCCGCTCATCCTGAGCAGGAAAAAAAGGCATATTGCGGTCTCAAGAATCACGAAAAGCGAAAAGAGCTTGTGGACGAACTGCTGCCTCTGCCACGAGATATTGACCACCAGCATGGTCAGGGGCAGAGACACGGCAAGGAAAATTATTGAGCCGTAATAGGAAAACCTGGCCGGCAGCAGCAGGAACACGAACGCAAGGACGAGCGTGACAGCGGCGTACCACCTGCATATCGCAACTATGCGCTTGCCGAAGGGCTGGACAAAAAGGAATGATCCCGCGAAATACATCGCGGCAAACATGATCATCCTCAGGAGGCAGTAGACATTGCCGAAGGATGTTGCCTTGATAAGGGGAGACAGTGCAAACGTATAGCCGTAGGCTGCCAGGAACATGAGCAGTATGGACATCATGAAGATGCCGTAGAAAAAGAACTGCTTTTCCCTGACAAGAAGCGACATGAACAGGAAGTAGAAGAATATCAGGAGTATGCCGCCTGAGATAAAGCCGACAACCAGCTTGAGAATAGTTTCCTCTGATGAGTACTCATCACCCGTCCTGAGAGACACTGGAACCCAAATCGGATAGCGGCTCTGTACCTGGATGTAGAGATCTATCATCTGGCCGTCAGTAAGGTAGAGAGGAAGCATGAAGTCCCAGCCGCTGATGCCGGAGTCATTCTGCATGCCGCTGCCCATATATCTGGCAAGGAGAAGCGAGTTGTTCCGGGGGTCAACCGCAAAGAAATTCACGCGGTCAAGCGCCGTGTTGTCCACAGACGCCACGATATGCGAGAAATCAGGGCTGTCATTCCTGATCCTCATCCTGAACCAGTGGTACTTGGAGGAAAAGCCGAAGGAAGGAGCGGCCCGCTCTATGAGCTTCCAGTCGGTCCGCCCGGCAACCTCCCACGGCCAGGTGTAATCCTCCGTGACGGCAACGTGCTCAACCGACTGCTCGGCCACGAAATCGAGCTGTCTTTCCTTAACGCTCACAGTTCCGGGAATGGCGTAGGCATTAAGGGAAAACAGCACTGAGAAGAGAATGAGAAGAAAAGAGAAAAGCCAGGCTGCGCGCCTAATTGTCGCCATACAGCAGGAGCTGTACAAGTGACATTGTACTGACGGCATCTGAACTCCGAAAAAAAAGGGAGGTGGACTTCTCCGCCTCCCCATATGACGTTACAGCTTAATCAAAGGATCAGGCAGCAAGAGCTTCCTTTGCCTTCTCAACGAGCTTGGTGAAAGTAACCTTGTCCTGAATCGCGATATCGGAAAGGATCTTGCGATCGATCTCGATCTGGGCCTTGTGCAGTCCGTTGATGAAACGGCTGTAGGAAAGACCGTTCAGGCGTGCGGCAGCATTGATGCGGACAATCCACAGCTTGCGGAAATCACGCTTCTTCTGCTTGCGGCCGATATATGCATACTGGCCGGCTGCAGTTACAGCCTGCACTGCTACGCGATAGACGCGGGAACGTGCACCATAGTAGCCCTTGGCCGCCTTAAGGATCTTGTGATGGCGGGCATGAGCAATCACACCACGTTTAACTCTAGGCATTTTTTACTCCTCCGTCAATTAAAGATTAGGCAGCATGCTGAGAACACGATGAAGATCTGTCTTGTGGACAGTAGTCATCGCGCGAAGATGACGCTTACGCTTGGTAGTCTTCTTGGTCAGGATGTGAGACTTGTTGCAGCTCTTACGCTTAAAGCCGTTGGCGGTCTTCTTGAACCGCTTCCAGGCACCCTTGTCGTTCTTGATCTTAGGCATTTTATTACCTTAACTTCGCATTAATAACAGAGGCAGGCGAGTCAGAGACTGCTTAGGAGCCTGCCAGCCACTTACTTCTTCTTAGGCGCAAAGACCATCATCGCCTGGCGTCCTTCAACCTTGGACTGCTGCTCTACAACGGCATAATCCGCGAGATCAGTCTCCACACGGTGAAGCACGTCAAGTCCGATGTCCTGATGTGCCATTTCACGGCCACGGAACTTAAGTGTTACCTTAACTTTGTTGCCGTCTTCCAGGAAACGTATCAGGTTGCGCAGTTTAACCTGATAATCCCCTACGTCAGTAGCAGGCCTGAACTTGATTTCCTTGATCTGAACCTGCTTCTGCTTTTTCTTCTGTTCTTTGGCAGCCTTGCTCTTTTCGTAAAGAAACTTTCCGAAGTCCATGATGCGGCATACAGGCGGCTCTGCATTGGGGCTGATCTCTACGACATCAAGTCCTTCAGCACTTGCTCTGGCCAGCGCTGCCGCCGGGGTAACATCACCTACCATCTCGCCGTCAGAGCCGATAAGACGCACCAGCCTGCAGCGAATATCACCATTCACACGGATCCTGTTTTTAGAACCAGGAACCTGTCTCTTTACCGTAAATATGGGCATGCCCTCCAAATCAGATTTCTTCCAGGCTGCGTGAATTCATAAGATCGCATACCTTGGCTGCGAAGTCTTCAATCTTCATCTTGCCGAGGTCTGCGCCCCTTCTGGTTCTCACAGCCACCTCACCGGACTCCATCTCCTTGTCGCCGCAGACGACGAGGAAAGGAACCCTCAGCAAAGTGTGTTCGCGGATTTTAAAGCCTATTTTCTCATTTCTCAAGTCACTTTTAACTCTTATGCCATGAGAACGGAGAACAGACACTACTTTATTGACATAATCGATCTGATGATCGGTGATGTTCATGACCTCAACCTGGACAGGAGCGAGCCATACCGGGAAGTAGCCGGCGAAGTTCTCGGTCAGGATGCCGATGAAGCGCTCAAGAGAGCCGAGCACTGCGCGGTGAATCATGACAGGAACCTTCTTGCTGCCGTCCTCGGCGATATAGGAGGCATCGAGGCGTCCGGGCAGAGCGAAGTCGAGCTGAACGGTGCCGCACTGCCACGCGCGTCCGAGTGAGTCGTAGAGGGTGAACTCAATCTTCGGGCCGTAGAATGCGCCCTCGCCCGGCTGAAGCTCGTAGGAGAGTCCGTTTTCCTTGAGTGCGTCTGCCAGATCCTTCTCTGCCCTGTCCCACATGGCATCGTCGCCGATGCGCTTCTCAGGCCTCAGGGAGAGCTTGATGTCAACGCGGTTGAATCCGAAGGTCTTGTAGATATCGAAGACCATCTTGATGCAGCCGGAGACCTCGCTCATGATCTGATCTTCCCTTACGAAAAGATGCGCGTCATCCTGAGTGAAGCCGCGGACTCTCATCAGTCCGTGAAGCGATCCGGACGGCTCATTCCTAAGGCAGTTGCCGAACTCAGCCATGCGGATCGGGAGATCGCGGTAGCTGCGGAGCTTCTGGTTGAAAATCTGAATGTGGCCCGGGCAGTTCATCGGCTTGATGGCGTACTCGCGGTTCTCGGACTTGGTGGTGAACATGTTGTCATGGTACTTTGCCCAGTGTCCGGACTTCTCCCAGAGGACCCTGTCCATGATCTGCGGGGTATGAACCTCGATATAGCCGTACTGCTGAAGCTTGGTGCGGACGAAGTCCTGCAGGCCGCGGTAGATGGTCCAGCCGTCATTGTGCCAGAATACCATTCCCGGAGCCTCTTCCTGGATGTGGAAGAGATCAAGCTGCTTTCCGAGCTTTCTGTGGTCGCGCTTTGCGGCCTCGGCGAGCATGTTGAGGTACTCGTCAAGCTGCTTCTTGTCAGGCCATGCGGTTCCGTAGATGCGCTGGAGCATCTTGTTCTTGGAATTGCCGCGCCAGTACGCGCCGGAGGTCTTGGTAAGCTTGAAATGCTTGCAGAACCTCATGTTGGGCACATGAGGGCCGCGGCACATGTCGATGTACTCGAGGTGGTGATAAAGGCCGGGATGATCATCCTTGCTGATGTTCTCCTCAAGGATCTTCATCTTGTAAGGCTCGTTTCTTGCCTTGAAGACATCGTAGGCCTGCTGCCAGGTAACCTTCTCCTTTACGACGTCGTACTCCTTGGCAGCGAGCTCATGCATGCGCTCCTCAAGCTTCTGCAGCTCCTCGTCCGAGAGGGCGTGATCGATGTCGACATCGTAGTAGAAGCCGTTGTCGATAACCGGGCCGATTGCCATCTTGGCCTCAGGATAAAGCTCCTTGAGGGCATGGCCGAGCAGGTGCGCGCAGGAGTGGCGGATAATCTCAACGCCTTCCTTGTCCTTTGAAGTGATGATGGATAGGGTTGCGTCGCTCTCGATCGGATCGCAGGCATCGCACAGCTTTCCGTTGACCTTTCCTGCAATGCAGGCCTTTGCGAGACCAGGGCCGATATCCCTGGCAACATCCATAACAGTTACGACATGATCGTAATTACGCTGACTTCCGTCAGGAAGAGTAATAACCGGCATTTTAAATCCTTTAACAGTGGCGGCACATACCAAATGCCGCGTGCATTAAATCTGCGCTTCCGCGCACCGCTTCCTTTTTCAGGGAAGGGAGCTTTGTCTGTCGATGACAAATCAACGGCATCTGCCGCGTGCTTGGGAAACGGCGAAACTAACCGCAGTCTCCTCCGGCGCTCCGGCGCTGATTATACTCCCGGAGCATGGAAAAATCGCCAGGAAAATGAACTGATCACCAATGAAAGCGGGCGCTACCTTGAATGATACCTGCGGATGAGCTGCACTGAGAGCTGGCGGGCCCTTCCCGTGCTGCCCGCACTCAGTTCAGACTCAGCCTGGCGCTTCAGAGCGGAGCTCTCGGGCCGCCCGGTGCTAGCGAGTGACGCCCACGCATAGGCCGCCGCGGCATCTCGCTCGGTGCCGGTTCCCTGGAGGTAGTACTCGGCAAGGTTGTGCTGGCAGACTGCGTTACCCTCCTCGGCGCAGCGTCTCATTAGCGCGAACGCCTGACGCTCATCCCTGGCTGTTCCCCTGCCCGTGGCATACATGAGAGAGAGATTGTTGACTGCCTTGGCGTAACCCTTGCCAGCGGCTCGTTTATACAGCGTAAGCGCCTGAGGCAGCCTTGCGCCGCCCTCCTTCTCATAAATGCCGGCAAGAACGTACTGCGCCGGCACATAGCCGAGGCTTGCGGACTTCTCGAGATACTTCTCCGCAGACTTCCTGTCCCTGCACGCCCCGCTCTCTCCCCTGTGGCAGGCAAGCCCCAGGTAGAACAGCGCTACAGGGTTTCCGTCAGAGGCAGCCTCCCTGAAGAGCTCAACGCTCTTTTTCCTGTCGGTAATGACGCCTGAGCCGCTGTAGTACATTACGGCAAGATCAACGATGGCCGGCACATAGCCCTCATCCGAGGCAGTCTTCAGCCACTTTACCGCCTGCCCGAAATCCAGTGACACCCCGTCTCCCTTTATATAGAGGAGAGCAAGGTTGTAGGCCGCCTTGGCGCTGCCCGCCTCAGCGGCCTTGTAGAACCAGTAGTAGGCATTGCCGAAATCCTGCTTCACGCCGTTGCCGTTCTTGTACCTGGCTCCCAGGACGTTCGCTGCCTCGGCGCTCCCGCGGTAGGCGGCCTTGGCGTAAAGCTTCATTGCCTCTGCGGCGCCTAGCCCGCTCTGCTCGGCAAGCCTTGCGAGGTTGAACGCGGCAGGCGCCGAGCCGGCAGCGTCGGCCTTCCTCCACCACATCTCGGCGATCTGCCTGTTCCTCGCGGTGCCGGTGCCGTTGAAGTACATGTTGCCGAGCCCGAACATCCCGGCAGGCGATCCCTTTGCGGCTGCCTTCCGGAACAGATCAAGCGCCTTTGCCGGATTCTTCGGAATGCCGGTGCCGTTCTCGTACATCACTGCGGCATTCACCATGCCGTCAGCCGAGCCTTTTGCCGCGGCCTGCTCGTAGAGCTCAAGCGCCCTGGAATAATCCCTCTCGGCCGGCTTTCCGACAGAGTAGCGGTCTGCCTGGATTAAAAGACTCTCTGCACCGACTGCAGGAGCCGCAGCCCCGGCCTCATATGATCCGCCAAAAGACGCGCAGCCTGATGCCACGCATCCGAGCAGCAGAATTGAAAAAGCTTCAGTAATTTTTTTCATGGAAAATACCGGGGAGATCCTCCCCGGTTCAGATATCTGGCTTATGTGTTACAGCCAATCAGGAAAACTTCTGGACATAGCCCATGACGAGGATCACCAGCATTATCAGGGGAAGCACGATGGTGAAATAGTACCTGAGCCATCCAGGCATCCTTATTCCGGATCCGGTGTTGACCTCCTCGCTGAACCTGCCCCAGCCCATGCCGCTCTTCGAGATGACGAAGAGAATGTATACAAGGGCGCCTATAGGAATGATGTTGTTGCTTACGAGGAAATCCAGGATATCGAGGATCTGGTTGCCTCCGATCTGAATGAAGCTCCAGACATTGAAGCCCAGGATTACAGGCAGTGAGAGAAGCGCGATGATGAAGAAGTTGATGACCGCAGACTTCTTCCTGTTGAGCCCCAAAAGCTCCTGCAGCATCGCAATGATGTTCTCGATTACAGCGATGACCGTGGTGAGAGCGGCAAGGAACATCAGGAGGAAGAATACCGTGCCGACAATCTCGCCGGCCGGCATGACGGTGAAGATCTTGGTCAGCGCGACAAAAATGAGATTCGGGCCGCTTGCGGCAGGAACGTCATAGCTGAAGCAGATCGGGAAGATGATAAGCCCTGCGGTGAACGCGACAAAGGTGTCGAGGCAGGTAATGAGAAGCGACTCATTAACGAGCGAGCGATCCTTCGCAATATAGCTGCCGAAAATGCCGATTGAGCCGATACCGATGCTGAGGGTGAAGAACGCCTGTCCGAGAGCATCATAGAGCGAGCTCCAGAAGCTGCCCTTACCGCCGTCAGTGCCGAGGAGCCTCCCGAAATCCGGCCTCAGGTAATAGGAAAGGCCCTCGCCTGCCCCCGGAAGGAACATTGCATATACAGCAAGCCCGACCAGCATGAAGAAGAGGAGGATCATGAGGGGCTTCGTTATCCGCTCAACACCCTTCACGACTCCAAGCCCGCAGACAAAGCAGGCAGTAAGTATGACTGCCACGGTGGCGGTCTCCATTATGTGAGGGCTGCCAAGGAGCGAGGTGAAAATCACCGAGGAGTCGGCGTTTTCGGTGAGAGTTGATGCGCCGGTGAGGAAAAGGCAGAAATAGTAGAGGAGCCAGCCGGTTATGACAACATAGAATGACATCAGGAGATAGTTGCCGAGGATCGGGAAGGGCTTGAACCAGTGCCATTTCGTGCCCTTGGTCTCAAGAACGTCAAAAGCCATTGCTATGCTGCGCCTTGAAGACCTGCCGACGGCAAGCTCGATGAGGACGACAGGCACTCCCATGAGAACCAGGCAGGCGAGATACATCAGAACAAATGCGCTTCCGCCGTTGACGCCAGTAATATACGGAAAGCGCCAGAAGTTCCCGAGTCCGATGGAACACCCAGCCGCGGCAAGAAGGAATCCGAGTCTGGATTTGAATTGTTCCCTTTCCATTGGCAATACCCCAAGCTTTACATTATTTATTATTAAAGTTCACATGTATTGTAAGCCAAAGAGATTATTTTTTTGTGTTTTGACTGCAGGACATCGCTTATGATGGGAAATTTTGAGGAAAAGTCCGTAATCTAAAGAGCCGTAAAAATGAGAAAGCCCCTCACGAGAGGGGCTTCGCGGGATTGGTGGATGTGGCGGGATTCGAACCCGCGTCCAAAAAACCTACGCCTTCGGCACTACATGTTTAGTCGATTCTTAATCTCGTCTCACACCCGCGAACCGACACGCAGTTATGAAACCAGTCTGGTTAGGATTTAACGTTTCCCCTTCAGACGGAGGTTCCGCGCGATTCTGTGGGATCCGCTTCCCATTGCCCCAAGCCACAGACAGAATGAGACGGGAAGGTTGCCTGCAGGTTTTTAAGCTGCTGCAACGGCTGGGCAGGTTTTTAAGCTGCTACAGCGTAAGTTTCGTCGTTTGCGACTATTTTTTTGCTGCTTTTTAAAGAGTTTACAGCCACTCTACATGCTCCTAGGGTTTCGTGCTTCCTGTCGAATCCAAGATCACACCCATAGTTTTGTACGATTACTTACAAACGCACAAATTTCATTCTATATCAGTATTTCCGCAAGTCAAGCAGTTTTTTCTGATACAGGCCGCTTGATAACGCGGCCTGCCATGACAGAAACTTATGCCCTACTTAGCCTTTTCCTGCTCGAGCCTCTTCTGCCTCTCGCAGGCTGCAGCGGTAAGAAGAACGTCGGTCGAGCTGTTGAGCGCAGTCTCGGAGGAGTCCTGGAGAACGCCGATAATGAAGCCGATTCCGACGACCGCCATAGCAGTGTCATTGTCGATGCCGAAAATGGAGCAGGCAAGAGGAATGAGCATCAGCGAGCCGCCGGCGACGCCGCTTGTGCCGCAGGCAGCGAGGACAGAAACGACGCAGACAACGAATCCGGAGAACAGATCAATCTGGATTCCCTTCGTGGCTACGGCTGCCATGGTCATGACAATAATGGTAACAGCGGCGCCTGCCATGTTGATGGTGCATCCGAGAGGAATCGAGATCGAGTAGGTTGACTCAGGAAGCTTCAGTTTATTGCAGAGCTCCATGTTCACCGGGACATTGGCGGCAGACGATCTGGTGAAGAAGGCGGTAAGTCCGCTCTCGGTGATGCAGGTCCAAATGAGCGGATAGGGATTCTTCCTCGTAACAAACGCAACAAGGACAGCATTGACCACGAATGCAACAAGAAGCATTGTCGCAACGAGTACGACAAGGACATGAACATAGTTCAGCAGGTTGCCGAAGCCTCCGTCCTTGGTGCAGGCGCTGAACACGAGACCCATTACGCCGAGAGGAGCGAACCTGATGATTATCCTCACAATGCCGCTGACGCAGTCCGCAAGATCCTGCAGCACGATTTTGGTCTCATGCCCTGCAGCGCCGAACATTACTCCGGCAAGGACGCTCCAGAAGAGAATGGAGATGTAGTTCGCATTGGCCAAAGCATGAATAGGATTGTCGACTGCGCTTGTGATGAAGGAGACCAGCACCTGGCTTATCGACTTAGGAGCCGCGCCCTCAGCCGCATGCGCGCCGAGATCCGGAAAGGTGCTCGGGAAAATGAGCGACATGGCGAAGGCAAGCGCTGCGGCAAGCAGCATGTCAATTACGTAAAGAATCAGGATCGGCCTGATATTGGTCTGCTGCCCCTTTGCGCGCCTCGCAATCGAGGATGAGATAAGGACAAAGACCAGTATCGGGGCAATTCCCTTGAGGGCTCCGATGAACATCTGGCCGAACAGCGGCACGATGACCTGATCACCTGGGATGACAAGCGCCAGAACTATGCCAAGCAGCAGGCCGATGCAGATCTGGAGTATAAGAGGAACCTTGCGGTAGATTGAGACTATTGCAGAGCCTTTCCCTGCCTGCGCTTCAGTGTTGTCTTCCATGTGCATTCCTTAAAGAATATGTAAAATCGCCCTGATCTTAATACAAACGGAAAGGACATGCCGGAGACACATTGCCGAAGCACGGAATACAGCACGTCAAGGACCAATGACTCCAGATTGTCTATGGTGGCAGCCCTGCTGGTACCACAAGGCAAACGGCATATTGCTTCCAGATTCGAAGACAGGCAGACAAAAAAATACAATCCAGGAAGGCAGCAGGATCATGAAATGCGAGAAATGCGGACATGAAATTGCAGACCGCAGCACTGCTCAGACAATATGCCTGGAGTGTCCGAACTGCGGATGGGGATTTGCAACCTCACTGTCCCAGCCTCTGGATGAGGACATGACAGATTACAAGATTTACCTCAATCCCGGCAATACAGAAACAATGGAACATATCAAACTCATCAGTGCGATATGCCATGTAAATTACCTGCAGGCCAGGAAACTGCTCTCCTCGCAGAAACCGGTACTCATTTACAAAGCAGAACAGGAAGCAGCTTCCTCTCTCTCAAAGGCAGGAAAGGTTCTGCAGGCAGCAAAATGCCTTAAGGAAAGTTCTTTAGAGTTCAGCATCATTCCGGATTTCCCTTACGAAATCACCTAAACTGCTGCCATGCTGAAACTCAGCGCGCAGGCTCATCCCTTCTGCCTTAACGCATGCAGAGGCTTTTCCGCAGCTGCAGATATGACTCATAGGAAGGTGCAGTGCCTCCAAAGAAGCTGCTCCTGTATGCCTCGCTTTTTATGATGTCCCCGCTGCAGGGAAAATTGCAGAGACAGTCAGCGGAAATCCCGTTGTGGTTCCTCGCAACAAAGATTCAGTCCCTGCGGTCAAACTCATCAAGCATTTCCGGGCTGTGGGCTGAGAAGATCAGCGTGCCGCCTTTTCTGTTGATCCTTCCATCCTCAAATAACCTGACAAGTGTCTTTGCGACCTCGGCATTGAGGCTTCTCTCAAGGTCATCGACAGCCATGCACCCACCTGTGCTTAAAATCCTGTGCGCCATCGAAAAAAGGATCATTCCCCTTATGGTACCTGAGGACAGGAAGCTGCCGAGCTCAGATGGATTATTCAGGATTATTTCATTCCGGCCATGAAACTTAAGCCGAATGCATCTGCCGCAGCCCTCAACCTCCTGCCTCAGGTACTCAATAGACGGATCCAGAAAAGCGGCAGAAGCCTGCGGTACATCTGATGGGAAATGCGATAAATCAGTATCAGATGTTCCAATAACTGATGCCGTCTGGATGCATTCTCCTGTTTTTCTGTTCCATGCAATCATGATGCTGACGTCATCAGCAAGAAAGGCCTGACCGCTGTCACGGACATCAGCCGGAGGCACTCCGTCAAAGTCCGGAAGCTTTTTCCCTGAACCAGCCTGAGATGCCGGCTTGATCCAGAGTTTCTCCTCCCTTATGATGTACCTGACTTTCCCTGAAATCTCCTCCTGGGGCTCAATGCAGGTTTCAAGCCGGCATATCTCCCGGGAAGCCTCTCCATAGAACCAGGTATTGATGCGCACCTGCCCGCAGGATCCGAGGATATCCCTGGTTTCCAGGCAATTGATGTGCTCATGCCTGAGAATTCCCAGAGCCAGAAGAATGAGCTTCAAAACGGATGTTTTGCCTGACGCATTGATTCCTATAAGCAGGCTTACAGGATTCGCCCAGACATTTGAGAACAATTTCTGCAGCCTGAACCTGTCATTCTCAGATACGCGCTCCCTTGCATAAAAGGTGAGATCCGCCTTCCCGCTAAAGAGCGGGAGTCCATCTGCTGTTATTCTAAGAAGCCTCATTCATTTTTCCGGGTAATTGCGTGTTTCATGTTTATGATCATGCGAAACAGGGAACTTTACCCTTGTTTCCAGGATTATCTGCGCCAAATCCGTTTTAAAAAACAAAACAGCCATCCTCTGCCTCACCGGCCGGAGAATGGCTGCTGTGCAGGAGATGCTGAGGCTGTCTCCTGATTCGGGATGGCAGGCTCAGCTCACTCCTCTTTATTCCCACTCTATGGTTGCGGGCGGCTTGCCGGAGACGTCGTAGACTACCCTGCTGATTCCGTCAATCTCATTGATGATGCGGTTCGATACGCGTCCGAGCAGCTCATATGGGAGATGCGCCCAGTGAGCGGTCATGAAGTCAATGGTCTCAACGGCGCGGAGAGCAACGACGTACTGGTACTTTCTGCCATCGCCCTGGACTCCTACCGACTTGACAGGGAGGAATACGGCAAACGCCTGGCTGACCTTGTCATACCAGCCCGCCTTGCGGAGCTCCTCGAGGAAGATGGCGTCCGCCCTGCGGAGCAGATCGCAATACTCCTTCTTAACCTCTCCGAGGACTCTTACTCCGAGGCCGGGACCCGGGAATGGGTGCCTGAAGACAATCTCAGGAGGAAGGCCGAGCTCAAGGCCGACCTTTCTGACCTCGTCCTTGAAGAGCTCCCTGAGGGGCTCGATGAGGGAGAAGTTGAGATCCTTCGGCAGGCCGCCTACGTTGTGGTGCGACTTGATGACATGGGCCTTGCCGGTCTTTGAGGCGGCAGACTCGATGACATCAGGATAAATGGTGCCCTGGGCAAGGAACTTGACGCCGGTAAGCTTCTTGGCCTCGTCGGCGAACACGTCGATGAAGGTCTTGCCGATGATCTTCCTCTTCTGCTCAGGATCGCTTACGCCCTGCAGCGCGGTGAGGAAGCGGTCCTCAGCGTTGGCATAGACGATGTTGAGCCCGAACTTGCCGCTGAAGGTGTCCATGACCTTGCGGCCCTCGTCAAGGCGGAGGAGCCCGTTGTCAACGAACACGCAGGTCAGCTGATCGCCGATGGCGCGGTGCAGGAGCACTGCGACAACAGACGAGTCAACGCCGCCCGACATGCCGAGAATCACCTTCTCGGAGCCGACCTTCTCGCGGATCTTGACGATGGCGTCCTCAATGATTGAGGCGGAGTTCCACATGGTCTCAAGGCCGCAGATCTTCCTGATGAAGTTCTCGAAGATGCCTGTTCCCTGCTTGGTATGGGTAACCTCAGGATGGAACTGCACGCCGTAGAACTGCTTCTCGTCATTGACGATGGCGGCTATAGGGCAGCTGTCGGTCATGGCGGTTACCCTGAATCCGTCAGGAGCCCTGGTGACACGGTCGCCGTGGCTCATCCAGACGTCAAGAGTCCTCTTGCCGTCCTTGGAAACGTTGTCGCAGAGGCTGCCGAAAAGCTCAGACTCCCCGGTTACCGTGAGCGAGGCATAGCCGTACTCGCGGCGCTTTGATCCGAGAACCTCTCCTCCGAGCTGCTGAGCCATGGTCTGCATGCCGTAGCAGATGCCAAGGACAGGAACGCCTGCCCTGAAGACATACTCGGGAGCCCTCGGGGAGCCGGGCTCGGTAACGGACTCCGGGCTTCCCGACAGGATTATTCCGTCAGGATGGAACTCCTTGATCTGCTCCTCGGTGACATCCCACGGCCAGAGCTCGCAGTAGACTCCGATCTCTCTTATGCGGCGCGCGATAAGCTGGGTTACCTGCGAGCCGAAATCGAGGATGAGCAGCTTGTGCTTGTGAATATCGTTGGTTGACATCTGTCACTCCTATCAGCCGAGACGGTAGTTCGGTGCTTCCTTGGTAATGGTAACATCATGGACATGGGATTCCTTGATGCCGGCGCCGGTAATCTTGACGAACTGGGCCTTGGTGCGCAGATCGTCAATGGTAGCGCAGCCGAGGAGGCCCATTGCCGAGCGGAGGCCGCCCATCTGCTGGAGGATGATGTTCTTGAGGGCTCCCTTGTACGGAACTCTTCCCTCGATTCCCTCAGGAACAAGCTTGTCCTTGGCGTTGTCGGACTGGAAGTAGCGGTCTGATGAGCCGTTCTTCTGCGACATGGCGCCAAGGGATCCCATTCCGCGGTAGGACTTGAATGAGCGTCCCTGGTAGAGCTCGATCTCGCCAGGAGCCTCATCGGTGCCTGCGAGCATGGAGCCGACCATGACGAGGTTGGCGCCTGCGGCGAGAGCCTTGGTGATGTCTCCGGAGAACCTGATTCCGCCGTCGGCGATGACGGTGATGTCAGTGCCCTTGAGCGCGGTAACTGCATTGTCAACAGCGGTAAGCTGAGGAACGCCGCATCCGGTTACGATTCTGGTGGTGCAGATAGAGCCGGGGCCGATGCCGACCTTGACGCAGTTCACACCTGCATCTACGAGAGCCAGCGCGCCCTCTGCGGTCGCGACGTTTCCTCCGACAATCTCGAGATCAGGATACTTTTCCCTGGTGGCGCGAATGCGGTCCAGAACGCCCTGTGAGTGTCCGTGCGAGGAGTCAATCAGGAGGACATCAACACCTGCCTTCACAAGAGCCTCAGCCCTTGCCTCATTGCCGGGGCCAGCGCCGATGGCGGCGCCTACGCGGAGGCGTCCCAGGGCATCCTTGCAGGCATTGGGCTTTCTCTCGGCCTTCTGGAAGTCCTTTACGGTAATCATTCCTGAAAGGCGGAAACTGTCATCGACGATGAGGACTCGCTCGATCTTATGCTTCTGCATAAGCTCCTTGACCTCCTCACGGGAGGCGTTCTCCTTGGCGGTGACAAGCTTGTCCTTCGGAGTCATGATCTCGGCGACAGGCTTCTTCATGTCGGTGATGAAGCGGGTGTCGCGCCCGGTGATGATGCCTACCAGGAATCCGTCGTGATCAACGACAGGATAGCCTGCGTAGCCGTTCTTCATGGTAAGGGCAAGAACATCAGCGAGGGTCATGTCCGGTGTTACGGTGGTAGGAGCAACAACCATTCCGCTCTCGAAGCGCTTTACGCGGCGGACCGCCTCAGCCTGCTCCTCGATGCTCATATTCTTGTGGATGAAGCCAAGACCGCCCTCCTGGGCAATGGCAATAGCCATCTGCGAGCCCGTTACGGTATCCATCGCAGCGGAAACCATCGGGATATTAAGGGTGATGTTCTTGGTCAGACGGGTGTGGAGATCGGCTGTGTTGGGAAGAACAGTCGAATGAGCGGGCACAAGCAGCACATCGTCGAATGTGTAAGCTTCCTGGCAAATTCTAAGCATGGGCAATATCTCTCAACTGATGACTATTGATCTAATATTGCGACAGCATTATATTGAAAAACACCTTGCAAGTAAAGAATTTTGTTAACTTGTTCACAAATAAGCGGGGATACGGGACATGTCCTATTACAGCAGCGCTGATTATCCTGGAATACCGGTCGACTCGTCCGGACAGGACGCCGGGGAATACAGCATTGAAAATGAGCAGGCTTCCTACAGCCTGGAGGATTTCATACGCCCCGGGGCCTCTCAGGCGCCATCCCCCGCTCCGGCACCAGTCCCCGCCAGGGCTCAGCCAAGGAAGCGCAGGAAAGCTGCCGTGTTTGCCCCGGAAAAGCCCGAAGAGTCTCTTTCGGCGGCAGATGCGGAGCCCGGAAAGGAAAAAGAGCATGTCTATTCAGTAACGGAGCTCTGCAGGAATCTCGACCAGCAGCTCTCCGCATTCGGACATTTCCGCGTCGAGGCTGAAATATCCGGATTCAAGCGCTACTCCTCCGGACACTGGTACTTCACCCTCAAGGATGAGAACTCCTGTGTCAGCGCCGCAATGTTCAGCTTCCAGGCGAGATACTGCACCTTTGTCCCGAAAGACGGCGACAAGGTCATCGCTGACTGCACGGCAAGCGTCTACGCGAAGTCCGGCAGGCTTACTGTAAAGGTCTCGAAGATGGTGCCGGCCGGGCGCGGAAGCGTCCTGCAGGCGCTTGAGGAGCTCAAGAAGAAGCTTACGGCCGAGGGGCTCTGCTCAAATGAGAGAAAGAAGCCTCTGCCGCTCTACCCAAGGGCCGTGGGAATCATCACCAGCCCCTCAGGAGCGGCAGTGCACGATCTGGTCAAGATCCTCCGCCACAGATCACCCCAGACCGACGTCTTCATCTACCCCGCGAAGGTCGAGGGGGACAGCGCAGTTGAGTCAGTTCTCGATGCCCTGCACACCGCGGAGAGAAGAAACGAGTGCGACGTGCTGATCATCGGAAGAGGCGGCGGCTCTCTTGAGTCCCTCTATGCCTTCAACAGCGAGGAGATAGCCCGGGCCGTCGCGGCCTGCCCCCTTCCGACCATCAGCTCGGTCGGCCATGAGAGCGACACTACGATTATCGATCTGGTCTCTGACCAGCGCGCATCGACGCCATCCAACGCGGCAGAGCTTGCCGTGAGGGACAACGCGGAGCTCATCGACGAGCTTCTGGGCGAGCTTGGCGTGCTCCATAAATGCGCCGAATACATTCTGAGCGAGAAGCAGGGGCAGATAAGCGCCCTCAAGGCCTCTGTCGAGAAGCACAACCCGAAGCGCGTCATAGAGTCCGAAATCATGACCATCGACGCGCTCTCCGGCAGGGTATCAGCCGCCATGGCCGGGATCATGCAGCGGCTCACCGGAAGGCTAAGCTCCATCAGGACTGTCATCGAGTCAAAATCGCCCGCGAGGGAAATCACGAGGCAGGGCGAGAGTCTCGCTGCCCTCAGGCAGCGCCTGGACACAGCCGAGGGCAACCTGATAGAGGCAAAGGGCATGAGTCTTTCCCTGCAGGCAGGGAGGATAGAGTCGCTCTCCCCGCTTGCGGTTCTCGGACGCGGCTACAGCATCACGAGGAAGGCCGGAAAGGTTGTAACGTCAGCCTCTTCTGTGAAGCCCGGCGACCTGATTGAGACGAGGCTCAGCGAGGGAGTCATCCTCTCCTCTGTAACAGGCGCGCCTGCGGAGGGCAAAAGCGCCGGCAAGGCGGATGCGGCAGGCAGCGCGTCCAAAGGAGCCGCACGCAGGAGGGCAAGGAAAAAGCCTGAAAGTTCTGCGCAGCCTGACATGCCCGACCTGTTCAGCTGAAGGCAGGCCCGCTGCTGCGTTCCATCCGGGAGAGAGCAGCAGCGTTCATGAGAGCCCCGCGGTCTCTGTGCCTCGCTCCAGGCACTCTTCCAAAGCCCTGGAGCATAAAACAGAAGGAATCTCCGCAAAAAGGTTATACTCTGTACAATACAGCCGCGCAGGGCACAGCCCTGCCCGTGCCTTTACTTGCACACATGGCAGAAGCCTGCGGAACAGCCGGCGCTTCCTGCCCTGCCCGGAGCCTGAATGAAACCGCTCGAAAGAATCTTGAAGACAATCCACTGTTTCCTCAGCGCCGTGAGGGATCTTCTCACCGTCTGCGTCATCTGCCTGATTCTCGGCACCCTGGTGCTGTTCGCGGTTGCCGCAGCGCTTATGTCAGGAGAGAGCGCCGAGACAGCAGAAGACAGGAAGGTGCCTCTCTCGGAATCTCATACCGTCATGCTGACGCTGAGCAGCGGCCTCGCTGACGCGGATGATCAGGAAACGCCGCTGGAGCAGTTCATCAGGGAGCTGAGCGACGATGAGGAGAAGAGCGTCACGAAGGACACGATCCTTATCGCGGAGTCCCTCGGGAAAATCTGCCGGGATGACAGCGTGAAGAACGTCATCCTGAGCCTCGATGACTTCGGCGGAGGCTCTCTCGGCAACATGGAGCTCATCGGCAAGGGGATCGGGAAGCTCAGGGAGTGCGGCAAGAAGGTAATCGCCTCTGGCTCCTCCTTCACGCAGTCATCGTACTACCTTGCCTCCTTTGCCGATGAAATCCTCCTGGATCCCGCAGGAAGCGTTGACGTGCACGGCTTCCAGATGAGCAGCCTCTACGGCAAGACCCTGCTCGAAAACATCGGAGTTACCCCCAATGTCTTCAGGGCCGGCCGCTACAAGTCAGCGGTCGAGCCCTTCATCAGGGACAGCATGAGCGATGACAGCAGGTCTGTCTCAATGCGCCTCCTCGAGGGGCTCTGGGAGCGGTATGAGAATCAGATCTACGCAAACAGGCCGATGAAGGAAAAGCTACTCCCGAAGGCTGGAGAGCTGCTCAGCATCCTTAAGAAGGCAGGAGGAATGGAATCCTCGGCCGCGCTCAGCAGGAATCTCGTCGACAGGCTGATGACCCGCGCCGAGAGAGACAGCTATATAAAGGAAAAGTTCGGCGTTGAGCCGGAGAAGGCCACGCCGCTCTCTGAGTACATCTCGTCAAACGGCATTTCCCGGACGACGGAGAAAGACGCCGCCAAGGCGATGAACAGCTCCAGGAAAATCATAGCTGTCGTCACCGCTGACGGCGAGATAACCAAGTCCGCAGAAGAGGGAATAACATCTGACACCATGGTGCCCCTCCTCAGGAAGCTGCAGAAGGAAAGGCGCGTCAAGGCCGTGGTGCTGAGGCTCAACTCCCCGGGAGGAGACGTGTTCGCCTCAAGGCTCATCAGAAGCGAGATCGACGCCCTGCAGAAAAAAGGCGTCAAGGTAGTGGTCTCGATGGGAGAATATGCTGCCTCCGGCGGGTACCTCATCTCGTCAGGAGCGGACTGGATAGTCGCCGAGCCGCAGACGCTCACCGGCTCAATCGGCGTCTTCGGGATCCTTCCTGAGATCTCAGGGCTTTCAGATCGCATAGGCGTTTATGAGGACGGGGTTGAGAACGGCAGCAATGAGTTCCACCCGCTCAGGAAAATGCCTGAGAGCCAGAAGCAGCTGGTCCAGGCCTCGATTGACGGCATCTACGACTACTTTGTCTCCCTGGTGTCGCGCGGACGCCACATGAACACGCTCCGGGTGCTCGAGCTTGCGGGAGGCCAGGTCTGGACAGGTAGGGAGGCTGTCGAGAACGGCCTTGCCGACTCGGAGGGAGGCCTCAGTGAGGCTCTTGCCAAGGCAAAGGAGCTCGCCGGAAAAGACCAGGAGTTCCTGACCGTCTCCTATTTCCCCGAGGAGGGAGCCGCCGGCATGCTGAGGAGCATCAGGGGGCAGGCCGCAAGGCTGCTGCTGCCTTCCGACGTAAGGCAGGAAGTCCTCGGCGCGCTCAGGGCCGCGAGGAAGACCTCTGCGGCCATAAGGCCCGGCAGGTACGTTCTGATGGAAGAGCGCCTCGGCTACTGAAAAAATTAATGACTTGAAACCAGCCCAATCGATGATAATATTAGAATAGGGTATTTTTCGGAGAAACTTATGACAGCACCTGTTGGATTGTTTTACGGTTCAGATACAGGAAACACAGAATCTGTAGCAAAGAAAATCCAGGCTGAGCTCGGCAAGAACCTGGTTGATCTTCATGACATCAGAAAAGCAAAGAAAGAAGACTTTGACCCATATGACTTCCTGATCCTCGGCTGCCCTACCTGGTATCAGGGCGAGCTCCAGAGCGACTGGGACGCATTCTTCCCTCAATTCCAGGAGCTCAATCTTGACGGCAAGATTGTCGCCATTTTCGGCTGCGGAGATCAGGAAGACTACACCGACTACTTCGTCAACGCAATGGGAACCATCCGCGACGCGGTCCTGAAGGACAAGGGTGTGATCGTCGGAAGCTGGCCTACCGAGGGCTACAGCTTCGAGCAGTCAACCGCAGTTGACGATGACGGGCACTTTGTCGGTCTCGCTATTGACGAGGACAGGCAGCCTGAGAAGACTGACGAGCGCATCAAGAAGTGGTGCACGCAGCTTCGCGAGGAGATGTGCCTGGATCAGCTGGTCTGATCTGAAAGCTGTCAGGCAGGATCAGAAACAGCCGGCATGAGAATGCCGGCTGTTTTTTTAGTGTGCTCGGCATGGGCACTGTCTATAGGGTGAAAGTCCCGAACTCGCCCGCTGGAGGGAAGAGTCAGCGAATCGCAAGGTGGTCGGAGTA
>ONIT01000156.1 GCA_900317945.1 uncultured Pseudomonadota bacterium
AACTACAATGTACTACGAATAAATAATAAGCAGATCGCCGGAAGGCAGATACTATAAGGCTTAGGCTAAATTTAGTCGCAAAAAACATTCAAACTCAGGCCTGCGGTAAAGTGCGAGGCAAACCCGAAGCACACTGCTGACAAGCCTGAGCTTGCCGCAATGACCAAAAAGGCCATTGACCTCCTTAAGACCAATGAGAAGGGCTTCTTCCTTCAGGTTGAGAGCGCCAGCATCGACAAGCAGGCCCACAAGGACACTCCCTGCGCCCAGTTCGGCGAGACCGTTGAGCTCGACAAGGCTGTGCAGGTTGCCCTCGACTTCGCAAAGAAGGACGGACATACCCTGGTCATCGTAACAGCTGACCACGCCCATTCAACCCAGATTGTCTATCCTGACGCCAAGGCTCCCGGATTCACCCAGGCAGTCATCACCAAGGACGGAGCTCCTATGTCAGTATCCTACGGCAACTCTGAGGATCCGGACAACTCCGGCCACACCGGCACACAGCTGCGCGTAGCAGCCTACGGTCCTGCCGCAATCAACTTCATGGGCCTCAGCGATCAGTCTGATATGTTCTTCACTATCAGGAACGCGCTCGGCCTCTGATTTTTGTTCTGATATATCCCCTGTATTCATGCCCGCGAAAGCGGGCTTTTTTTATGAAGGCAAAAAAAATGCGGGGCACTGAATGCTCCGCATCTTTGCATCCATATCCTGTACCGGGACAGTGCCCAATTACTTGAGACCGCCTCCAATCATCTTGGCAGCCACCTGATCCCTGATGTTCTGCGCGACAATCTTGGTGTAATGCTCCATGATGGAGAAAACCTTGTCCTTGCACTTGGCGAATGACTTCTTGATGTCAGGGTTGAAGGTGCCGCACTCGTCATTGAGGACCATGGCAAAAGCCTCCTCCTTGGTTCTCGGCTTGCGGTAGACACGGTTGCCGGTCAGCGCCTCGAAGGTATCGACGATGCCGACTATCTGCGCGCTGATAGGGATCTGATCCCCGGCAAGCTGCCTAGGGTAGCCGGTGCCGTCGTAGCGCTCATGATGGCAGCGTACAATCTCATAGCAGTAGGAGAGGAAGGGAGAGTTCTGCCCGTCGCTGATGCCGTTGATTATCTCGCAGCCCTTGTTGACGTGATCCCTGACGATGTCATACTCCTCCTTGGTCAGCTTGTTTGGCTTCAGTAGGATCGACTCAGGAACGGTTATCATGCCGACGTCATGCAGCGAGGCCGCGCAGGAGATCAGATCAATGTCGGCATCAGTAAGGCAGTACTCGCTGTAGTCAGCCGCAAACTGCTTGGCAAGAACGTAGGTGAACTGCTTGATGCGGGGAATATGCATCCTGAGGTCCATGCAGCGGAACTCGATTACGTTGCTGAGGACATCGATAATCCTGATGTTGAGATCGGACTGGAACTGCTTCTTGTAGGCGGTACGGTAGCGGAAAAGCTCGACCATGTCGGAGACCTTCCTGATCAGGTACCTTGCGTTAACATCGAGGTTCACATACTCCGAGACCAGCTGCTCACAGACGTTCAGCTTGCCCCGATCGTCGGCATAGGCGATGATCGGCAGATCCTGGTTAAGAAGGCGGAGCCTGTTGATTGCCCTGAGACACTCTGAGTTCGGCAGCCCGGCATCAACCATGACAGCGGCAAGCACAGGCCCGTTCTTTACATAGTAATTGGCCAGTTCCTTGCTGTCCTGGATAAGATCAACATGCCAGAACGCTGACAGAATCTGCATGAGTCCCGCAGCAAGCTGGCTGTCATTCTCAATAAACAGAATTTTATTAAGGCCCATTTTTCTGCCTCACATACAAACTTGTTGTCTGATTTTAGAACATCGGCTCCTGTTCATCTGTGAAACAGCTTCAAAATACATCATAAAAAATCGGCCGTGGCAGGCCCTGCGGGGATTCGGCGCCGATCAGAAAGGAAAATCCGATCAGAAACAGACGGTGAACAATAAGGTTTTGAGGAGAATCTCAGGAGATTTTCAGGGGGAAGTCTGGCAATGATCTACTCTCACACGGCTCAAAACCGCACTACCATCGACGTAACGGCATTTCACTTCTGTGTTCGGAATGGGAACAGGTGGTACTACCGCGCTATTTTCGCCAGACAAATTGAAAAGCCGGAACCAAATGGCTCCGGCTGTAAATAGGCGCCTGACAGTTATCTACTCTCACACGGCTCAGAACCGCACTACCATCGACGTGGCGACATTTCACTTCTGTGTTCGGAATGGGAACAGGTGG
>ONIT01000097.1 GCA_900317945.1 uncultured Pseudomonadota bacterium
CATATAAATACTAAAAAACCCTTACGGCGTAAGGGTTTTTGAGAAAAACTGGAAATTAAAAAATATGGTTATTTTTCCCGAATTATGAGAAACTCACGGCTGATGGTCTGATCGATTTTTATGTTATTGACCCACTTACGGGTAAAAAGATCAAGCCTGGCGACGTTGTGCTGAACTGTGAGGAGGGTGAAGTTATCAGACGCATCAATGAGGGGAGGTTTGTTAAACTTTCTGAACTGGCTATTGCGATTACATATGCACACTTCAAACTGAGCAATACAAGAATCACAACAGAATCATTCAAGCAGACTGTTGCTGAAGCCGGTGATACAGTCAATTATTGTCTGGCACCAGATGCGATAGCAATTCCGTTAAAAACCAAAGAAACTTACGACTATTATTATGCCGTGTCAGATATCGACTTCAATAGGCTTGAGGAAAGGCTTACCCACAGTGAGGTTAATCAGCTAAGAACAAAACTGGAAGGTATAGACGATATCAATGCTCTTTCAGCAGAACGCAAATCGGTAATTACTGATATTCGGAAGTTCATAAAGAGTCAGAATATCACTGATACCGATCTAGAAAAAATTAATCGGTTTATTAGTACGCTGTACCGAATTTCATTTTCAGCATTCTATAACACAATGAACCAGCATGAGGGGCTTTACACAAACGAGCGGCTTGCTGTCAACAGAAATTCAGAACTGGTATCGCTGGATGAAGCCATAAATACCGAGCGGCCTGTGATTCAGGAGCCAAAGAGGGAAAAGAAGCGCGGCGGAATAAGCCGTTAGCCTTTCCAATAATTACAAAATGGAGGACGGCATATTATGCCGCCGTTATTATGGAAGATAGAGATGAAAAATCAATAAGCCCGCTTGATGCCCGTGCTGCATTCTGGGACATGCTTGAAAGCGCAGAGGGATGGGCTAGGGCAATCTGGAAGAAAAATCCTCAGCTCAAAGAGTTTTATCGCATGAAGCGTCTCGCCCAGGTTGACAATGATCTTTACTCTTATGACAAATGGGAGAAGACCCGCGATAGTTACAGAAACGGCCGCAGAACAGCCTATTTCTATGACAAAGCTTCTGGCAAGGATTTTGAAAAGACTATTTATGCCAATTCCAAGGAAGAGCTGAAAAAAATACTCCTTGCTTCTGCCCGTTCCTTCGAGCCGGATCCAGACGATCACAGCAAGGTAATGAAAGAGTACTTTGATGGGCGCGGGATTGACTGGATGAGCAGGGGTCTGCCCTCATGCTGGCAGAAGTACGATGAGGTCTGCCTTAATCCTAATTATGATGGCTCTCTCTCCTGGGATGAGGAGGACAGTGAAGAATAATCTGACCTACTGATGCTGAGACTGCCACGGCAGATTCTTCCTGTTTGCCAAATGCTCAGCACTGCCCTGCCGTACATCCGAGACAGCTGTCCATCCGCGCGTGTAGGATCCTGCAAGTCATCATGGATGGTCAGCTGCCGCCCTTATGGCTATCAGCCCTTCCGTCATAGCCTGACTGCTCAGCTGTCAGCAACCTCAGACCTGAGCCTGCCGTTCTCAATCGTGATCGATGAAGGGCAGCCGATGCCCAGCGCACGGTAAATCTTCCCGGCTCTGTCTGAAAGCGGACCGGTCTCTGTGCGGCTACTAAGGCTCGTGCTCTTCTGGTTCCTGAGCGCTTCCATGGTCTGGATGAAATCAATTCCGAGCGCCCTGAGCCGAATTTTGATCAAGCCCGCAGCGCGGGCGGCCATAAAGGAGAGCAGCAGGTCACCGCGGAGCTCTTCCTGAGTTTTCACCAGGCGCTGCATGATACCGGTGAGGTTCCCGGAAAAGTCCAGCATATGATCCGCCTTCGCGCGCTCATCGTAGAGGGCTATGATTTCCTCGCATGAATCTTCATGCCCGGAGGCAAAGGCAAAGAGCGCTCCGGACTGCACTGCCCAGTAAACCTCCAGCGAATCCGGCTTCTGCACCCGGTCAAGAAGATCCAGGAGATCCTCATGGAGAAGCGCAGAGTCGAGCCCGAGGTACATACACGCAGGCGTATTGCCTCCGGAGCCGGCCATGCTTTCCTGGAAATCCCTGAACCAGAGCGGGAGCCCGGATGACCTCCTGAAGACATAGAAGAGCCTCATCCCGCTTCGTATCCTGCCGCCTTTTGGTGTCAGCTACGTATATGGCGCATGGATCCCGCCGGGAAGGCCGCTGCCGTCTGCCAGGATGACGTGATCCTTCCTGAAGTGCCCTGACACAAAACTTATCCATGACTCAAGGAACGCCCCGCGCATGTCATCCGTGCCTATTTCCCTCAGGAAATCAGATGGGCCGCTGCCTGCCATCCCTGCATCCGGAAAGAGTAGGCGGACAATGCTCCCCTGATACCAGCGGCACGGATCAGTTCCGGCAGCGGATGAGAGCAAGTAGAAGAGCAGCATGGCATGGCACGGAGCGTATCCGTGTTCCTGTAGCCCGTGCTCTCAAGGACCTCCATGAATCCGGATTTCTCCAGGAACCAGTTCACAAGCCAAGCATCGCCGAAGTCGACTGAAACGCGCCTAGTACTCTGCAGGGGAGCCCTCTCAGGAGGGACATATGAAGGATCAAAGGCGCCGAATGTGCCGCTTTTCGGATCAAAGGTGAATACGCAGCGCTCCTCACTCTGGTAGATGTTGGACTTCTCATCGATGCCCCTGCCAAGGTAGTGGTAGACAATCGATGTTTTTTGCCGTTCCTCTTTGAGAGGGCTGCCGAGACGTATCTGGTGCCGTCCGCAGTGCTACGATAAACAATATACATACGGTTACCGCCGGGTGATTATGGCATGAAATGATCAGGAGCCGGACTCAGGACTGCCCGTACGTCCTTTGTTATGGAAACAGGGCTGCTCCGGACAGTCCGGCCGGAATGAATAAGAGCTCAGGCAGGGCTCAAATGCCCGGTTCCCGCAGACTAAAAAGGGGAGCACACGGCTCCCCTCCTTCTGAAACAGCCCTGAGGCTATCTCATCTCGACAACATCGAAATCAACGACAGGATTTACGTCTGCCGAGTAGTCAACGCCGTCGATGCCGAAGCCGAAGAGCTCCAGGAACTCCTTCTTGTACTCATCGTAGTCGGTGAGCTCGCGGAGATTCTCAGTGGTGATCTTGGGCCAGAGATCCCTGCAGGCATTCTGGATGTCGTCAGAGAGCTCCCAGCCGTCAACGCGGATGCGTCCCTCGCTGTCGGTCTCAACCGGCTTTCCGGAATAGAGGAACTCGCGGAACAGGCGGTTGATGTGCATGATCGGGGTCTCGTGAACGCCCTTCTCGCGCATCTTCTTGAACACAAGGGAAATGTAAAGCGGCATTACCGGGATCGCGGAGGAAGCCTGGGTTACCACGGACTTCAGCACTGCGACATTGGCGGATCCGCCGATATTCTTGAGAACCTCGGTGTTGGCCTTTGCTGCCCTGTCGAGATCCTTCTTGGCGTATCCGAGGGTTCCTTCCCAGTAGATAGGCCAGGTGAGGGAGGTGCCGATGTAGCTGTAGGCAACGGTGCGGCAGCCGCGGGCAAGGACGCCGGCGCTGTCGAGCTGCCTGATCCAGAGCTCCCAGTCCTGTCCGCCCATGACCTTGACGGTATTCTCGATTTCCTGCTCAGTCGCGGGCTCGATGCTGGAGGTGATGATCTCGTCCTTGTTGGTGTCAACCGCGGTGGTAGTGTAGGTCTTGCCGACAGGCTTGAGGGAGGAGCGGACAACCTCGCCGGTTTCCGGCATCTTCCTTACGGGAGCCGCGAGCGAGTAGACGACGAGATCGATGGTCCCGAGGTCCTTCTTGATGATGTCAATGACCTTCTGACGGCACTCGTCGGAGAAGGCATCGCCATTGATGCTCTTGGAGTAGAGGCCTGCGGCCTTCGCAGCCTTGTCAAAGTAGGCGGAGTTGTACCAGCCTGCGGTGCCCGGCTTCTTCTCGGTGCCCGGCTTCTCGAAGAAGACGCCGATTGTGGCGGCGCCTGCGCCGAAGGCAGCGTTGATGCGGGAGGCAAGCCCGTAGCCGGTTGAGGCTCCGATTACCAGCACATGCTTAGGGCCGTTCTGTATTTTCCTGGATTCGGCGTAAGCGATCTGATTCTTTACATTGGCCTCACAGCCAAGCGGGTGGGTTGTAGTGCAGATGAACCCGCGAACTTTCGGTTGAATTATCATGATTTATGCTCTTCATCCATGACGACGCCAGACAGCCCAAAGCTGCCCTGATTAGCGCAATTCTAGCATAAGAACAGAGAGCGCTTGATTGCGCGCTCGAAAAAATCAGCATGATGGCACGAAAATCACCAATCAGTTTGCAGTTTGCAACGGACAGAGTATTCAGGCAAAGTCTCATGCATGAAAGCTTATGCCGCAAAAATGATTTACCTGGGTTTTCACAGGCAAAAATGTGATCCACAGCTTATAATTCCCCGCGTTATTCTGTGGAGGATCCCTCATGAAGCTAACGTCCGCAAGGACTGCGCTGCCCCTTCTTCTCGCCGCGTTTCTCTCCGGAAATGCAGATGCGAGAGCGCAGGCAGCCCAGGATCAGGCAACCCAGTCATTTACCGGCGAGACCGGCGTGCTGCTCAACAAGCGCCCGGAGCCCAAGCGCGTGGCAAAGGAGATTGAATTCACTGCCCCAGGGAAATTCCGGGCGTCAGGCGCTGCCGGAAACACCGCAGCCGTGCCTGAGGGCGCCACGGCAGGCGTCGCCTGGCAGCTCCCGGGCTACCCCGCTGACGGCTACAACCTGGACACCTTCCTCTCCCCCGCATCAACCCAGAAGGTCATCACCGCGCTCGTTGCCGCGTCGGTGCTCGGCAACGACTACCGCTACAAGACTGAGCTCTGGCTCGACGAGAGGAGGATCTCGGGCAGCACGCTTGAGGGGGACATCATCATCCGCTTCAGCGGCGCGCCGGATCTCACCATCGACACCTACCGGCAGCTCCTAAGATCGATAAAGAGCCGCTGGGGCATATCAAGAGTCCAGGGCTCAGTAGTCCTGGACACCAGCGCCTTCTCCGGCTATGAGCGCGCGAGCGGCTGGATCTGGGATGATCTCCCGATCTGCTTCACCGCTCCGTCCTCCTCAATCGTCCTGAACCACAACTGCTTCAATACCGTGCTCGCGGACAACGGAAGCGGCATAGCGGCTGTCCCTGAGAAGGCGCAGCTCCCCGGAGTCAGGGTCGAGAGCCACGCGCTGGTCCTCACCAGCAAGGAGAAGGATCAGGAGAACTGCCTCCTTGAGGTCATCCCGTCCTTTGACAACAAGTATGTGATGTACGGCTGCGTCGCGAAGAACAGCGCGGACAAGGCAGGCGAGTGGCCGATGTCGTTCGCCGTCCTTGATCCTGAGAAGTACGGCACCGAGATCACCGCGAGCATCCTCCAAAGCCTCGGCATCAGCTCTGAGGCGGTCTACTACTCGACCCATCCCTCCTATGAGAAGACCGCCTTCGCGGGAGCCGTGGAGTCCCTCCCGGTCTCCGCCCTTATACGCCATATGCTGCTGGTGTCGGACAACCTCTACGCCGACATCCTCGCGAAGACCGTGGCCAGGGTCAACAAGAACGGCCCCGCCTCCTACTACAACGCCACCTCGTTCATCAAGAACTTCCTCAGGAAGAAGGTCGGGGTTGAGCTCACCGGCATGCGCCTCATGGATGGCAACGGCCTTTCGACCTACAACCTGATTACGCCGCGCCAGATGCTCAAAATCCTCACCTACATCAGGGATCATGACTCCGAGCTCCATATCGTGAACTCGCTTCCGAGATCCGCCTACACCGGGACGCTCAGGGGACGCGGCAGCGTCGTGCAGGGAGTCCTCAAGGGCAACGTCCACGCCAAGACCGGCACCATCGCCAACGTCTCGAACCTCGCCGGATTCGTCGCGGATCAGAACGGCGAGCTAGTCCCGTTCGTCATCTACAACAACGGCCTCACCTTCGCCAAGAACAACGGCTCTGACGGCTGGAGAGGAAAGATCATGAAGCAGAGGAACGACTTCGAGAAGTCCATCCTGGAGGACCTCTACTACGGAAGGAGGCCCTCAGTCAGCCAGAGGCACTGAGACTTTGCATGAGCCGCCTTTTCCTGAGAAGGCGGCTTTCCATCAGCATCAGAACGGGCAGCAGCGCTGTCCTTTTTCTTTTCCCTTTCCCTCACTTCCCCGCTCTGCCGCCAGAAATCTCAGCAGCCAAACCTGTCAATTCCCCGCAGAACACAGCCCGGCCCCGCCGGTTTGTTCAGATTTTAATCACATTTTTTGTTCTGTTAGCCTTACCTTGCAATATTTGTAATGTTAGGCTAACATTACGGCGAGAATCCATGTTATCGAACAAAGCTGCCCGGCCTGTCCGCCGCAGTCAGAAAAATCTGGAGCAAAAATGAAACTAACCATTGCTCTTGCCGGCAATCCGAACTGCGGCAAGACCACAATGTTCAACAACCTCACCGGCGCCCACCAGCACGTGGGCAACTGGCCCGGCGTAACCGTTGAGCGCAAGTCGGGAATTGTCAATTTCGATGTCAAGGGATGCCAGAAGGGAGAGGTTGAGGTAATCGATCTCCCGGGAACCTACTCCCTCTCTCCGTTCAGCCGCGATGAGGTGGTAGCCGCTGACTACCTCGTTGACGGAAATCCTGACTGTATCCTCAACATCGTTGACGGAACAAACCTCAACAGGAACCTCTACCTCACGACCCAGCTCGTTGAGCTCGGCATCCCGGTAGTCATCGCCATCAACATGATCGACGTCGTCAAGAAGCGCGGCGACAGCATCAACATCCCCAAGCTCTCCGCGAAGTTCGGCGTGCCGGTTGTTGAGGTGTCAGCCATAAGCGGAGACGGCCTCAGGAAGGCCATTGAGGAGTGCCGCGACGCTGTTGAGCACAAGCTTCTCCCCGCAAAGCAGAGGATCTTCAGCGACTCCGTCGAGAACGCTCTCGCCAACATCGAGAAGACCCTGCCGCAGAACATCGATCACATCCGCTTCCTTGCCGTCAAGGTATTCGAGCGCGATGAGCGTATCGTCAGGTTCGGCGCCAGCGATGACGCAAGGAAGGCTGCAGAGCCCCAGATTGAGACCTGCGAGAAGCTCTTCGGCGATGACGCGGTATCCCAGATCGCGGACGGCCGCTTCGACTTCATCGACAGGCTTCTGAAGGAGGCCTTCCACCAGAACGCCTCTGGCGGAGTATCGTTCTCGGACAAGATCGACAAGGTCGTAACCAACAGGATCTTCGGCCTGCCGATTTTCTTCGCCATCATGTTCGTCCTCTACTGGATTGCGGTAACAGGACCCGGCACCTGGTTCACCGACTGGACCAACGACACGCTCTTCGGTGAGTGGATCATGCCCTGGACCTCAGAGCACCTCTCCGCGGCCGGCGCATCAGAGCTCATGGTCAGCCTGGTCGTTGACGGCGTCATCGGTGGTCTCGGCGCGGTTCTCGGCTTCGTTCCGCAGATGATGATCCTCTTCCTGCTCCTCTCCATTCTCGAGGACGTCGGCTACATGGCCCGTATCGCCTTCATGCTCGACGGCATCTTCCGCCGCTTCGGCCTCTCCGGCCGCAGCATGATTCCGCTCCTCATCTCCTCAGGATGCGGAGTTCCCGGAATAATGACCGCACGCAGCATCAAGGATGACGGAGACAGGCGCGCAACCATCATGACCGCGACCTTCGTTCCCTGCTCCGCAAAGCTCCCGCTCATTGCCCTCGTATCAGGCATCATCCTGGGCGGCTCGGTCTGGATGGCTCCGTTCATGTACTTCATCGGCGTCGTCGCAGTGCTCGTATCGTCAGTAATCCTCCGCCACACCGGCATCATCGGCCGCTCCGCCGAGCCTTTCGTGATGGAGCTCCCTGACTACCATGTTCCTACCTTCTTCACCATCCTCATGCACATGTGGGACCGCATCAAGGGCTACCTCAAGAAAGTCGGAACAATCCTCTTCGCGGCCTGCGTAATCATCTGGTTCCTCGCCTCCTTCGGCTTCCATGACGGCTCATTCGGCCTTTGCGACACCGAGGAGTCAATCATGGCCTGGCTCGGCGGACTCATTGCCCCGATCTTCACTCCGCTCGGATTCGGCAGGTGGGACGCGGTCGCCGCCTCAATCTCCGGCTTCGCCGCAAAGGAGAGCATTGTCTCCACCATCGGCATCCTCTCGGGCGCCGCTGACGCCACCGAGGAGGACGCAGCTCTCTGGAGCGCCGCAGGCAAGATGTTCCCGACCAGCATGGCCGCCTTCAGCTTCCTGCTCTTCAACCTCCTGAACTCGCCCTGCCTTGCGGCTGTGAGCACCATGTGGAAGGAGCTTGACACCAGGAAGTGGGCAATCATCGCTCTCGTTTACCAGAACGTCTTCGCCTGGCTCGTCTCCCTGGTCGTTTACCAGATGTCCGTCTGGTTTGTTACCGGCAGCTTCACCGGCTGGACCTTCGTTGCCGTTCTCGTGCTCGTTGCCATGGTCGCGCTGCTCTGCTTCAAGCTGCCCTGGGGCGTGAATACCGGAAAGGAAAAGAAGACAAAAATCAATACTCAGGCCGCCGCTGCGGCAAGGGGCTGAAAATGGCAGATCTCATTATCGGATTCGGCTTAATCGCGGTTCTTTCCCTTAGTCTCTGGACTATCCGCAGAGGCAGGAAGAAAGGGAAGTCCTGCTGCTCTGACTGCCAGAGCTCAGGCGGATGCCCGATGTGCCACTGAGTCTCTCCCGGGGCCCGGACAGCGAAGGGCCCCTTCACAGAGAGGAAAGAATTTGTACTAACCCAGAGAAAAAAAGGAAAAATGATGAACAAACTGAAAATCGCACTGCTCGCAGCTGCTGCTGTCTACTCAGCGGGAGCAATGTCGGCAGAGGTTTACAAGTCTGACGGCGCAAGCCTTTCGGTCTACGGACGCGTCAAGGCCGAGATCATGAACGGCTACGGTTATGCTGACCAGTCCCTGAAGACTGGAAAGGAAGATCATCCCGGATTCATCGGCTCCGCCCGTCTCGGCGTGAGCGGCGAGTCCAAGGTCAATGACTTCTTCACCGCATTCGGCAACATCTACTACGATCTCTCCGCCGAGGACGGCATCGACGCCAATGACCGCATGAACGTCTACTACGGCTGGGTCGGCATGCGCTTCGGCGACTACGGAGAGCTGCTCGGCGGACACATGGAGCCGGCTGCCTACCGCGCACTCGCTCCTGTCGATGTATTCGAGGACTGGGGATTTGCCGGAAACGGCGCGTCTCTTGACCTCCACAACACCGGCGCTGCAAGCAGGCAGGACGGCATCATCATGTATCAGGCTGATGATCTCGGCGGCTCAGGCCTTGGCTTCTCAGTCTCTTACCGCTTCCGCGACAGCAGCGACAACACCAAGAACGCCATCTCCGCCGGCCTCAGCTATGACACCCCCATCGGGCTCGGCTTCACTGCAGGCTACCAGTACAACAAGGCAATCGACAAGAGCGTAACAGGCGACAGGACCGAGACCATCCTCGGCGCCTACTACGGCTCATTCGGCGAGCCTGGCTTCTACGGCGCCGGCGTCTACAACCATACGAGGCTCAACACCGGCGACCACATGAGCGATGGCGATGTGAAGTACTGCACCGAGGACTGTGCCTTCAACGCAGACGGCTTCGACCTCGTTGCAAGCTACACCACCCCGGAGGGGATGTTCACCTTCACCGCTGACTGGGGATATCTGAAGAACCAGTGGAACAACAGTGAGAACGATGTTGCCGTCAACCAGGTTGTCGGAAACATCACCTGGAACATCAACGAGCAGGCCCAGCTCCTTGTTGAGTACGTCGACAACTTCGCTGACGGAGAGCACAGGGATGCGCACCAGGATCTGCTCACCTTCGGTGCAATCTACAACTTCTAATCAATAAGGCGCACTGCGCCGCTTCAGACCAAACCAAAACACAGCATCAGTCCCGGCTCCGGCCGGGACTTTTTTAGTGTGCTCGGCATGGGCACTGTCTATAGGGTGAAAGTCCCGAACTCGCCCGCTGGATGGAAGAGTCAGCGAATCGCAAGGTGGTCGGAGTAATCC
>ONIT01000014.1 GCA_900317945.1 uncultured Pseudomonadota bacterium
ATTGGGATTAGCCTATTCAAACTGGAAACGCCGTATGCGGATCCGCACGTACGGTGTTGTGAGAGGTGTGATGCTAAAACATCCGCCTACTCGATTTTTCTGCCTCACATGCGTGACAGGCAGTACAGCCTTTTTCCCCTGCGGCTGTTATTATTCCGTGAAAGTGCTGTGGAAAATTATCCTGCTGCAGGTGATAATGAAATCATTGTTCAGATGAGGACCAATTATGTGTGGAATTGTCGGTGCTACCGCCCAGCGTGACGTAACGGATATCCTGATTGAGGGACTGAGGCGGCTTGAATACCGCGGCTATGACTCCGCGGGCGTTGCTGTCGTCTCCGGAGGCGTGCTGAAGCGCGAGAGAAGCGTCGGAAAGGTGCAGAAGCTTGCGGAGCTCGTTGCCGAGAAGCAGGTCAACGGCCCTCTGGGCATTGCCCATACCCGCTGGGCAACCCACGGCGAGCCTTCCGTCAGGAACGCGCATCCCCAGGTCTCCGGCAATATCGCGATTGTCCACAACGGCATCATCGAGAACTTCATGGAGCTCCGCGAGATGCTGAAGAAGGAGGGCTACGAGTTCACCTCCGACACCGACACCGAGGTCATGGTCCACCTGGTGAACTTCTACAGGAGGACGGAGCCCAGCCTCATAAAGGCGGTGCAGCGCGCGGTGCGCGACATCAGGGGCTCCTACGGCGCCGCGCTCATCAGCTCAGATGAGCCCGGGCATCTCGTCGTCGCGAGAAAGGGCTCGCCGCTCGTCATCGGACTTGGCATCGGGGAGAACTTCGTCGCGTCCGACCAGATCGCGCTCCTTCCCGTAACAAGAAGGTTCATCTACCTCGAGGAGGGCGATACCGCCGACATCACGAGGACCTCTGTAAAGATATTTGACAGCGAGGACCGCGAGGTCAGAAGAGAGGAGCAGGAGTCAGAGATCGTTACTGACAGCATCGACAAGCGCGGCTACCGCCATTTCATGCTCAAGGAGATCTATGAGCAGCCAGAGGCCGTGCGCCGCACGGTTGAGGGCGGCTTCAGCAGCGAGCATTTCCTGCCGGCTGTATTCGGGCATGACGCAGCCGCTACCCTCCCGAAGGTCCGCCATGTGAAGATTGTGGCCTGCGGAACCTCCTACCACGCGGGACTCGTCGCCAGGTACTGGCTCGAGAAGTACGCCGGTGTTTCCTGCAGCGTTGAGATTGCCTCGGAGTACCGCTACAGGCAGTCAGTCACCATGCCGGACAGCCTCTTCGTCGCCATATCCCAGTCCGGAGAGACCGCCGACACGCTCGCAGCGGTAAGGCTCGCGAGAAAGCAGGGCTATATGTCGGTCGCCGCCATCTGCAACGTTCCGGGCTCAACGCTTGTGCGTGAGTCAGACCTCTGCTTCCTTACGAGGGCCGGAGTTGAGATAGGCGTCGCCTCCACCAAGGCCTTTCTCACGCAGCTTGCTGCCCTCATGATGCTGACGGGCGCTCTCGGATCCGCGAACGGCCACCTTGACGCTGCCACTGAGAAGCAGCTCATCGAGGCGCTGAAGTCCCTGCCTTCAGACATCGAGAAGGCCCTGAGCCTCGACGGCACCACCGAGTCAATGGCCGCCAGGTTCCTGCAGAAGCCGAGCTGCCTCTTCCTCGGCAGGGGTGTGCATTTCCCCATCGCGCTCGAGGGCGCGCTGAAGCTCAAGGAAATAAGCTATATCCATGCCGAGGGCTACGCCTCCGGCGAGCTCAAGCACGGCCCCATCGCGCTCATTGACTCCAACATGCCGGTCGTAGTCGTCGCTCCCTCTGACGAGCTCCTCGAGAAGCTCAAGTCCAACATCGAGTCAGTAAGGGCAAGGGGCGGCGAGCTCTATGTCTTCGCTGACGACGAGAGCGCCGTAACCGGCACTCCGACCTGCCACATCATCAAGATGCCGAAGGTCAACAGCATCAACACCCCGCTGGTGTTCACCGTTCCCCTGCAGCTCCTTGCCTATCATGTCGCGGTCATCAAGGGCACCGATGTTGACCAGCCGAGGAACCTCGCGAAGAGCGTTACTGTGGAATAATTCCGCAGAGAGGCTTTTTTCACCCATGAGGCCTGCCCTGGCGGCAGGCCTTTTTGCAATTCTCCACAGCTATGCCCAATAGACTTTTCACAGATGGCGATCTCGCCGCGGTCAGCTCCGGCTCTGTGCTTGCCGCATTCTTCCGCATTTCCGCGGTCACAGCTTTTTCACCGGATGATCACAGGCTTGTCCACCATGCGGAGGAGCTTATCGGGAAAAGTGAGAAATTCCGGAGGGAAAGGCTTGCCTCCAGGATAATGCTCGCTGATTTTCTCCGCTCAACGGCCGGGAATCCCCTTCCTCCCTTCAGCTTCGGCAGGTACGGGAAGCCCTGTTTCACAGGGGCTGATATGCCTTTCTTCAGTATTTCACACTCCGGTGAGCATATTCTGTTGACGCTGTCCCAGAAGCCAGTCGGGGCGGACGTTGAGGCGATCCGTCTCCGGAAAGGTGCACAGGGCGTGGCGGACCGGTTCTTCACAGAGAATGAGGCCGGGTATGTGAGGAAATACGGCCAGAGGGCTTTTTTCCGGCTGTGGACAGTACGTGAGGCCGTGTCGAAATTGACCGGCGGCGGTATACAGGATTTCTCCAGGATCACGGTCGATCCCGTGAGCTTCTACGTCTCTGCTGACGGCTGTGGTAGCCATCCTCTCGTGCTTCTCTGCGAGACAGAGGAGCTCACTGCCGCCATCGCCGTTCCGGTACAATCAGAGGTGAGAAGCGTCATTATTGATGAGGCCGGCAGGCATGACGCAGTGCTCAAATGGCGTGTACCGGAAGCGGAGGGCTCAGATGAACCTTAATGAGAGACAGCTTGAGGCGGTGAAGTACATCTCCGGCCCGTGCCTGGTGATTGCAGGCGCGGGATCCGGCAAGACCAGGGTAATCACCAGCAAGATAGAGTACCTTCTCGACACCTGCGGCTATCCCGGCTACTCGGTTGCGGCCGTTACCTTCACCAACAAGGCGGCTCGCGAGATGAAGGAGAGAGTATTCCGGAGCGTCTCGCCGGAGGCTGCGGAGGGGCTCATCGTAACGACGTTCCACTCGCTTGGCCTCAGGATCATCAGGACTGAGAGCAGCCGCATCGGGCTCAGGAGCAACTTCATGCTCTTTGACGAGCGCGACAAGGAGATCCTGGTGAGGTCCATTCTTAGCGAGATCATGCCCTCCGCCGACTCCGATGACTTCTCAAAGGACGACGTGGAGAGGCTCCTCAGCTTCATCTCCTCGTGCAAGATGGACATGGTCGAGCCGGAGGACTCACAGGCAAGGGCAGAGGATGCCTCAGGCATTCTCGCCTCAAGGGTCTACTCCCGCTACGCGGCGATGATGCAGTCGTACGGGGCGCTTGATCTTGATGATCTCATTTATCTCCCGGTCATCTTCTTCAGGAGCCATCCTGACGTCCTCGCCAGGTGGCAGAGGAGGCTCCGCTACATCCTGGTTGACGAGTACCAGGACACCAACTCCTGCCAGTACGAGCTCCTCAAGCTCCTCGCGGGGGAGAGGCAGGCGTTCACGGTCGTGGGCGATGATGACCAGTCTATCTACTCCTGGAGAGGCGCAAGGCCGGAGAACATCGATCTCCTCATCAGGGACTTCCCTCAGACGAAGGTAATCAAGCTCGAGCAGAACTACCGCTCGACAGGCAGGATCCTGAAGTGCGCCAATGCCCTTATCTCGGCAAACAGCCACACCTTCGGGAAGAAGCTCTTCTCGTCAGCCGATTTCGGGCCCAAGGTGAACGTGTTCGTAACTAAGGATGACGAGCGGCAGGCCGAGCTCCTCTCTGGCGAGATCCTGGGGAGCACCTACATGCACCACGCGCGCTGGAAGGACTATGCCGTGCTCTACCGGAGCAGCCATCTCTCGAGAGTCATCGAGAAGGCCTTCGTGAGGAACAGGATCCCCTACCGCATCTCGGGGAGCGTCTCGTTCTTTGACCGCTCTGAGGTGAAGGACTTCCTCTCCTATTTCAGGCTGATCCTGAACCATGACGATGACAACGCCTTCCTCAGGGTGGTTAACACCCCGAGGCGAGACATCGGCGCGGCGACGACGGAGAAGCTCGGCATCTTCGCGAGGAAGCACGGCATGTCGATGTTTGACGCCGCGCAGTCCGCCCTGTTCCAGAAGGAGGTAGGCGCAGGCACCTTCAGGTCGCTCGGTGAGTTCTGTGAGTTCATCAGCGACAGGACCTCGCAGGCCGAGGATGACGCGAGGGGCATGGCCGAGTCCCTCGCTGATGATCTGGGCTACGGCGCCTATCTCTCGGCAAGCTCAAAGAGCGAGGACATCGCCGGCATCAGGATGAGGAACGTGGAGCAGCTGGTCTCCTGGCTTACCGAGAAGCTTGACGGCAATCCGCGCGAGCACCTTGAACCGCAGAGCTTTGAGGCCTCGGTCCACTCGCTCTGCACCCGCGACATGCTCGAGCACTCGAGCCTCGGCGAGGATGACGAGGAGCTCGACCAGGTGCAGCTGATGACGCTCCACGCGTCAAAGGGGCTGGAGTTTCCCTATGTCTACATTGTCGGAATGGAGGAGGGCGTGCTTCCCCACCAGAGCGCCATTGACAATAAGGATGTAACTGAGGAGAGGCGCCTCTGCTACGTTGGGATCACCCGTGCCATGCGTGAGCTCAACCTGATGGAGGTGAGGAACAGAAGGGGATCGCAGGGCAATGCAAAGCTCCAGGAAAGCCGGTTCATCTCTGAGCTCCCCGCGGAGGATCTCGATATCCACAACGAGACCCGCCCCAAGACCGAGGACGAGAAGATGGCCGAGGCGAAGAACGTCAGCATGCTCCTTAAGGAGTTCCTGCAGAGCGGAGGCTGATCCGTTACCTGAGCTTTACCGCAGTGCACTTATTTCAGCACGCGTCTGATGGTATCATGCCGTATGGCATTCAGCGCGCGCTCCGGTAAGCATCAGAGAGCGGCGCACCGGGGCAGACAGTCAGGCGGCTCATTATATGAAGATCAATGTAATCAGGGGAACCCATCAGTTCGGCGGAAACGCGGTAAAGGTCACATCGGACAGCGGCTCTGCCATTGTCCTTGATTTCGGCGCGGAGTTCGCGGTGAACGGCGGCAGGGCAATTGCCGCTGACGGCATCACGAGAGGAAAGCCCGGAGTGCTGGGAGTCCTCATCAGCCATTCCCACAAGGATCACGCAGGCCTCATCCATACGATCCTCCCGGGAGTCCCGGTGTACATGGACCGGATTGCCGGCAATATCTACCGCACCTACAGCGAGGTTACCGGTCGCCCCGAGGCCGTAGCGGCAGGTAAAATGAAGGCCTTGCCTCCGCTTGGAGCGAAGATCGCGTTCGGTGACATCACTGTCACTCCGTTTCTTTCTGATCACGGCACCTACCGCTCGGAGATGTTCCTCGTGGAGGCTGACGGGAAGAGGCTGCTCTACACAGGAGACTTCAGGCTTCACGGCCTGCTCCGCAGTGAGCTGCTCTCAGGGCTTGAGCCTCTGCGCGGCGGCGTTGATCTCCTCATCACCGAGGCGACCTGCGCCGGGCGCGCCGAGGAGTACTCGACCTATGTCCCGTCCGAGAGGACACTAGAGAAAAGCGTTCTGGAGTTCCTCGGGAAGTCCCCGGTGATCCTCTTCTGCTCCATCATCAACATCGACCGCATCGCGGGGCTCTCGGGGCTGGTGAGGGACAGGGGAGGGCGGGTGTTCGTCTCCTGGGCGGAGAAGCGCGTCATTGACGAGGCTGCAGCGGACGATGCGCCTCCCGCAGCGTTCTACAGCAATCTCTCCATCCCGGAGACTTATGACAGCAGCCTCTTTTCGGATGTGAGGGCTGGCGATCTGATCTTCACTTCCTCATTCGAGGACTTCAGAATCCTCTCAGGGATGATCCCCTCTGCCGAGCTGGTATTCACGGAATGGCCGGGGAACCTTGCCCATATGAACAGTGCGTTCCGCGAGGATCCGAGGTTCCATGTGATGCATGTGAGCGGACACGCGCATCCCGCAGAGCTCAGGGAGTTTGCTGAGTTTCTCTCGCCGCGCGCAGTGCTGCCGGTTCACACCTCAAGCCCGGAGAAGTGCGCTGAGCTCCTTGAGGGATTCAGAGTGCTCCCGCTTCAGGACGGAGAGGACTTCACTCTCTGAGGTCGGCTTGGAGGCTCAGCCAGGCCTCCCATGCCTTCTTGACTCAAAGAACTCCTGCAGGATCCTGCCGCACTCCTCTGCCATGACGCCTCCGGTGATGTCCCTGAAGCGGTGGTTCACGAGAGGGCTTCCCGCGATGGTGAAGACCGAGCCGCAGGATCCGGTTCTGGGATCCGCCGCTCCGAACACTATCCGGTCAACCCTCGAGTGCACCAGCGCACCCGCGCACATGTAGCAGGGCTCCAGCGTCGTGTAGAGCGTGCAGCCGGTGAGCCGCATGGTGTGAAGCACTCTCGCCGCGTCACGGATGGCGAGCACCTCGGCGTGCGCGGTCGGATCGGGGAGCTCCATGACACGGTTGCGCCCGCGGGATATGATTTTCCCGTCCTTAACCACTACAGCTCCGACAGGCACCTCGCTACCGTCAAAAGCCTCGCGTGCAAGGAGCAGCGCCTCCCTCATGAATACGGAGTCAAGCTTCCGCTCCTCAGCGCTCACCGTTACGGCCGCCCTCTGCTCCGGGATCCGGCGGAGCCTCAGAGGAACGGTCCTGCCGGTTAGGAAATCCCTGAAGGTGAGGGCGGTGGTAACTGTTTTATCCGTGCTCCCGTCGTTCCTCAGGAACACCTCGTCCTGCACCAGGTACTCACCTTCCTCTGTGCTGAACCTCCTTACGGGAGGCTTTGTGCTGCTGTCAGGCATGCTGCTCCTTGTCTGCTTGAATGCGGCCAATTATAGACTGCCTGCTGATAAGGCCTCATTTAAAACAAAAAAGCCCGGCGGGGCAGAGCCCCGCCGGACCTGTTCAGCAAAGAAGACAGCAGGATCAGAGCTTCTTCCTGATCTCCTTTGCTGATGCGTCATCACCCTGATGCCAGCCGCCGCCCAGAGCCTTGTAAAGGGTCACGTCGTTGATGAGCTGGGCAAGCTTGGTGCCGATCTCGCCGGTCTGCGCGGAGAAGAACGCCCTTTCCGCGTCAAGCCTGGTGAGGTAGCTGTCTACACCGTTTCTGTAGCGGGTGTCAGCCAGGTTGAAGTACCTCTCGGTTGACTTCCTGAGGCTGCTTGCCGCATTGAACTGATCAGTGTAGGCCTTCTGGGAGACGATGGAGTCATAGACCTCCTTGAATGCGTCCCTGATGGTCTTCTGATAGGTTACTACGGCAGCTTCCTTCTGGATCTTGGCGAGATCAAGCGAGCCCTTGAGCCTTCCTCCGTTGAAGATCGGAACCGTGATGGCAGGCCCGATTGACCAGTAGCCGTTTCTCGAGGTGCCGAAGAGCTCGTTCATCTCCGGGGAGATGGAGCCGACGCCCGCATTAAGGCTGATCGAAGGGAAGAAGGCCGCGCGCGCCGCGCCAATCGAGGCGTTGGCTGCCCTGAGGTTATGCTCTGCGGCCATGATGTCAGGACGCCTCTCGAGGAGCGATGACGGAGCCGCAACCGGGAATGCGGGGAGCGACAGATCAAGGAGACTGACGCTGCTTCCGGTGTCAGACGGGATCTCGGCTCCGACCAGTACGGACAGGGAGGAGAGATCGATGCTCACCAGCCTCTCGTAGTTCGCGGTGTTGATCCTTGCCTGGTCAACCGCGGTCTGGGCCTGGACATAGGTCAGGTCAGAGACGGCGCCGCTGTCGAGCTGCTGCTTCACGAGCGCGCTGCTCTCCTCCTCAGTCTTAAGGGTCCTCTTGCTGATCTCAAGGAGGTTCCTGTCAGCGACCAGTGTGTAATAGGCGTCAGCGACAGCCGCGATGATGCTCATCTGTGCTGACTTCCTGTTCTCCTGCTCGGCGAGGTACTGCTCTACGGCAGCCTCCTTCTGGTTCCTGATCTTGCCGAAGAAATCAAGCTCCCACCCGACATTGAGCCCGACATTGTACTGTGTCGAGTAGATGTTGGTCATGTTGGACTGGGAGTCCGAGACCTTGGAGCGGGTCGATCCTGCAGCGCCGTTGAGCGAGGGCAGGAGATCAGCCCTCGTGATGCGGTACTTAGCCTCATAGGCGGCGACGTTCAGGATGGCAAGCTTCAGGTCGCGGTTGGTCTTCAGCGCCTGGTCAATAAGGCGGCTGAGCTCAGCGCTGCTGAACTGCTTCTGCCAGTCAGGGATGCCTGCGGCCGTGTCGCCGGACCAGAAGGCGCCCTCCGGCATGGACGGCCTCTCATAGTCAGGCGCAAGCGAGCAGCCTGAGATGAGGGCCGCAGCGGTTACCGCCGCAGCGGCGGTAAGCCTGAAAGCCTTAAACATTCTGGATTCCTCCTGTCTTTGCCGCAAGCTTCTTGGCGTGAGCCTCTCTTACCTGCTTGGGGATGTATTTGGTGCAGTAGCGCATGACGAACACGAAGAATACCGGGACGAACACTATCGCAAGAAGCGTTGCGCTCAGCATTCCGCCGATAACGCAGATTCCGATCTCATTCTGGCTGTTCGAGCCTGCGCCTGAGCTGAGGGCAAGCGGGAGCACACCGAAGATGAAGGCGAGCGAGGTCATCAGGATCGGGCGGAGTCTTATCCTTGCGGCCTTTACAACCGCGTCGGTAAGCTTGGCGCCGCTGTCATAGATGTCCTTCGCGAACTCGACTATCAGTATTGCGTTCTTCGCGGAAAGTCCGATGGTGGTCAGCAGTCCTACCTGGAAGTACACGTCGTTGTATACCGAGTGGATGTTCGGGTTGACGAACTGCGCCCACCACTGGGTAATCATGGCTGCGATAACCGATCCGCAGACTCCGAGTGGCACAACCAGCATTACCGCGAACGGGATGCTCCAGCTCTCATAGAGGGCGGCAAGGCTCAGGAACACGACGACGAGGGAGATGGCGTACAGGAACGGAGCCTGATCGCCAGACTGCTTCTCCTGGAACGAGGTGCCGGTCCACTCAACCTCATAGCCGTTCGGGAGCTGCTTGGCGAGGCGGACGATCTCATCCATTGCCTCACCGGTGGAGTGTCCGGTCTTCGGCTGTCCGGTGATCTCGACTGCCGGGAAGGCGTTGAAGCGCTCGAGACGCGGCGAGCCGTAGGTCCATTCCTTGGTGGCGAAGGCGCTGAACGGAACCATCTCGCCCTTGGTGTTGGGAACGTACCACTTGTTGAGGTCAAGCTCTCTTGATCTGAACTGCTTGTCGGCCTGGACCATTACCTTCTTTACCCTGCCGCGGTCAACGAAGTCATCAGTGTAGGACGAGCCCCACGCGGTTGACATGGTGCTGTTGATTGCCGATGCTGTTACGCCGAGCGCCGCAGCCTTCTGGTAGTCGGTGTTGATCCTGAGCTGAGGGGTATCGTCAAGTCCGTTGGCGCGGACGTTCTCGATGATCTCGCTGTTCCTGGAGGCGGCAAGGATCTTGTTTCTTGCCTTGATGAGCTCCTCGTGGCCGTATCCGCCGCGGTCCTCAAGGAACATGTCGAAGCCCTGCGCGGTTCCGAGCTCAGGTATTGCCGGAATATTGAAGCAGTAAGCGAGAGCGTCCCTGACAGCGCCGAGCTTCGGGGAGGTCTCCTTGATGAGGTTGTATACGGTCTTCTCGTAGCCCTCACGCTCTGACCAGTCCTTGAGCTTGACGAAGAACATGGAGTTGTTCTGTCCGACGCCGGAGAATGACCAGCCGATGACGGCCAGGACCTGCTCGATGACGTCCTCGTGTCCCTCGCGCATCAGGTCGGTCACCATGCCGGCAATTTTCCTGTTCTGCTCAATGGTGCCGCCGGCGGGCAGGGTGATCATGGTGAACATGGTGCCCTGGTCCTCCTCGGGGAGGAAGGATGAGGGAAGCTTCATGAAGCCCCAGACCAGCACTGCGCAGATGACCGCGTAGTAGAGGAAGTACCTCGGCAGGTGGTGAACGACCTCCCTGACGTGGTTCTCGTATGACTCGGTCATCCAGGTGAAGAACCTGTTGAAGAGATTGAAGACAGGCGAGAGCAGGATATCGGTGATCTTCTCGAAGGCCTTCCTGAGGGCGCCCTTCTTCCTCTTCTCGATGAGCCTCGGATCGGCAGCCTCCTCCTCAGCCTCCTCTATTGCGGCAAGCTCCTCATCCTTCTTGCCCCTGAGCATGCTCGCGCAGAGCGAGGGGGTAAGGGTAAGCGCGATGAATACCGAGAGCGCCATCGCGGAGACGATGGTTATGGAGAACTGGCGGTAGATGACACCGGTCGAGCCGCCGAAGAAGGCCATCGGGATGAACACAGCGGAGAGCACCATGGCGATGCCGATGAGGGCGCCGGTGATCTCGTTCATCGACTTGATGGTGGCCTCGCGCCCCGTAAGGTTCTCGGTCGTCATGACTCGCTCGACGTTCTCGACGACGACTATCGCGTCATCGACCAGGAGTCCTATCGCGAGCACCAGTCCGAACATGGTGAGGGTGTTGATGGAGAATCCTGCGGCATACATTATCGCGAACGTTCCGAGCAGCACGACAGGCACCGCTATGGTCGGAATGATCGTGGCGCGCAGGTTCTGCAGGAACAGGTACATGATGATGAATACGAGGATGATTGCCTCATAGAGCGTATGGGTAACCGAGTTGATCGACACGGTGATGAACGGTGTCGTGTCGAACGGGTAGACGATTGCCATTCCGTCAGGGAGGGCCTTCTCGAACTCGGCCATCTTGGCGCGCACCAGCCTTGAGGTCTGCAGCGCGTTGGCGCCGGTGCTGAGCATTATGCCGAGGCCGGATGCGTTCTTGTGGTCAACGAAGGCGGTAGTCGAGTACTGCTCGATTCCCATCTCGACGCGGGCAACATCCTTGAGCCTGATGATGTGTCCGTCAGCGTCGCCGCGGAGGACGATGTTCCGGAACTGCTCAGGCGTGTTGAGACGCGACTGTCCGACGATGGTGAAGTTGTACTTCTGCGCCTCGACTGAGGGCGCGCCGCCGAGGGCGCCGTAGGTTACCTGGGCGTTCTGCGCCTTGATGGCCGCGTTGACCTCGTCGGTCGAGATGCCGTAGAGGCTCAGCTTGTCCGGGTTGAGCCAGACTCTCATCGAGTACTGTCCGCCGAACACGATGATGTCGCCGATGCCGTCAAGACGGGAAATCGGCTCCTTGAAGTTCGAGACCACGTAGTCCGCAAGGTCGCCAGACTCGTACTTGTTGTTCGGGGAGATGAGCGCAACGGCCATCAGGAATGAGGAAGTGGACTTTTGCACGGTGATTCCGTACTGCTGCACTTCCTGAGGCAGCTGGGTCGTGGCCTGCTGCAGCTTGTTCTGCACCTGGACCTGGGCGATATCAGGATCGGTTCCGGCCTCGAAGGTGATGGTCACATGCGCGCCGCCGTCGCTGTCAGACTCCGAGTTCATGTACATGTAGCCGTCAAGGCCGGTCATGTTCTGCTCGATAATCTGGGTGACGGTGTTTGACACGGTCTCGGCCGATGCTCCCGAGTAGGTAGCTCTGATACTTACTGAAGGAGGCGCGATGGTCGGGTACATGCTCACGGGCAGTCCCGAAATTGCGAGAGCTCCTGCCATCATGATGACGATGGCGATAACCCATGCGAAAATCGGCCTGTTTATAAAGAATTTAGATAGCATCTGCTTTGCCTGCTTCCTTACTTTGAAGCCTTTTCACTGCCGGCCTTGGCTCCATCAGCTGCGGCTGCGTTGAGAAGAGCGGGATCGTCATCGGTTCCGGTAAAGTCAATCTTGAACTCCTGCTTCTCAGGCTTTACCGGAGTTCCGGGCTGCAGGAACAGCTGGAGCTTCTGGATATTGTCGATGGCTACAAGATCCCCTGCCTTGAGGCCGCTCGTTACCACGTAGGCGTTGCCGTACTCGCGTCCGAGGGTAACGGGAACTGAATAGTACTTGTCGCCCTCCTCGATGCGGTATACGGAAACCTCTCCCTTGTTGCCCCTGATGGCGGCAACCTGGGGGATGAGTACCGCGTCGTCAATCTCGCCCTGCACGAGCCTTGCCCTCATGAACATTCCGGGAAGCAGGAGCCCGTCCTTGTTGTCAACGGTGGCGCGGACGGTTACCATGCCGGTGCTCTTGTTGACGTCAACGCCGGTGAAGTCCAGGTAGCCGGGGACAGGGTAGAGAGCGCCGTCCTCGAAGTAAATCTGGATTGCCGCGCGGTTCTTGCTGTCAAGCTTGATCTTGCCTGCCTTGACGGCCTGCTTGAAGTTCCTTAGGTCAACGTCCGACTGACCGAGATCAACATACATGGGATCGATCTGCTGGATGATTGCGAGCGCTGAGCCCTGGTTTGCGGTGACCAGCGCTCCCTCGGTTACGGAGGACTTGCCGATGATGCCGGAAATAGGAGCGTAGACCCTGGTGTACTCAAGGTTGATCTTGGCGTTCTTGAGTGCTGCCTTCGCTGAAAGAACCTGGGCTGCGGCTGCCTTCTCCGCAGCGACTGCGTCATCGAGGTCCTGCTCGCTGATGGCCTTGGAGTCAATGAGCTTCTTGTAGCGCTCGGCGCGTGCCTTTGCCGAATACTCATTTGCCTCGGCCTGCGCGAGTGCTGCCTTTGCGGAGTCTACTGCGGCCTCATAGGTCCTGGGGTCGATCTGATAGAGCTGCGTTCCCTTCTTGACGAATGATCCTTCGGTGAACATGCGCTTCTGGATTATTCCGGAAACCTGGGGACGTACCTCTGACTCCTTGTAGGCGCTGGTGCGTCCGGTAATCGTTGAGACGTCAGGCACATCAGCGGTTATGGCCGCTATGCAGCCGACGGGAAGGAGCTGCTGGGCCTGCTGGGCAGGAGCTTCGGATTTCTTTCCGAACAGATCGCAGCCGGTTACTGACACTGCTGCGGCCGCAGCGAGGATCAGCACGCCGAGTTTGGAAATTTTCATCATGGGAACAAGACCTTCAGTTTATTACATCCATTAATGTATGTTTGTGTTATAGTGTGATTGTAAACGATCCGCGTTTTTTTTGTAATAGCTTTCACGTTTATTTAAAGAGCATTTTATCTGCGTGTTACTTACAGGATAACGGATTGCGCCTCAGTCCTGACGTGAAGTGTCTGATTAGGCACCAATGCGGAGCTGAAAGGCAGCGAAGGTGCCTCCGGAAACGGAATAGGCAGTTCCTTACTATAAGAATCAGATGGCAGCATGGCAAGAAGAACCAAGGAACAGTCGGAACAGACCAGAAAGACACTGATCGATACCTCCTTCAGGCTGTTCTGTGAAAGAGGATACTCCAAGACAACGCTCGAGGAGATCGCGGCCGCGTCAGGAGTCACCAGGGGCGCGCTCTACTGGCATTTCAAGGGCAAGGAGGACATTCTTGTCACCATCTTCAATGAGCAGACCAAATGGCTGACTGACGAGCTAAGCAGTACTGTTCCTGATGGCATGACCATGTCACAGGCGATAAAGGGCTTCATCCTGAAGTTCATAGGGCCGGAGGGCGGGGCCGGTACGACAGCCGTCAGGGACCGCTTCGGCGTACTGTGCGTAACCATGCTTTTTTCCCACAAAATCGCGCCGCAGCTCGTCTATGAGATGCTCGCAGGAATTGACAGGCGCCTCTGCGAGAGGCTATCCGAGCTTATCAGGCGCGGGCAGGCAAGCGGCGAGTTCTCCTCTCACATAAACCCGGCTGATGCCGCGAAGTTCATCAAGCTCTCCATCGACGGGTTCATCATCAACCGGCTCGGGAATTCCATTGCAGGCAAGAAATTCGGGATGGATCCCGAATCGATTGCCGGCATGGTCATAGGCAGCCTGAAAGGCCCTGCCCCGTGAAAAAATCATCCTGACTGAACGCGGCGGGCAGCGTCAGCGCTCCATTGCAGCCGCCGGGCTTGCGGTCTTATTGGCTGCTCTCTGCTGTATCCGGCCGAATCAAGCCCCGCAGGATGGCAGATGTTCTGGAACCCAATGTCCGGCTGGAGTGTCTTTCAGGCGGCGTGATTCTGAGGCTTCTTTCCTCATCGGCTGCCTGGAAGACGCCGAAGCCGTGCTGCGGTATGGCGGCTTCTCTGCCGGCAGCCAGGCAGGGCTGTCCTCTGTAGTTTTCACTCCTTTTTCCTTAAGCTCCCGAGCTCCCCGGCAAGAAATTCAGCGGCGGAATCAACTGCCTCTCTGAGATTCTGCGTGTACGAGTGATTGAGTCCCGGAAGCAGCACGAGCTCGCTTCCCGCTATGGACTCATGCACCCGCTTCGCGCAGGAGACCGGCACCAGGCTGTCGCCGGTTCCCTGGATGATGCGGACGGGACCCCTGTAGGCACCTGCCGTTTCGTAAAAAGGCAGCGTCATTGCTGTCCTGAGGTATTCACGGCCGACAGGGTGGCCAAGCGCCATTATGCGATCGGGAAGATTCGATGGATCGAACCTTGCCTCAAACCATCTGCCGTTCCGTATCTCATCCTGCAGCATTGCGGCCGGGGAGAGCAGAACGGCTGCCCTGATCTTCCCGTTCCCGAGCTCGCCTGCGAGCATGGCTGCTACAACTCCTCCCTGGGAGTGTCCGGCAACTGCAACACCGGTGACTCCGGGAAGCGACGCAGCGTAGGAGAGTGCCTTTTTCGCATCCTCTGTCTCGTTAGGGATGGTCATGTCCTCAAAGCGCCCCTCGCTTTCACCGTGCCCGTTGAAGTCGAAGCGGAGCGAGGCGATGCCGCGCGCCTCAAGCTCATCGGCAAGGCCCCTGATGACGAAATCATCCTTTGACGAGGTGAATCCGTGAAGGAGCAGCACCACCGGATAGCTTTTAAGTCCGGCTGGATACTGCACTGCCGCGGAGAGCATGCCGTGGTCCCCTTCAAATCTTACATTCTCCGTCCTGGCCGATGCCGCTCCGGCTGCCAGGGCGGCTGCCAGCAGCGTGCCCTTCAGGGCCGTGCCGATTCTGCTCATGTTTTTCTCTCCGCTTCTCTTCATCTCTGAATGCTTTCAGTTTACTCCCATGACAGAGGCAGTGACTCTCAGGTGTTTTGCCGCCATGGCAGATGAGCATGGCGTAACCCGTGCGGCTTTTCTGGCGCTGCCGCCAAAGCATGGTGCTTACAGATTCGTGCGCGGTTTTTCTTGAGGCGGCACGCCAGCGCCGCAATCAGCTGCATCTCGCAAGAGGCACAAGCGCATGCGAGCCGGAGGTGATCCTGAGTGATTCAGGGAGCGGCCGGAGCATGTGCCGGGCCGCACCCGTTTGCGGACTGTCTGTGCGTCAGCGCCGGAAACAGCATCCCAGCTCCAAGGTATGGCGGCCTGAAGCCAGGTGTCCTTTCTTTTCACTTTCTACCAAGGTGCAGATAATCTATAATTATGCACTGATGTCAGTAAAAGCTGGAGCAGTGCTGCAATGCAGGAAATCATGCAGGATAACAAATTTGCCATCCCGGTTGAGCTTATCGGAAAGTTTTACCAGGAGAACCGTGAGGAGTCCGTGCGCTTCCTCAACACTGCCGCTGACTTTCTGCACCGCAACCCGGAGGCTTTCGGCGAGCAGTCTGCCCCCTATGTAGATTTCCTCTACTCTCTCTGGATGACGAACGTAATCGACGAGATCGCGGCCGGAAGGCTCTTCATCTCCGAGGAGACACTCAACCGCATGGCCTCGTCCCTCATCACCGGGTACAACGTCAAGTTCGTTGACATCAACTGCTACGGGAGCGGAGTGCTTGATCTTGAGGTCGAGCATGCGATGATCGGAAAGTTTCTGCTGAGCGGCAGGATCCTCTCATGGCGCCACAACAGCTCCGAGTCGCAGGCAGTAATCTCCGTGGACAGCATCCGCTCCTCCGGCGCGGATCACGGCATCGGGAAGCTTTTCGCCAACGTGACCATGTCGGTAATCTCAGGATTCCTCTCCAGCTTCCTCAACCGTGTCATCAGGGGAGTGAAGCTTTCCTACTCATCAAATGTCCTTACCCTCGACTTCTCCGGGCTTATCCGCAGCTCGGCATTCGGCAGAAAGCAGATCGGAGGCCATCCTCTCAGTGACTATTTCACTGTTGAAGGAGCGAAGGTTGTCGAGAAGGGCATTGAGCTCAGCGTAGGGCTCAACCGCGCCATAGTTCCTTTTCTCCGGTCTGAAAGCGCGCCGGAGGACGCCGATTTTTCCGATTCAAACCATTAGCTCTGCGCCATGCCGCCGGCTGCAGAGGCCGTTTACACCCTGGAGAAACTGTTTATGATCAAGAATTTCAGAAAGACAGCTGTTCTGACGCTCATTGCCGCGTCGCTCTCTCTCCTCGGCGGCTGCATAGCCGTCCATCCGGACGGAACCAGGGCAAGCGCAACGGAAGTCGCTGAGTTCGAGAACAGCCTGAAGAGAAGCGAGGCTCAGTCAGAGTCATCATTTGTACCGCAGGGCGAGTTCTCGGCGCTTCCTACCGGACAGACCTCAATGATCGTCAGATCCATCAAGGAGGGCAACGAGAACACCTTCAATGCGGTGCTGAAGAGCCCCAATGACTTCACTCCTCCTGTGCTCATGGCCCTTGCCGACAGGATCTACGAGATGGGGGACTACCGCGCCGCCATGTTCTGGTTCTACACCGCGCAGCTCAGGGCCCGCTCTGACGCCAACAAGTCGCTCGATCCGTCAGTCAAGGACGGCGTTACCGGGCTTTCCATGCAGTTCGGGCAGAGGATAGGCGAGTACGCGAAGTCACACCTTGCGGAACTCCATGAGGCGATGGCGCTGGTCCTGGAGTGGGACGGCATGTCGAAGCGCCGCTATGAGCCGCGCTGGGTCGCGATCCTCGGCAATGACGCGAAGACCGAGACGCGCATCAGGTTCCGTCCGGAGAGCGAGTGGAAGAAGATCGACACTGACACCAGGGACGGGTTCGAGAAGGGATACCGCGCCATGACCGCAAACTAGCGGGTATTTTTCAGGATCACCCGCTTTCACAGCCAAAGGAGTTCAGGTGTCATTTACAGCAGCCGTTATCCTGCTTGCCGTCAACTTTGCGGTCATGCTCCTTTACGGGGCTGACAAGCTGAAGGCCCAGCGCGGGATGTGGCGCATACCCGAGAGTGTTCTCATAACCGCCGCAGTTTTCGGCGTGTTTGGCGCCGCTGCCGGCATGCTGGTGTTCCATCACAAGACCAGGAAGCTCAAGTTCAGGATAGCGATTCCTGTCATCATGATTTCCGAGATAATCCTCCTCGCGGCTTTTGTCTGAAAATCCGGACATTCAGTCTCAACACTCAGGTCAGAAACAGATCCCTCTTCCCGAGCAGGAAATCGATAATATTCAGGTGGACAATGCCGTCATGGCTCAGGTCGAACCGATCGAGGGACATTACATATCTCGGAGAGGCATCAGTGATTCTGCTGTACGCGCCGAACTCTCTCCTGATGCTTTCCTCTGAGTCAAGCAGGTATGCCACCTGGATAAGGCACTTCCTGCCGTCTCTTACTGCTGCAAAATCCACCTCACCGCTTCGCGTTTTCCCGGTGAAAACGGAAAATCCCCTGGAGATGAGCTCGCTGAATACGGCATTTTTCAGAAGGAATTCATAATCCGGATCCTGATTGCCGGCATTTGCGGAAATGAACCCTGTATCAGCTGCATACAGCCGCTCCTTATAACAGGAGAGGGAGCAGCTCCTCCTCGCTATGTCATACCGTCCCGCGGAGCGAATCAGGCAGGCGTTCTTCATTCTCCCGAGGTAGTTGTAGACAGTCCTCCTCGAGACACCGTCAGGCGCGGCGGATATTTCCGCGGCAATCACACTTGGATTCTTTACCGCGATGCCGGCCATGATCCGCTTCGGAATTTCCCGGAAGTCCTTTCCTCCGGCGCTTCCTGAGATTCCGGTTACGTTTCGTCTGACTATGCCCATGAAGATGTTTGAGAGATACCTCTGAGCCTCGGCATCGCTGCCGCAGAAAAATCTCCCAGGAAGGCCTCCCCATCTGAGGTAGCTGAGGAACATTCTGTTATCGTCCGGCCATGCCCACCCTCTCTGGCTGAACAGTTCCCTCATCTCGCTGAACGAGAAAGGAAGGAGCTCAAATTCGACAGTCCTGCCGGTAAGAAGTGTGGCGGGATCCCCGGAGAGCAGTGTGGAGCAGCCTGCGGTGACGAAGATGGATACATTGAGAGTTGCCATGAGCGAGGCCAGAGCCTTCTCGAATTTACTGACATGCCGGATCTCATCAAGGAAAATGAAGTATTTCCTGTCATCATGAAGACGTGATTTGATCTCGCTGTCCAGGTCACTGGCATCGGCGATACAGGCCTATTCAGGATCCTCAAAATTGAGATAAATGATGTGATCTGAACAGATGCCTTCTGCAGAGAGCTCATCCATGACAGACTGAAGAAGTGCTGACTTCCCTGCTCCGCGCACTCCGGTGATCACCTTGATGATATCTGAGCTGTAGAACGGCCTGATCTGCCTGAGGTACTTTTCACGTTTCAGAATCATTCAGCGTATCCCTGACATAAGTGTCATTCAATCTGTAGCTGCCTTGCGCAGTTCCTGAAATTTCCGTCATCTGTGCAAGTAGTCTTGCACGAGTTCTTAATTTACGCATTTTGTGCATGAAGTCATGCACGATTTCCAGAAATTCCGCATTTTGTGCATAAGGTCATGCACGATTTCACGAAACGCCGCATTTTGTGCATGCCATGCCTGAATGCCGGCAGGTGCATTCTTGAGCATTCCACAGCGCATCATCCCGTATGAAGCCTGAAAAGAATAACGGCGGAACCCTTCACAGGATCCCGCCGTTCTCAGAATCTGAGACTGCTCTCTCTGCGGTCACACGCCGTTCTGTGAGGATCAGCCGAGATTTGACTTGATAAAGTTCTTCAGCTCGGTTGCGGAGATGAGTCCGGTGTTCTTGGCTACCATCTTGCCGTCCTTGAACAGGGCAATGGTCGGAATGCTTCTGATGCCGCATGCGGCAGAGAACTCCTCATTCTCGTCAACGTCTACCTTGGCGAATACCACGCCGTCAGTCTCCTTTGCGACTTCCTCGAATATCGGCCCCATCGCGCGGCAGGGACCGCACCAGGTTGCCCAGAAATCGATGACGGCAGAGACGCCTTCCCTTACGGCCTTGTCCTTGTAGTCAGCGTCTGTGATATGGATGATTTCGCTCATTTTCTGTCTCCTGTATGGTTGGACGCATCCGGATCCGGCATGAGCGCATGCCTGTGGCTGATTTCCTGGATCTTTTACAAACAGGTGCGTCAGTATCCATATAATGATGCTTTGGAGGATGTTTATCAAGTCATTTCACCCAAAAATGGAACAGGACACTGCCTGCCGCGGCAATCATGGCGCTGATGTTCCACGTGGAACATCGCCTCAGTGCAGGATGCCAGGGCAGCTCGGCGGCATTCTGAGACATTGATTTCAGTTTGAGCTTTTTTTCAGTAATTCTCTTCAGGCATATTCAGCGCCAGGCTGTTTGTGAGTTATTATCGGCAGAGGATCCGGAGGTAAATGTTATGGAACAGAGTCCGCTTTATGCTGCAGTAGATCTTGGCTCCAACAGCTTTCACCTGCTGATCGTCCGCAAGGTTGCCGGACAGGTCAGAATCGTCTCCAGGGTAAAGCGCAAGGTCCGCCTCGCCTCCGGGCTGGACAGCAATAACAACCTGAGCAGCGATGCGATGAAGAGGGGCCTTGACTGCATCAGGCTCTTTGCCGAGCAGCTGCAGGACGTTGCCGCCGAGAACATCAGGATAGTCGGCACTGCGACGCTGCGCCTTGCGGCCAACAGGGACTATTTTGTCGAGCAGGCCGAGAGGATCCTCAAGCACAGGGTGGAGGTCATCAGCGGCAAGCGCGAGGCCTCCCTCATCTATCTCGGCGTCTCCGTAACCTCAAGCGGCACCGGATCAAGGCTTGTCATCGACATCGGCGGAGCCTCAACTGAGATTGTGCTGGGGCATGGCTATGACGTCTCTGTCGTCAACTCCCTGCCGATGGGCTGCGTTCTCTGGCAGAGCAGGTTTTTCGGCGACGGCATTGTCGACAGCGACAGGTTCAGCCGCGCCGTCGGGGCAGCCGAGGAGATAGTCAGGACAGTTGCTGAGCAGTACAAAGGCTATTCCTGGGAGCTCTGTTCCGGAGCCTCAGGCACCATACAGGCCCTGCAGGAGATCATTATCGCAGGCGGCGGGGTGAGCGAGGAGATAACGCTAGATCTTCTTATGAAGCTCACCGACAGGTGCATAAAGGCCGGCTCCATCTCAAATATCGATATCCCCGGCCTGGTTCCCGAAAGAAGGCAGGTGTTCCCGTCGGGGCTCTCCATCCTTACGGCGCTCTTCAGGGTGCTCGGCATCAGGAGCATGATCCTCTCGGGCGGCGCGCTCCGCGAGGGGCTTATCGCCGAGATGGTCGGCTTCGAGCAGAGGGTTGACGCGCGCGTGAGGACGGTGAGGAGCCTCATAGAGCGCTACCAGCTTGACTCAGCCCAGTCAGAAAGGGTACGGAGCGTCGCGCTCAGCATCTATGACGCGGTTAAGGACGAGTGGAAGTTCGGCCCGCCTGCCGGAAGGGCAATGCTCAAGTGGGCGGCGGTACTTTACGAGATCGGCCTCTGCATCGAGTACAAGCGGGCCCCTCAGCATGCCTGGTACATCATCAACAACATAGACATGCCGGGCTTCACCATTCCGCAGAAGCAGCTGCTCTCGGCGCTCCTCTACAACGAGAGGGACGGCTTCCACCTTGATGTCCTCGAGAAGCAGAGCGCCGTGCCGTTCTCCGAGGCCTGCCGCCTGGCGAGGATCCTCCGGATCTCCATCATCATGTGCATGCGCCGCTCCGACGGCACGCTCCCTGACATCAAGGCCAGAGCCTCCGGAGACTCGCTTGACATCAGGCTGCCGGGCAGCTGGCTCTCCGAGCACTACCTCCGCTCAACCGAGCTGCAGCATGAGGCTGAGCTGCAGACCTCAATGGGCTGGCCCACGGTTATCTGCGACGATCAGCAGGGCTCAGTGCCTGCCCTGTAAACCGCGGCGGCGAACGTTCTTGCGATCATGAACGCGGCGGTCTCGACATCGTGCTCGGTGAGTGCGGGATCCATCGCCTGCTCCTCAGTCATGGCCGTGCGGTGAACCGGAAATACTGATGTCAGCATGGTGTCACCTATCCCGTCTGCATCCACGCACGAGCGTCCGGCAAGCGCTATCGCAGGGACGCCGATGGCTGAGGCTCTCCTTGCAACGCCGTACGGCACCTTGCCGAGCGATGTGCTCATGTCAACGGAGCCCTCGCCTGTTATCACAAAGTCGCAGAGCGCCGCGGTCCTGTCGAAGTCAGCAGCGTCCAGGATAAGGTCGATGCCTGACCTGAGCTCAGCTCCGAGCGTGAGCAGCGCGAAGCCCAGTCCTCCTGCGGCTCCCGCGCCGGGCACTGCGCTCATGTCATTTCCGGCAGCCTCCGAGATGACCTCCGCAATATGCCTGGCAGCCTCGTCAAGCCTGCCGAGATCCTCCTCCCGTGCGCCTTTCTGCCTCGCAAAGACAAAGGCCGCGCCGTTCTCACCAAGGAGCGGGTTCATCACGTCAGAGGCCGCGGTCAGGGAGATTTTTCCTGCGAAGGCAAGAGGCGCACTGAGATCTGCCCTCACTATTCTCAGGAAGTTTTCGGGAACCGGGACGACATCGCGGCTTTCAGAGTCATAGAACCTGCCGCCCAGGGCATGGAGAAAACCGGCCCCTGCGTCGCTCGTCGCGCTGCCGCCGATGCCTATGATTATCTCGTCTGCGCCTTTCCCTGCCGCGGCAAGCAGCAGATCTCCCGTGCCTGCCGTGGAGAGTCTCCAGGGATTGCGTCTTTTTTCCTGGACCAGCGTGAGCCCTGAGGCCGCGGCCATCTCAAGCACTGCGCTCTTACCGGAGAGGCCGAACTCAGCCTCGATCACTTTCCCCTCAGGATCCCTCGCCTCGGCGGATACCGTTTCCGCCTTCATAAGCTTCCTCAGGACTGATGACGTTCCCTCTCCGCCGTCAGCGACCGGAATTACCCGGACTGATGCGCCTGCCGAGGCCTTCCTGATTCCCCTTGCGGCCGCGCGTCCCAGTGTTTCTGAGTCAAGGGAGCCCTTGAATGAGTCTATTGCGACGGCAGCCCTTAATGTTTTCATGCGCTTCTCCTCCCAGGTTTGCGGTGCCGTTTTCTGCTTCCCGTGCTCCGGCCCGCCGCCTGCGCCTGTGGAAATTATATGGTGATCTGATTTTGATGATATGATAAAATAGCGTTTCGTTTTCCGAAGGAGTGTATAAATGGCACGTGTAACAGTAGAAGACGCCGTATCAAAGGTGGGAAACCGTTTTGATCTTATCCTCATGGCCACCCGCCGTGCGCGTCAGCTTGCCATGCTTAACTGCAAGGCGCTTGTACCTGATGAAAACGACAAGCCCACCGTTATTGCCCTGCGCGAGATCGAGGAGGAAGGCACCGATCTCAACGGCATCATGGACAAGGTCGACGAGATGGAGAGACTTGATCACCAGCAGGCAGAAAGCCTTCAGGGCAAGGATCTTGACGTCCGTGACGAGGATATTGCCGGTGAGACCGGTGACTACATTGCCGACGAGGATGATGTCAGAGCCGGCGGCTTCAGCGATGTAAGCGATTCCGCTGGTGACAACGAGTAACCTGCCGGAACCCTGAGCCTGCCGCTCCTGACAGTTCAGGCAGAGCATGAAAAATCCCGGATTCGTTAGGATCCGGGATTATTTTTTTGCCTGCCGGATGGCTGCATGAGAGCACTGACTCAGTGCGCTCAGCTGTTGGTCTCGTCAAGCAGCCTCTTCAGCGTCTCGGAGCTGATTATCTCCTGGCAGGAAAGCTTCTGCTGCTCGGCGAGCACGATGGAATGAAGCTTCTCGAGCGAGCTTTCGAACACGTCGTTGACTATGACATAGTCATACTCACTGTAATGAACCATCTCTGACACAGCCTTCTTCATCCTTCCCCTGATCACCTCATCGCTGTCCTGCGCGCGGCTGCGGAGGCGCCTCTCAAGCTCCTCAAGGCTGGGCGGCAGGATGAATATCGATCTTGCCTCAGGGAAGAGCTTCCTGATCTGCCTTGCGCCCTGCCAGTCGATGTCAAGGAACACGTCGGTTCCCTTCTCAAGGAACTTGAAGATGTTCTCCCTCGATGTGCCGTAGTAGTGATCAAAAACCCTGGCCCATTCGAAGAAGGCATCCCTCTTGATCATCTGCTCGAACTCCTCATTCGAGACAAAATGGTAGTGGACTCCGTTGATCTCGCCCGGCCTCATGGCACGGGTGGTGTGGGAGACAGATACAGTCATCGGGTGCACTGACGAGTACTGCTTTATGAGGGCCGCAATCAGGCTTGACTTGCCTGCGCCGCTCGGTGATGAAACTATGAACAGGTTGGCGGGAAACTGCATTGTCTTTTAGCCGGAGCTGCCGGCTATCCTCCTTGTACTGGGCCGGAGACCTGTCAGGCCGGGACCTGCTCCGCGGCGCTGATGCCTGAGTCCGGATTGTGAACAGCGGTCCGCACCTCTGTGCGGACTCTTTATTTTACCTGAAAAGAGCCTATTCTATGTTCTGGATCTGCTCCCTCATCTGCTCTATGAGTACCTTTATCTCAACGGCAGAGTCTGTTACGGCAACATTGACTGACTTTGAGGCGAGGGTGTTAGACTCGCGGTTGAACTCCTGCATCATGAAGTCCAGGCGCCTGCCGACGACTCCTCCCTTCTCCAGGATGCCCTCCGTCTCGGAGATGTGGGCTGTCAGCCTGTCAAGCTCCTCGGCCACGTCTATTCTCTGGGCGGCCAGGATGAGCTCCTGCTCAAGCCTGCTCCGGTCTATCTCAACGCCTGCCGAGAGCACCGCATCCTTCATGCGGTTCTTTTCCCAGGCGACGATCTTGGGGAGCTGCAGCCTGACCTTCTGGATCTCATCGCTGATGGCCTTCATCTTGCCGAGGAGCACGTTCTTGATCTTCTCACCCTCCCTCGCGCGGAAGGCAATGAGCTCGGAGAGAGTTCTCGCGAGGGAGTCCCGCAGCGCCTTCTCGAGCTCTGTCCCCGAGTACGAGTGCCTTATGACCACTCCCGGCCAGGAGAGAACCTGCATAGGATCGAGAGTGCCGGGACGCGCTGACATGGAGGCGATCTCATCGGCTTTCCTTACAACCTCTGCGGCGAGCTCGCGGTTCACGTCTATGACGGAGATTTCCTCCTTCGGGACAAATGACAGGGAGCACTCCACTTTTCCCCTGCTGAGCGATGATCTCACCGTCTCGTCAGCGAGGTGCCAGAAGCTCTCCATTCCGGGAGGCATGGAGACGGTTACATCCAGAAATCTGTGGTTCACCGACTTGACGGTCCAGCCGATCCTGCCGAACTTCGTGTCGGTATTACTGCAGGCGTAGCCTGTCATGCTTAATATTGCAGCCATCTTATCTGTCGGCGGATCCCATTCCAGGGCTTTCCGCCGCGCTTTCCTTCTCTCAAAATCATGGCGGTGCGTCAACAGCAGCTGCTGTCTGTTTCCGCGCATGCAGCTGAATTGTAACCGCCTGATTAAGTCTGTTCAACTGAGAGCGGGGCAGGGGAGATCCTTTCCCTTGCCTGCCGTGATTTTGTAAAATGGGTGAGTTTCATTTTGCGGGACTCCGGCATTCCGGATCCCGATGGAGAGCACAGTGAAGGAATATCAGAAGAATTTTATCGCCCACGCCATTTCCCGCGGAGTCCTCAGGTTCGGTGAGTTCACCCTGAAGTCCGGGAGAAAGAGCCCGTACTTTTTCAACGCGGGGCTGTTCTGCACCGGGCGCGACCTTGCGCTTCTCGGACGCTACTACGCCGAGGCGATCAAGGAGAGCGGCATTTCCTATGACGTTCTTTTCGGACCTGCCTACAAGGGCATTCCCATCGTCTCCGCCGCCGCTGTCGAGCTCTCTGACAGGTTTGACACCGACTCTCCCTGGTGCTGCAACAGGAAGGAGGCAAAGGATCACGGCGAGGGCGGCAATATCGTCGGCTCACCGCTTAAGGGAAAGGTTCTTCTGGTTGACGACGTCATTACCGCGGGCACCGCCATCAGGGAGTCGATGGAGATAATCAGGAAGAACGGCGCGGAGCTTGCCGGAGTGATTGTCGCGCTTGACCGCGAGGAGAAGGGGCGCGGCGAGCTCTCCGCCATACAGGAGGTCGAGAGGGACTTCGGCGTCAGGGTGAGCGCGATAGTCGGCTTCGGAGACATCATTGAGTATGTCAGGGAGAACCGCCTCCTGGATGACGCTCTCTATCAGAAGGTGCTAGAGTACCGCAGCGCCTACGGCATTTCAGGAAAATAAGAAATCAGGCCTGAAGCTTTAAGCCAGATACAGGAACGGCCCGCATGCGGGCCGTTCCTCTTGGTGCCGCTTAAGTGCGGCAGACTCACTCCGGGCATTGTCCGGAGAGCGCTTACTTCCTCGCGAGCGTGCTGAGGGCATTGGGCCTTACCAGGCCGACGAACAGCCCGTCGATGGTGAACTTCTCCTTGTCGAGGTCGACCCTGATGTTCTCCATGTAGCCGCAGGCAGGCTCAAGCCAGACAATGTTTCCTTCCCTGTGGTAGCGCTTGATGGTGGCCGCGTCATTGTTGATTCTGGCGATGATGATGTCGCCGTCCTTCGCCTGCTCGGTCTTGTTGACCGCGATGAGATCGCCCGGGAAGATCCCTGCGTCGGTCATGCTGTAGCCGGTCACGCGGATGAAATAGTCAACGTGGGCATCAAAGGCGTTCTGCGAGAAGGAGATGCTGCACTCGACGTTTTCAGCAGAGTCAGTAGGCGTTCCTGCCGCTACCTTGCCGATGATTTTGACGCGCTCGATCTTGAGCTCAGGATTGACCTGATTGATGAGAATATTGCGGGCCTTGCCGGGAGTTGAGCTGATGACTCCGCTCTTCCTCAGGGCACGGAGATATCCTTCAACGGAGTTGGGTGATTTGTAGCCGAAATGGCGCTGGATCTCAGCCTGTGAGGGTGAGCAGCCGTTCTTTTCGGTGTAGCCCTGGATGAAGTTGAGCACAGCCTCCTGCTTCTTGGTCAGATGGTATGCTTCTTTCAGTCCCGGTACATGTTTTGAGGTATTCTCATTCATATTGCAGCAAAACCGGCGGTGCGGTCTCTCCGTAATTTCTTAAACTGTAATAATGAAAAACTGTTTGTTTTCCCTGAAAATATGGAAAACAGACAAGTGACATAAACTGATTTCCATCAGTTATGGCTGTTTTTACAAGCCAATGAGCAGTTTAGCACATAATTTTTTAAAAGTGTAGATGTAATGAACAAAAGCTGATGCTTTTATACATCTGGATACAGCCGTTAAGCAGATGTTGTGATCTGATGATCATAAATGATATTCCGCATTCATATGCCGCACCATGACGCCGCATGCGCCGGGATGTGAGGCGCGGCTGTTACGCGCTGCCCGCGCATGTTGTATCATGAGTGCCGTTTCATCATCCGGAGCAGATTTTCTGCCCCGTCTTTCCGGGAGTTTCCGATGAGTAAGAATCAAGAGGCAAAATGCGCATGCAGCGGAAAGGGCTATGACTACCTTGTCACCTGCTCATGCGTCGCATCGGCAGTCATTACCGTGCTGCTGCTTCTTGCCAAAATCTATGTGCTGTTCGTGACCGGCAGCTCGACCATGCTCGCCTCGCTCACGGACTCGGTAATGGATCTGTGCGTTTCCCTGGTCAACCTGTTCGCCGTGCGCTATGCCCTCATGCCGCCTGACCGCGAGCATGCCTACGGGCACGGCAAGGCGGAGTCGCTCGCCGGCCTCATGCAGTCGGCATTCATCTGCGGAACGGCGGTTCTCCTCATACTGCACGGCTCGGAGTGCGTGGTCTCGCCCAGGAAGGTCGAGAACCTCTCCTTCGGCATATACATCACCGTGGCGACCATAGTCATCACGCTCCTCCTGGTGCTGTTCCAAATCTATGTGGTAAGGCGCACCGGCTCGCAGGTGGTGAATGCGGACTCGTTCCACTACAGGCTTGACGTGCTCCTCAATGTCGGCGTCCTCGGCAGCTTCGCCGTCATGAAATACTATCCCTCACTTGATTTCGTCGACGGCGTCTCCACTATCCTTATAGGCCTGTACATCATATACGGGGCATCAAAAATCGGGTATGAGGCCATACAGATGCTCCTTGACTCGGCCATATCGCCAGAGGATCAGCAGAAGATTTTCGACATAGCGGTGCGGGAGAAGGATGTGATCAACATTCATGATCTGAGGACACGCCAGTCCGGCCGCATCAAGATCATCCAGCTTCATGCAACCATGGACAGCGCGATGTCGCTCCTCAGGGCGCACAACGCTGCCGACAGGATAGAGAAAAGCATCAGGGAGGCATTCCCGGATGCCGACGTTACTGTGCATATGGAGCCGCTTGAAGTTCCGCACGGCTGAGCCTAGGCGCAGATGACAGACAGCAACTGACAGGAGAACTGAAGTGACAACTATTATATCGGTCAGGCGTTTCGGCAAGGTGGTCATGGCCGGTGACGGACAGGTGTCTCAGGGCAATACCATCATGAAGGGCAATGCCAAGAAGGTGCAGCGCATTGGCGGAGGAAAGGTGCTCGCCGGGTTCGCCGGAGCGACTGCCGATGCCTTCACTCTCATGGAGCGCTTTGAGGGGAAGCTCAAGGAGTCCTCGGGCAACCTGCAGCGCGCGGCTGTCGCGCTCGCCAAAGACTGGAGGACCGACCGCGCGCTCAGGAAGCTTGAGGCTGAGCTCGCCGTAGCTGACGCCAGCGAGTCCTTCATCATCACCGGCGTCGGCGATGTGGTGAGGCCGGAGAATGACATCATAACCATGGGCTCAGGCGGCAACTACGCCCGTGCCGCCGCAACGGCGCTCTTCGAGAACACGGAGCTGAGCGCCGAGGAGATCGCAACCAAGGCGCTCGCCATCGCTGCCGGCATCTGCGTCTTCACCAACAGCTTCAAGACTGTTGAAATCATAGACTATTCAGGCAGCGGGGACTCTCACTGAAGCTGGTTACGCCAGGCGGCAGGGCAGACCTTTTTGGCAGATACGGGGAAACTTAATGGAACAATTGACTCCGAGACAGATAGTTCAGGAACTTGACAGGCATATCATCGGACAGCATGACGCCAAGAGGGCAGTGGCCATAGCGCTCAGGAACCGCTGGCGCAGAATGCAGATTGAGCCGGAGCTCAGGCAGGAGGTAATGCCCAAGAACATCCTGATGATCGGGCCTACCGGCGTGGGGAAGACCGAGATCGCGAGAAGGCTCTCGACCATCGCAGACGCCCCCTTCATCAAGGTCGAGGCAACGAAGTTCACTGAGGTTGGCTATGTCGGCAAGGAAGTCGACTCCATAATCAGGGATCTGACAGCCATCAGCTTCAAGAAGCTGAGCGAGAGGCGCATCAAGGAGAATATGGAGAAGGCGAAGAAGATCGCTGACGAGAAGGTCCTTGATGCCCTTATGCCGGGAAGCCACGAGGATGAGGATGATGACGATCTCGGCTTTATGCTGGGCGGCAGCGACATCGGCGATCCTGATGATGACGCAGAGGACGCGGTCACAGAGGAGGATCCTGAGGACGGAAAGTCAGACGGCAGCAGTGAGAAGCCTCAGGAGAGCAGTGAGCAGAGCAGGGAGGACGCAGAGACCCGTGAGATGCTCAGGAAGAAGCTTGAGGCCGGCGAGCTTGACGACAAGGAGATCGAGATCCGCCTTCCCTCGAGGAAGGTAAATGTAGAGATCATGTCCCCTCCCGGCATGGAGGACATGTCCGAGCAGCTGCAGTCCATTTTCGAGAACATTGAGAAAAAGCGCACTGAGCGCGTCAGGGTCAAGGTCGGCGAGGCGAGGGAGCAGCTGGCGAAGGATGCCGCCGAGCACATGGTTGACCGGACGGATCTCTCGAAGCAGACCATAGAGGCGGTTGAGAACAACGGCATAGTCTTCATTGACGAGATTGACAAGATCTGCGGAGGCGGCGGGGAGAAGAACGGCCCGAACGTCTCCAGGGAAGGCGTGCAGCGCGATCTTCTTCCGCTCATAGAGGGCTGCTCGGTCAAGACCAAGTACGGCATGGTGAAGACGGATCACATCCTCTTCATCACATCCGGCGCGTTCCAGGTCTCCAAGCCTTCGGATCTCATACCTGAGCTTCAGGGCCGCCTGCCCATCAGGGTTGAGCTCAAGGCGCTCACTGTGGAGGACTTCAAGAAGATCCTGACTGAGCCTCATGCGTCAATCACCGAGCAGTACACCGCGCTTCTCAGGACCGAGGGCGTGGAGCTCAGGTTCACCGATGACGCGCTGCAGAGCATTGCCGAGGCTGCCTTCAAGGTCAACGAGTCGACCGAGAACATAGGCGCCCGCCGCCTGCAGACCATCATGGAGCGCCTCGTTGACGAGATCTCCTTCGATGCCCCGGAGAGGAAAGGCGAGACAGTCACCATCGACAGCACCTATGTCCATGAGCACCTTGGGAAGCTCGTCGAGGATGAGGATCTCTCGAGGTATATCCTCTGACGCGCCAGGCTTTCCGGTGATAAAAAAAGAGCCGTCTTTCTTGAGGAGAGGCGGCTCTCTGTGTATAATACAGCAACGTTGCCCAGGCAACAGGCTGCCGGCATAGCTCAGTTGGTAGAGCGGCGCATTCGTAATGCGAAGGTCGAAGGTTCGATTCCTTTTCCCGGCACCACTTCTTCAGAAGTTCTTAAATTCCCTTTCCTCTTAAAATCATCAAGGCGCGGTTCTCCCCGTTCTTCAGGCGAGTCCTGGCTCTACGAATTTTCTGCTCTGATCTGACGCGCGCACGTCAGCATGATTTCTGACAGGGCCGGCCTTAGGTCGCTGTGCCGGCCCGTTTTACGGGATGCTATCTGACTTCGTTGACGAGCTCCTTGCCGTCGAAGAAGTCCCTGCAGTTCTGAAGGGTAGTCGTCGCGATGTTCTCCATGGCCTCCCTGGTGAAGAATGCCTGGTGGGAGGTGACGAGCACGTTGGTGTAGCTCAGGAGGAGCGCGAGCTTGTCATCGGTGATGACTTCTGATGAGTGATCCTGATAGAAGTAATCCTTCTCCTCCTCATAGACATCGAGCCCGGCTGCGCCGATGTGGGCGCTCCTCAGTCCGTCAATCAGCGCCTCGGTGTCGATGAGGCCGCCTCTTCCGGTGTTGATGATCATGACGCCCTTCTTCATCTTTGCGATGGAGTCCCTGTTGATCAGGTGGTAGTTCTCCTTGGTCAGAGGGCAGTTGAGCGAGATGATGTCGGCGTTTGCGTAAAGCTCGTCAAGCGAGACGTACCTGATGCCGCTTTCCTCAGCGTACTTCGCGTCAGGGTAGATATCGTAGGCGATGATGTTCATGCCGAAGCCCTTGAGGATGCCGATGAGCTGGCGGGCAATCTTTCCTGTTCCGACGATGCCTGCGGTCTTGCCGTACATGTCAAAGCCCATGAGCCCGTTCAGTGAGAAGTTCCAGGTTCTGGTCCTGACCCAGGCGAGGTTGGTATGGCGGTTCAGGGCCATGATGAGGGCAACGGTGTGCTCTGCGATGGCGTGAGGCGAGTAGGCAGGGACTCTTACGACCCTGATTCCGAGATCCTTTGCGGCAGCGAGATCAACGTTGTTGAATCCTGCGCAGCGCAGGGCAACGAGCCCGACGCCATTGTCCTTCAGGATGCTGAGGACCTTCCTGTCGCAGGTGTCGTTGACGAAGATGCAGACCGCCTTTGCGCCGGCTGTAAGCGACGCGTTCTCCGCAGTGAGGTAGCTGCGGTGGTTCAGTATTTCAAAGCCGAACTTTGCGTTGATCTCCTGGAACATTTTCCGGTCATAGGAATGGGTTCCGTAAAAGGCTATTTTGTCCAACTTAAGTTCTCCTTATTTGCTGCCAGCTGAAATCTGGCTCTTCAGTCCTGCAAGGACCGTTGACAGGTTGTGGCTGAGATATCCGACGTATGAGACCGAGCCGTCAGGCAGTGAGTCTGAATACAGCTCACCAGCAGCCTTTGCTCCTGTTTCCCTTTCAATTGTATGCGCCAGACGCGGATCATGCATTGTCTCAAGGAAAATCACCCGGATTCCGCTCTTTTTCACTTCACGGATAATCTTCGACACGCTGCCGGCTCCTTCCTCTGCATCATCGCCGGTGCCGTGTATGGATTTGAGATCGAGGCTGTAGTCACGCGCAAGGTAGCCGAATGCCGCATGGCTGGTGAGCGCCTTTCGCGACTCCTCAGGTATTGAGCTGAACTTCTCCCTGTAGCTCTCAGCAAGGGCAGAGATCTGCTCCCGGTATTTAGCGGCATTCTCTGCAAACACGCCGGCAAGATCCGGTGCTGCTGCTGAAAGTGCCTTCTCCGTTCCGTCTACGTACGAAAGGGCGCTGTACGGTGAGTTCCACGCGTGGGGATCAGTGCCTGCAGCCAGCTTTATCGGAGTGATTCCGTCAGTTACGCAGACTGACCTGGCCCTGGTTCCTGATGCCTTTGCGAGCCTGTCGAGCCAGGGATCGAGCTCAAGGCAGTTCTTCAGAATCAGATCTGCCTTTGCGACAAGCTTCAGATCGGACGGCTTCTCGGTATAGAAATGCATCTCGCCGCCGAAGCCGATGAGGGGATGGACACTGACATTGTCACCTCCTACGTTCTTCGCGATATCGGCGATGATGGTGCCTGACGTTACTACCTCAAGAGGCCTGCACTCTCCGGCTGCTGAGGCGGCAGACAGGAGGAGCGCTGTGCCTAGCCAGAGTAATGTCTTAAATGAACGAATTTCCATATAAGTCCTCCGTTGGTGCCGAAGATGAGAGAGAAAATGTAGAAAACCCCAAGGCAGAGGATAATCGACGAGCTTGCCGGCCAGTCAAGGTGGAACGAGAGCAGGAGACCTGCGGCGCTCCCCGCTGCGGCTGCGGTGATTGCCGCAGCGATCTGTCCGAAGAGGTGCCTGAACCACAGCTTCACCGAGGTGCAGGGCAGAATCATTATCCCGACAGCCATCAGCGTGCCGATAGTCTGGAAGCCTGAGATGAGAGAGAGCACGGTCAGGATGAGGAAGATGATATGAACGGCCTGGCTGCTCACTCCCTCGGTCTCAAGAAAGCCCGGGTCAAAGCATTCGACAACCAGCGGCCTGATGAAAACTGCAAGGACGGCGAGCGAGACAGAGGTTATGGCTGTGAGCAGCACAAGTCCCTGATCCGTAAGGGCGAGCGGCGAGCCGAAGAGAATATGCAGCAGGTCGACGTTGCTGCCGCTAACCGAGATGATGAGCACTCCTGCCGCAAGGGAGATGAGATAGAAGGAGGCAAGGCTGGCATCCTCAGCCGTTTTTGAGATCCTTGAGGCAATGCCTGAGAGGATGATTACCAGGACTCCTGCAATGAGGCCTCCTATAGTCATGGATGAGACTGAGAGCCCTCCGATGAGATAGCCTACCGCGACGCCCGGAAGTATGGCGTGGCTCATGGCGTCTCCAGTAAGGCTCATCCTGCGGTAAACGAGGAGCAGCCCAATCACGGGTGCAGTGAGCGAGATCATCAGGCAGCCGAAGAGGGCCCTCCTCATGAAGGAGAAGTCGGCAAAAGGTGAGACAAGCAGATCAATCATTTTGTCCTCGTGCAGAGCCCTGCCGTGTAGTCAAGCTGATAGCGGCTGTTTACGGCTTTTTCAATATTCTCTGCGGTTACGCACTCGGCGGTTTTGCCGCTTGCGATGATTTCCCTCGCGAGAATAACGGTCTCAGGGAAGAACCTTCTCACGAGATCGAGGTTGTGCATCACGGTGATGATGGTCTTGCCTGCCCGGTTCCATTCCTGCAGGAGTCCTGCGAGCTCCTCCGAGGTCGGCTCGTCCATCGCGCTGAAAGGCTCGTCAAGCATGATGAGATCCGCGTTCTGAAGCCACACCCTCGCAAATACGACACGCTGGAACTGGCCTCCTGATATGTCGCCGATGTTCTCGCCGGCAAACTTGCGCATCTTCACTTTCTCAAGGGCGCTGTCGACAAGCTGCAGCATGGAACGGTCAATCCTTCTGAAGAGACCGGTCTTATGCCAGAGCCCCAGGGAGACGAACTCGCGGACGGTAATCGGGAAGCTTTTGTTGATCTGGCTTGCCTGCTGGCAGTAGGCTATCCGGATTCCGGGCTTTTTCTCGACTGATCCCTCAAGGGGCTTCAGAATGCCCATGATCCCGTTTAGAAGAGTGGACTTTCCGCCGCCGTTCGGCCCGATTACCGCGAGCATCTCGCCGTCGGCGACGCTCATGTTCAGATGGTGGACGATGGGATGCCTGCTGTACCCCAGCGTCAGATTCTTTATTTCCAGCATTTCACGCCTCAGGCCTCTGCGGTGACTGCGGCCAGAATTGCTGAGCATACGACAATAATCAGGACGGCAACTGCCATTCTTGTCCAGATCCCTGGAAAAATTACCGAGCGCAAGACTGCCTCACTTGTTTGCTTTCTGAGGATTTGAGGGTATGAACAAAAGGGGGAAATGTCAAGCGGTTTGATTTCGGTCACATTCCTTCAGCGCGATGGAAGGTTTATAAAAACAAAAAATGGAGAACCGGAGTTCTCCATTTCTTTGAGCTATTGAAAGGCCTGGCCTATTGACTTATTACAGAGCCTTTGAGCCGCCAAGCAGTGAGGAAATAAGCTTGCGGTTGCGATCTGCTCCGGATGCAGGTGCAGGAGCAGGCTCGGGCTTTGCCGGGCGCCTAGGCTGCGGAGCGGGCCTGGGCTCGGGCTCCGGCTCAGGCTCGGGTTCCGGCTCAGGCTCGGGCTCCGGCTGACGCCTTCTGCTGAATGAAGGAGCAGGAGTCTCCTCCTTGGCAGTTGAGACGCCGTTGTCAGAGCCGAGGGCGGACATGCGGCTTACCCTGAGATGGAGGTCCTTGCATACCTCGAAGATATGGTCAAAGGTGGAATCGTCAGAGAGGAATGTAATCTCAACGTCATCTTCAGAAAGAAGCAGTCCGAGCCTCAGAGCGAACTGCATGTTGAAGTCCTCTCTGTCCTTGCTGTCGATCTGAACGAGATCGATCTGGATCTTGTACTGTGACTGGATCATGAGCAGCTGGGAGACCATCTCCATGGACATGCTGTTCTTGCCTTTGTTCACAATCATTTTCACATTTGAGAAACGATCCATCATGCCGGAGGGCATTTCCTGGGAGAAATCGCTTCCGATGATCAGAATTCTGTTGGGCATATCATTCTCCAAAAACTGGCTTTGGCGAGCCAGCAATTTCTTCAAGATGTCTAAATGAGGTCATCATTTTCATTATGGTGTCAGTATAGCGCGCAGAAAAGCAGTGCTGAAAAGAATAATGCAATAATTTGCCAAAACTCACGGATAAATCACGTTTCCACAGGCTGTGCAGAAGGGATCCTGCTTGAAAACGCAAACGCCGGAGCGCGCTGCGCGGCTCCGGCGCATAGATGCTTACCGGAATCAGCCGTTGAACCTGTCAGGATCAAGATCCCTCGGATCCTGGACAACCTTGCCGTCATGAATCATGCCGTCGCCTGATACTGACGCTCCGCTCTTCTTGGTATCGAGCGTGATGGTGTCGGGAGAGATGATGTCGGAATAGTCTGCTCCGCTGTCTCCGGCTTTTCCGGAATCATTTCCTGCAGCGCCGTTTTCTTCCTTTGCCCTGGCAGGCTCCATTCCGAAGGCGCGCAGATCCTCATCGCTGAGCGGCGGAACCTTCTCGTTCTTGGCGATTACGATCATGACTATGCCGACGATGACGAAAGGAATGGAGAGAAGCATGCCCATCGAGACCTGGAACGGGAAGGCAACGAAAGAGGAGATGATTCCGTTGATGGCATTGTCCAGCGTGGTCTGGGACTGCTTGAACACCTCGAGAATCATTCTTGCGGTGAACACCAGGGTCAGGAAGATGCCGAGCGGCCTTCCTGCCTTCTTGTTCCTATTGAAGAGGTATCCCGCAAAAAGAATAAGGAATACGACTAGATAGGCCGCTGCCTCATAAAGCTGCACAGGGTGGCACGGAACGCTGTTGAACTCATGGGCCTGGCGGAAAATGACCCCGTAGTCGGATCCGGTCGGAATGCCGACGATCTCTGAGTTCATGAAGTTGCCGCAGCGGATGAACACGGCGGTGAGGGCAGTCGGAATGCACAGCCTGTCCATCAGCCAGAGGACGTTGTTCCTCGGGTGCATGTAGATGAAGAAGGCAAAGGAGAGGAGCAGACCGATGGCGCCGCCGTGGCTTGCGAGCCCGCCTTTCCAGATCTTGAGGATCTCTATGGGCTGCGCGAGGAAATACTGCGGCTCGTAGAAGAACACATGTCCGAGGCGTGCGCCGACAATGGTGCCGATGAAAAGGTAGATCAGCAGGGAATCCAGCTCGCCTGTAGGATAGTTCTCCCGCTTGCAGATCCAGGTCATGATCCAGTAGCCGAGCAAAAATCCGGCCACGAACAGCAGGCCGTACCAGTATATAGATACCGGGCCAAGGCTGACGAGGACTCGATCCGGATTCCAGTCAAGAATCATGTATGGCTCCTTTATGATGCCGGAAACAGAATGAGCCAATTTTAACCTAATGGCCGGCAGTTTGTCGGTTTTGCGGCCGTGGAATGTCTGTCTGTATGGCTCGCAGGCCTTTGCTCATGGCCGTAATTGCACACCGGCACTTGTGGCATAATTGTGCCGTTCTTTGTATAGGGATATCTGTGATGAAGAGAATTGTCTGGGCCGCTTCGGTATTTTTCCTGCTTTTCCCCATGTGCGCCTCGGCCGTAACAATGGATGCCTTCCTTCAGGAGACTATGTTTGAGGGAGGACTTGTTCTCTTCTTCGCCGGACTCTCGCTTCTTTTTGTGCCTAGCGTCATCAGCATAGGGATATTCCTCATGCTGCTTGGAGATGTCCTGGTATGCGGACGCCTTTTCTTTGGATCAAACGTAACTGAGTTCCTTACGGCATTCCCGGATGTGGCAGGAGGCAATCAGGATCTTGCGGGGCTTCTTGAGGGGCTGCCGAAGCTCAGCCCGATCATAGAGAGCCTGAGCGCTGCTGAGCTCAGGATGGATACCATGCTTGCCATATCCGCTCTGATAGCCGCAGCCTGCCTTATCAGGTACATCTTCAACTGGTTCATCATGTTTATTGCCACTCCGTCATCCGGGAAGTCGAGGCTGAAGTCAGACACCAGGCGCAGCCGGAGGAAGCTTGCTTCTTTCATGAGGAAATGGGGGCTTGAGGGATCATCCGGTACCGTGGCCTGAGCACAAGTCGGTGCTTTAGCTGCATCAGAAGGGAAATAAAGGGCGGCCGCCATGCGGGACCGCCTTTTTCATTTATGTCTAATTATTTGATTTAGCAGGAACTTTCAAAAAATTTAAAAATTTTTAAAAAAACATTAAAAAACCCTTGCAATTCTCAGAAAGGAGCGTAGAATACACGCCTGTTGTCGCTCAGCAAGAGCAACAGGTTCTTTAACAAGTTGGACAGGACAATCTGTGTGGGCA
>ONIT01000042.1 GCA_900317945.1 uncultured Pseudomonadota bacterium
TACTCCGACCACCTTGCGATTCGCTAACTCTTCCCTCCAGCGGGCGAGTTCGGGACTTTCACCCTATAGTCAATGCTCATGCCGAGCACACCAAAAAAGAGCCGCCCACAAATGGGCGGCTCCGGCTTCACAGAAAGGAAAGAAAAAAATCAGATGGCGTCTGCGTCAGACTCGCCGGTTCTGATTCTTACGACGTGCTCAACGTCATAGACGAAGATCTTGCCGTCGCCGATCCTGCCGGTGTAGGCAGCCTTCTTCACAGCCTCAATTACGCTGTCCACAGCATCATCCTGCACCACAATCTCAACCTTGACCTTGGGCAGGAAATCAACCTGATACTCCGCACCGCGGTAAAGCTCGGTGTGGCCCTTCTGGCGTCCGAAACCCTTGACTTCCGTTACGGTAAGTCCATTGATGCCGAGGGACGCAACAGCCTCACGAACATCGTCGAGCTTGAACGGCTTGATAACTGCGCTGATAAGTTTCATGAAAATTCCTCTATTTCTGAATAAAAAACCCGGGAGTTCATACCTTGTTCATTCAATCAGCGTGCCAACAGAAAAAAGCCCTAAAATGGCGTTACGGCGCTGTTTTACGGCAGTTTTGAAGGGCTCAGTCCGGAATATGCACCACTATAACACAGACGCGCACAGAGAGAGTGCACCAAAAGGAGGAGCTGGAGAATGAACTGAAACGGTGCTTTCAGATTATGAAAAGGATTTGAGATGGGCGCGGAGACTGGAGACGCGTTTCAGAGTGAGTCAGCCTGTAAGCCGGGTTCTGTGCCTTGCGGCGGCAGTCATTCCTCTAGGACCGCCATTGCTGACGGCCTCAAGCAACCTACCCGCCCCCTCCTGGGCAAAATCAACAGGGGCTTACTCGGTCTTGCTTCGGATGGAGCTTGCAATGCCGTGAACTGTTGCCAGTCACGCGGTGGGCTCTTACCCCGCCTTTTCACCCTTACAGGCCGGAGCCTGCGGTTTGTTTTCTGCTGCGCTTTTCGTAAGCTCACGCTTCCCAGATGTTATCTGGCATCCCTGCCCATGAAGCCCGGACTTTCCTCCCCGGAGCAAAAGCTCCGCAGCGACTGCCCGGCTGACTCACGCGCATTTTAGCAGAGACAAAGAAAGGAGAAAAGCGAGATTAAGAACAGATGTGAAAGTTTCAGCACTCATCTGACGGGGAGACTCTGATGTCAGCAGTCATTTGAATGCCCGTAACAGGCCGCCGCCTGCGGCAGCCTTCTGCGATCGCGTGATACCGGTGAGCCTGTCAGCCCTGTCTCCGGCCTTTGCCTCCCGAGAATGGCTCAGCCAGGAGAGTCAGCCTTCAGCTTTATGCGCCTTCTCCGGCCTGAAGAATTCCGGATTCAGGCGGAGCTCCGGATCCACCGGCCTGAACTCCATGAGCTCCTCATCAGTAAGCTCCGGACAGTCCTTATCGAATGTTACAGGGCAGTGAGCAGCATCCCTGACTCCCGCAAGAACTTCCTCAGAAGGCGCGTCACCGGCCTTCAGCTCTGATGTCACCATGGCCATAGCAGGTCACCTTCTCACTCTGAGCGGCATAGCAGCCGCATGACTCCCATGATTTTCTTAAGAAGAATTTCATTCCTGTACGCCCGCAGGAAGAAGCTCCTTGCACCTGACCGCGCATTCGCGGCCCCGGAAAGCTATACCGCATTCAATAACCCTGTCAGATCCATCACCGCATAGCCCGGCCGCGTAGCCCTTCTCCTCGATCTGCGTGATGGCTCTGGACGCCAGATCCTGAAGTCTTGCTTTGGCATCTGACGCATATTTGACCTCAATCACCACGGAAGATCCTCCGTCGTATGAGCTGAAAGTGATGTCCGCGTAGCCGCTGCCGGCATCAGCCTGGGACTGAAAATCGCTGATATAGTCACCGGCGGCGGCCAGGAGACCGTTCAGGAAGCCGTGATAGAAATTCTCATGAGGAGCCCTGGTGGCATTGTCCCGGAGCGAGACATAGCCGCGGAGAAGTGTGCGCAGCGATCCTTGTGCCTTCTTTGCATTGCCCTCAAGCAGCTCATCAATCATGTTTCTGACAAGAGTCCCGTACTCATTGGGGCCGGTGTCTTCATAATAGCTGCTTATGTTCTCCCTGAAGCACTGCAGGACCTCCATGTTCGGGATGCGGAGCTCATGGATGCGTCCGGCCCCTTTTTTTGCCAGAGTGAGGTATCCGGTATAGAGCAGAATATTCCAGAACTGTTTTGAGCTCAGGTTATTGAGGCGCAGAGTGCCGTAGCTCATGCCCTCATCCACTTCAGCCTCTATACTCCTCCCTGCAAGCAGTTCCTCTATGCGATCAGCATCTTCCGAAGTAAGGTGCGGCATATGCTCTGTAATGACAGGTGTGTTGCTTGAGTTGTTCCAGTAAGGCTCAGGGTCAATGCTGCCAGGCTCACTGCTGAGGCTGAGCACCCTCACGTAGCTCGTTACATCCCACGGGCAGAAAAGATCCTGACCGTTTATGCTGTATCCGTCGTACCAGCTTCTGGCCTTCTCGTACAGACTCCCGAGTCCGTAGTAGTCCATCATGGCCCTGACCTCATCCGGAGTAAAGCCTATGGAAGCAGAAAGGCTTTCGTCCTGGGTGAGCACAGTGTCAACGCTCAGATTGTTGAGGCCGGTAAAGATTCCTTCCTTGGTAGCCCGGAGGCATCCTGTCAGAATCCCCTTGCATATGTCATCATTTGTTTTGAGCACATCGCCAAGCATCGAGCCGATTAACTCGCTCATCGGCTCATAGTATCCGGCAATGGCGGCCTTCTGAAGAGGCACATCGTACTCGTCAACCAGCAGCACAGGCTTGCGGCTGTCTCCGAAGCGTTCCCGGAGAAGCCTGCACAGAAAAGCAAGTGATCCCTCTGCATAACCTCTGTTGACTGGCTGTCTCAGATATTTGTAGCTAACGAGAACGTTTAAAAAATCACGATCATCCTCTGCAAGCTCAGGTCCGTCAAGCCAGCTGAACCCCTTCGCAAGATTCGATATAGTTCTCGCGAGCTTGTCATAGGCATCATCGAATCCGGAACCTTTGACTCCCTTGAGCGAGAGAGAGACAACAGGATAACGTCCCATGTGCTCCTCACAGAACTCACGGTCCTCTGTTACCTTAAGTCCGCGGAACAGCTCCTGCTGCTTTGATGTGTTTCCGGGATTCTTGTAGTCCATCTCAAGGAAACGGCGGAGGGTGCTCATGGTCAGGGTCTTCCCGAAACGCCTCGGGCGGAGCATCAGGAACCTGCTGTTGGTTCCGCTGAAGAGAGGCTTCAGGTACTGTGTCTTGTCAACATAGTAGATTCCCTCTTCGCGGAAAGTCGCAAAATCCTCATCTCCTGCTTTTGGCTCGAGCCTTGTCTGATTCCGGCCTGTCTCCGTCATGCTGTACCCCCTGCATCGGTATAACTGCGCTCCTGCCGGCAGATGTGTGTAAATCTGTCAGGAACATCCTCATTCTATCAGAATAAGCAATGCCTCAGCAGCCTGCCGGGCTCCATATGACAGGTCATGACTGCGATGAACATTAAAAGCCAGGCAGATATGAGAATGGACCGCTGCAGCCTCAGAGGGTACGGCCTTCAGACCGTGCTGATTCCAGGCTGTCTGAAAAAAGCAAAAAAAGGCGCCCCGGAGGACCCCCCCGGAGCGCCTTCATCAGGTCTCAGCGGAAATGCTCAGGATTAATCCTTGTAGCCTTCCATCTTGTCGAAGAACATGTACCTGTAGATCTCGCTCTCATGGCCGCGGATCGCCTCAGACTCCTTCATGTACTCCTCGACAGTCGGGATATGGCCGAGCTCTGCGGTAACGGCAGCGAGCTCAGCGGACGCGAGGTAGACATTGGCGCCCTGCCCGAGTCTGTTCGGGAAGTTTCTGGTGGAGGTGGAGACTACGGTCGCGTTGTCCGCTACCCTTGCCTGGTTGCCCATGCAGAGGGAGCATCCCGGGATCTCGATCCTTGCGCCTGCGCGGCAGAAGGTGGAGAAGAGTCCCTCGTCTGAGAGCTCCTTCCTGTCCATGCGGGTCGGAGGAGTAAGCCAGAGCTTGGTGGGCAGGGGCTTCTTGTACGCGCCGAAAATCTTCGCGGCTGCGCGGTAGTGGCCGATGTTGGTCATGCAGGAGCCGATGAACACCTCATCGATCTTGGTGCCGGCAACCTCGGAGAGGACCTTGACGTCATCAGGGTCGTTCGGGCAGCAGAGCACAGGCTCCTTAATGTCCTCGAGGTTGATGTCGATGACTGCGGCGTACTCTGCGTCAGGATCTGCCTCGAGAAGCTGAGGATCAGCAAGCCACTTCTCCATCGCCTCAATCCTGTTCTTGAGAGCGTCGCTGTCCTGGTAGCCGTCGCGGATCATGGACTTGAGGAGCGCGATGTTGGAGTTCAGGTACCTGATGACAGGCTCCTTGTTGAGCTTCACCGTGCAGCCTGCTGCGGAGCGCTCGGCTGACGCGTCGGCGAGCTCGAAGGCCTGCTCGACCTCGAGATCAGGAAGCCCCTCAATCTCGAGGATCCTGCCGGAGAAGACGTTCTTCTTGTTCTTCTTGGGAACAGTGAGAAGGCCCTGCTTAATCGCGGTCAGAGGAATGGCGTGCACCAGGTCGCGGAGGGTGATGCCGGGCTGCATCTTGCCGTGGAACCTGACAAGGACTGACTCAGGCATGTCGAGCGGCATCACGCCGGTCGCTGCGGCGAACGCTACAAGGCCGGAGCCTGCCGGGAACGAAAGCCCGATCGGGAACCTGGTGTGGGAGTCGCCGCCGGTGCCGCAGGTGTCAGGCAGGGTCATGCGGTTGAGCCAGCTGTGGATGACGCCGTCGCCGGGCTTGAGGGCCACGCCGCCGCGCTCGGTGATGAACTGAGGCAGGGTATGGTGGGTAACAATATCAACCGGCTTCGGGTATGCCGCGGTGTGGCAGAAGGACTGCATGACAAGCGGAGCGGAGAACTTCAGGCAGGCGAGGTCCTTGAGCTCGTCGCGGGTCATGGGTCCGGTGGTGTCCTGAGAGCCGACGGTGGTCATCTTCGGCTCGCAGTAGGTGCCGGGGCGGACTCCGGCAACGCCGCAGGCGCGGCCGACAATCTTCTGCGCGAGAGTATAGCCCTTCCCGGTCTCGGGAGCCTTGGGGGGCTCCAGGAACAGGTTTGAGGGAGGCTCGTGGAGGAACTCGCGGGCCTTCCTGGTTAGCGCGCGGCCGATGATGAGCGGAATTCTGCCGCCTGCGCGGACCTCGTCGAGGAGGACCTCGGTGCGGAGCTTGAATGTCGTGAGGAGCTCGCCGGTGCCGTGGCGCTTTACGGTGCCCTCATAGACGGAGACATCAATCACGTCGCCGTTCGAGAGTGAGCTTACGTCCATCTCGACAGGGAGCGCGCCGGAGTCCTCCATGGTGTTGAAGAAAATAGGAGCGATCTTGCCGCCGAAGACAAAGCCGCCAGCCCTCTTGCAGGGAACGTTAGGGATGTCATCGCCGATGAACCAGAGGACGGAGTTGGTCGCGGACTTTCTGGAGGAGCCGGTTCCGACGACATCGCCGACGAAGCAGAGCGGATAGCCCTTCTTCTTGAGCTCCTCGATCATCTTTACAGGGCCCTGCACTCCCGGAACGTCAGGAGTGATGCCGGGGCGCTCGTTCTTGAGCATGGCCATGGCATGGAGCGGGATGTCAGGACGCGACCAGGCATCAGGGGCCGGGGAGAGATCATCGGTGTTGATCTCGCCCGTTACCTTGAATACGGTGAGGGTTACGGTGTCCTTGAGCTTCGGACGGTCAAGGAACCACTTGCCGTCTGACCAGCTCTTGATTACCTTCTTGGCGTTCTCGGAACCCTTCTCGGCAAGGGCTGCGACCTTGTCGAAGGAGTCGAAAATCAGGATGGTCTTCGAGAGCGCGTCAGCGGCGGTGCTCCCGAGCTTCGGATCGTCAAGGAGATCGATGAGCGCGGAGACGTTGTAGCCGCCCAGCATTGTCCCCAGGATCCTCACTGCCTTCTCCGGGGTGATGCATGCGGAGGTCTCGGTGCCCTTCGCTATGGCATAGAGGAAGTCAGCCTTGACCTTTGCGGCCTCGTCCACTCCGGGCGGAACGCAGTTCTCAAGCAGATCAAGAAATTCCTCAGACCTCTCGCTGCTGACCTTCAAAAGGCCGCAGAGCTCGCGGGTCTCGTCCGCAGTAAGGGGCTTCGGCGCAACGCCTGATGCCTTGCGGGCATTGGCCTGGCTGTAATAACTCTCGAGAACCATGCTTTTCTCCTGTAAAAAAACCGACTGAATATTAGCACAAAGAAAAAACGGCGCATAAAGCGCCGTTTCGGTAGAGACGCCCCGCACTCGTGATTATCAGTCAGCGAAAGGCGATTCAATAGTGATTACTGCAGGACCGGTGAAAAGATCAAGCTTTACGGACAGAGGGGAAATGGTCTCGGGAACGCCGCTTACGGCCTCGGATCTCCTGAGCATGCCGTAGCCGATGTTCTTAAGCTCGTCTGCGGTGCAGCCGCGGTGCGCGTCCTCGAAAAGGGATGCAGCGATATAGGACACAGCCTCGTCACGCCCGAGCTTCTCGCCGCGTGAGAGCAGGCGCTTTGCCAGAAGCGCCCTGGTGAAGAGCGGACAGTTGCTGCCGCCGTCGTTCATTACTGAAACCTCTACCATATCTGTATCCTCCGCCAAATCCCTGCACTGTTCCTGCAGCGCCGCCCGAAAAGCGGCAGTTAAGTCCTGTTTTTCTGCCGCTTTACTTGCACATTCTGTGCCTTTAATGACAGCAAAATAAACTTTCGCAAAATCAGTGCAGTATGGATAAATACCGGATCTATGCCATACAAAAAGTGTGATCTGTGTGGTGCAATTGTAACAAATTGTGCACTTTTTTCATGCGAGGCACTGAAGAGGTGCCCTGCGGGAGAGACAGTGCACCGTTCCGGATGACAGGAGAAATTCCGCAGAAACATGTGCACGGATGCGGCGCTGGAAAATTCAGAAAAGCGTGTATGTTCTGCTGTTTGAGTGGGAAAGGGAGAATCAGGTATGAAAAAAGCCGGATGTGCATGGCATCCGGCTCTCAGCGTTAAAGGTGCTGATAATCAGCAATCAGTCAGATAATCCTAAGAGGCCGCATCATTTTTTCCTGACTCAGTATTCGCGCCGGATTCAGGATGTCTGATTGGATAAGTCAGTTCCTTATTCTGTTCAAGCAGAGCCCTTGACTCATCCGTAAGTGATTCGAGAGGCCTGTCTGCTGAGTTTGACTCTTTACGCCACTTTCCCTCAGCCGTTTTGTAGTACAGCTCCATACTCAGTGTATACTGACGGCCATTCAGCTTGATTTTGAAAGTTCCGCCTGCAAATTTCAGATTCTCAGAACGCTCCTTTTCCAGGATATGCTCGTCAATCAGGCAAGAATACCTTTTCTCAATCTGTGCAAGGCTAATCTGTGGTTCCTTGAGGAGGTGTCCAAGGAAAGAACCAAAGATATTTTTTAAATCCTGAAAAACATCAGCACCCTTTCCCTCGTCTCCACGTGAACCATAATGTTCTCTTTTGTTGTTTTCTTCTGGCATGACTTATACTCCAGTTTAATATCTTCAGCAGCAATGCGGAATTGTCTTCAAACCTGCTGGACTGCCGTTGCCGGCTTCAGATCGCTACTTCTGATGAGCCTTGATGTATTCAATTGCACTTCCGACAGTGGTTATCCTCTCGGCATCCTCATCGGGAATTTCAATATCGAACTTCTCTTCCAGGGCCATAATGAGCTCTACTGCATCCAGTGAATCAGCACCAAGGTCATCAACAAAGGAGGAATATACCTTCACATCCTCCGGCTTTACTCCAAGCTGCTCGACGATAATTTTTTCGACAGTCTGTTCAAGCGCAGTTTTATGCCGTTTGCCTGAATTAATTTCATCGAGTGCCTCGGTAGGCACGGCCCATTCCGGAATTTGCTGATCTTCTGGCATCGCTTATATTTCCATTCCCAGTTCTCTTTCCATTGGTCTTGTAATATCCTTCTCTTCCTGCTCATTTAATGCATCACGGATATCTGAAGGCACATCATTTTCATCAACTTCATTTTCCGTAGTTCTCAGAAAAAACTTGCCGTCTTTCTTGTAGTAAAGCTTATGTATGATCTTGACCATTCCATTGACGAGCAAGTCACCAAAAACCCTGGCAGAATGAGGGATACTCTCTCTTACTCCGTCCCAGGCACGTTTTAATTTTGTAACGAGATCAGAGAGCCACTCAACGATTGAATCCCAATTCGCAGCAATAGCAGCCCCTACTGCAGCTGCGGCCAAAATTCCCAAAATTATTGGTAACGGCATATTAATTTCTCCCTATCAGTAATGGCATCTGCCATGATTTTTACCACTTAACATATGAATCCTGAACAGTGTTGTACACTGTAACTCACTGCCTAACCCATCTCGTTGCTGTGGTCAGCCTCATTTATTGCATCAATGCCTTTCTGTCCGATCTGCTTCCTCACGTATTCCTCGGACACAGGCTTTTCTGTCACCTTGACATTGCCTTTCTTCTGGTTCGCCTTCTTGCTCGACAGGATATTCGTCACAGCCTGCTCAAAATAATCTTCAGAAACGCTCTTCTCCTCGTGCCGCGCAGCCATGAAGGCCGCATTTAGGACAGCATTAGAGATATCCCCGCCCGAGAGCCCCTCAAATTTCCCCGCAAGGTCTGCGCACAGCTCGTCCTTCGCCATCTGCAGAGGCATCTTGTCAGGAATGTACTTGGCCCAGAGAAGTGTCCGGCACTTGAGATCCGGGAGCTCGAACTTCACGTGAACTGCGATGCGGCGCATGAACGCCGGATCAAAGTTCGAGATGAAGTTCGTGGCAAAGATGATGAAGTCCTGGTACTCGTTCATCAGCATGAGCATCACGGAGCGGGTCTGGTTGACGCTGACATCAGTGGCGCTCGACATATTTGTCACCCTGCGGCTCAGGATCGCGTCCGCCTCATCGAAGAAGAGGATGCTTCCTGTAGCCTTGCCGGCCTCGAAGACCTTCCTGATGTTCTTCGGGGTCTCTCCGACATACTTGGACTCGATGTCCGCGTAGTTGACGATAAGGATTTTCCTGCCGAGGTGGTTCGCTATGGCATGGGCAACCATGGTCTTGCCGGTGCCGGGCTCGCCCCAGAGGTTGATGCCGATCTGCTTGGAGTACTTGTGAGTCTTCCCAAGCCCCCAGTCCTCGAAGACGATCCTGCTGTTCTTCGCGTAGTCAGCGACGTTCATGACCTCCTCGCGGACACGATCCGGGAGAATAATATCGTCGAAGGTGTACTTGGGCTCAACAGGGACGAAGACTGACTCTTCCTTTTTGCCATCTTCCTTCTTTTCAGGTCTGGCGGACTGAGACTCGTTCCGTTTGGATTCTGTACCGACTACCGGTTTGCCGAAAGGCATCAGCTCTCTCCCCGCGGCATTCAGCGCAAAGGCCTATTGCCGCTATGAAAATGACTTTGCGGCACGTCTCATGATCCCGATCCTCAAGGATTCAATAAAGATGAGATGCCGTATTATGGATTGTAAAAAAAAAATTATTTTGTCAAGAAATTCTTAGAGCCAAGCAGGCAGTAAATGGCAGATGATTTAATTTTTGTGAAGGAAGGCTGAAAGTCAGAAGAGAGGATACTGGATGAACCGCTGCATTTCACTTGAACGAGCCGGCACAGAGGAAAAATTTGAGTTTGGGAAAGACGGCTCACCGGAAGGATTGGAGTGCTGCGCCTTCCGGCAAGGACAGAGAGAAAAGGAGATAGCACAATGAGAGGCAGTCTTGATGCAACAGAGAGAAGCTCCGGCAGGCTGTTACTCCCCTGCCGCGCTGCCGCCCCGCTCGGAGCCGTCTCCGAGGACAAATGATGCCTTCGAGACCATGACCTTGACGAATGAGCCGTCCCCCTTCAGCGTTATTTCCCTCGGGAGCTCCAGCCCTCCGAAATTCCCGTACGACACGAACTCCGCCTGCCATTTGCCGGACCTCAGGGATTTGAGGTGCTCTCCCTCATACTTTGCGTCAGCGCCCTCACCGTTCCCCATCGCCCAGGAGGAGAGCTTCTTAAGAGGCACTCCGAACCTCTTCTCAAGCGCCTCCTCAGAGTCAAACTCCTTTACTGTCCCGTCAGTGTCCCTGACAAAGGTCCCGCCGGTCCCCGCGGAGATTTCAAAGGACTTCCCGGTGAAATGCACTCCCCGGAAGGAGAAGCTGCCCCTCGAGGTGCCGGTCCAGACGAAACGGAACGAGGCGCTGCCGCCGTCGGGCCCGGTCTTCCTCACACCGGCCTTCCCCTCGAAGCGGTAGGAGCTCACCTGAAGGCCTGTCCCGCGGAGCGTCTGGCACTCCGCGCACTGCCCTGCAGCGTTTTCAGAGACAGACGAGCAGCCGGAGAAGACCGGAAGCGCAAGAAGGGATACTGTGAGTACTGCGGTGGAAAGGCTCTTCAATCTCATCTCCGGACTCCGGTGAATATTGGACTGTGAAAGTGAAAACAGCTCAGGATTTTACTCCGGTGCCCCGGTGGAAGAGCCAGAGCGCGAGGAGGAACATCGCGGCGGCCGAGACGAGAGTAACGCCGAAGGCAAAGGCGATATTCGTGTCGCAGTGCCCCGAGAACCCCGCCCTCGTCGCGTTTATCACGTAGAAAAGCGGGTTGAGGGCCGAGACAGCCTGCCACTTCTCGGGGAGCATCGAGACCGGATAGAACACTCCCCCGAGGTAGATAAGCGGAGTGAGGATCAGCGTCGGGATGATGCTGATGTCATCGAAGTTCTTCGCGAAGAGCGCGTTCACGAGCCCCGCCGCGGAGAAGAGGACCGAGGAGAGGAAGAGCGTGAATATCACCAGGAGCCAGGACCAGGCCGAGATGTCGACGAACATGGCGGAGGTCGCGAGCACGATGACCGCGATCATCATGCCCCTGATCACGCCTCCCGTGATGAACCCGGAGATGACCACGAAATCCGGGATGGGGGCCACCAGGATTTCGTCGAGGTAGTGCTGGAACCTAGAGCTGAACACGCTCGATGCGACATTGGTGTAGGAGCAGAGGACGACGGAGAGCATGAGGAGCCCCGGCATCATGAAGTCGCTGTAGGGAAGCCCGTCCATGCTGCCGATGCGCTCTCCCATCAGCGTCCCGAATATTATGAAGTAGAGCCCGGTCGTAACTGCCGGAGGAATGAGTGTCCTGAGCCAGACTCTCGTGAAGCGCGTGACCTCGCGGATGACTATGGTCTGGTATGAGACCAGAAGGCTTCTCCTCTTCATTCGCGATCTCCCTCTGCCGCATCAGCGCTGAATACCGGATCGTCCTCAGCGGGAGCGCTGCTCTTCGCCCCGCCGCCCGTAAGGTGCATGAAGAGGCTCTCGAGTCGGTTGAGGCGGTTCTTCATGCCGATGATCCTCACGCCCATGGAGCCGAGCTCCGCAAAGACCGAGTTGAGTCCCCTCGAGTGTGCGACTGAGAGCTCCATGGTCCTTGTGCCCACGAGCGTCCCGCCGAGGCGCTCCGCTGCCTCCTTGGGGATTGCGGAGTCAGAGTAGAGGATGATGTCCTCCTTCTCAGCGAGCGACATCAGGTCATCAATGGTAGTAGAAGTTACAATCCGCCCGTGGTTGATGATGCCGACGCTCCGGCAGAGTGTCTCCGCCTCCTCGAGGTAGTGCGTGGTGAGGATTATCGCGGTGCCGCTCCGGTTGATGAGTCTGAGAAGATCCCAGGTCGCGCGCCGCACGTTGATGTCGACTCCGGCGGTCGGCTCGTCAAGGATGAGGAGCTTCGGGCTGTGCGCGAGGGCCCGCGCTATGAGAAGGCGCCTTTTCATGCCGCCGGAGAGCTCCCTTGTCTCCGCGTCCCTCTTCTCCCAGAGCTCGACACGCCTCAGGATCTGCTCGGCGCGCTGCCTCGCGAGAGTCCTTCGCATGCCGTAGAGCCCCGCCTGGTTCACGACGACATCAAGCACTTTGTCGAACTGGCTGAAGTCAAAGTCCTGCGGAACCAGCCCTATGAGGCTCTTTGCCGCCATGGTGCTCCTGTCAAGGTCGCGCCCGAAGACGCTCACAGTGCCGGAGGTCTTCCTCACGAGCCCAGCGACGATGCCGATGGTCGTGGACTTCCCGGCGCCGTTGGGGCCTAAGAGAGCGTAGAAGTCGCCCTCCCCCACGGAAAAGCTCACTCCGTCGAGCGCCTTAACGCCGCCGTGGTAGACCTTGCTGAGTTCCCTGACCGATAGAGCGTCCAAAATCAGGCCTTTCTGCTGAGCGCCTCAGGGAGCTTCTTCGTGATGCCGCTGAAGCCGCCGTTGCTCATGGTGAGGATGGTGTCCCCTGATTTCGCCTCTTTAACAACTGCCTCAAGCATCTGGTCAAAGTCATGGAAGACATGCAGGGGAACCGGCGCGCCTTCGGCGAGCTCGTCGGTGTTCCAGGGGAGATCCTGCGGCGCGAAGACAAACGCGATGTCTGACTCCTCAAGGGAGCCTGCGAGGGTCTTCCGGTGCACACCGAGCTTCATGGTGTTGGAGCGGGGCTCAAGGACCGCGATGAGCCTCGCGTCCTTCCCGATTTTCTCGCGGAGCCCGTGGATGGTGGTTCTGATGGCGGTCGGATGGTGGGCGAAGTCATCGTAGAGCTTAACGCCCGCGAACTCGCCCTTGTACTCCATGCGGCGGAGAGGAGGCTCAAATGAAGAGAGCGCCTCGACGGCAGACTTCGGATCGACATTGGCAGGATCCGCCGCGCAGGCCGCGATGGCCATGAGAGCGTTCTTCACGTTGTGGAGACCGATAAGCGGCCACTTCACAGTGCCCAGAGACTCACCGTTACGGAAGGCCTCGAACTCCGAGCCGTCCTCAGCAATGAGCCGGTATGTCCACTCGCCGTGGTCGAAGCCGACCTTAACAAGGCTGCTCCAGAGCCCCCTCGAGATTACATCCTCAAGCGCCTCGTCAGGATCAGGGACAACGACGGAGCCCCTCCCGGGGATGGTCCTTACAAGATGGTGGAACTGAATCTTGATCGCCTCAAGGTTCGGGAAGATGTCAGCGTGATCGTACTCGAGGTTGTTCAGGATCTGGATTACCGGATGGTAGTGGACGAACTTGGAGCGCTTGTCGAAGAACGCCGTGTCGTACTCGTCGGACTCGATGACGAAGAGCTTCCCGTCGCCCTTCCTAGCGGAGATGCCGAAGTTCTCAGGCACGCCGCCTATAAGGAAGCCGGGCTTCTTCCCGGCCTTCTCCAGGATCCAGGCGACCATTGACGAGGTGGTGGTCTTGCCGTGGGTGCCGGCGATGCCGATTACATCGCGCCCCGGGACGACATAGTCCTCGATGAAGCCGGGGCCCGAGGTGTAGGGAAGCCCCTTGTTCAGCATGTACTCGATTACCGGCATGCCTCTCTTCATGGCGTTCCCGACCACGATGAGATCAGGCGGATTGTGGAGCTGCTCCTCTCCGTAGCCCTCGGTAATCTCGATTCCCTCGCGCCTCAGCTCGTCGCTCATGGGAGGATAGACATTCCTGTCAGAGCCTGTAACTTTGAAGCCGAGCTCGCGCGCGATGAGGGCGATGCCGCCCATGAAGGTACCGCAGATGCCGAGAATATGAATATGCATGAATCACCCCGATTTTTTTTCAATTTTAGCACAGGGGCACAGCGCCGGGCTCTGCCGCGCAGAGAGGTAAATTTCAGAAACGAAAAAGGGCGCATTCCTGCGCCCTCGATTTAATCAGATCTTCAGTCTAAGACTGAGTCATGATTACTTCTTGAATACTGCAACCGACCAAGGCTCAACTTCAGTGATGGTAGACAGCTTACTGTTGTTGTATGCGATGGAATCAGCACCGGTCTGCTCAGGAACAAGAGCGTAGCCTGCGTCAGCACCCTTCTTGGTCAGATCCTGCGCATTAGGAGTTGCGTTGATTGCGACGAGCAGCTTGCCTTCACTGGTGGTGATTTCCATGGCGATAAGGCCGATGGTCTGATCCTTGCCGGTGTTGAGGAACTTGACGCCGTTCTTGATCTTCTCGGCATCGCCAAGGCTGATGAAGTTCTTGTAGGTGCTTCTGATCTTGAGGAGCTCCTGGTAGTACTTCTTCATCACCTGCTTCTTGCCCTGGAGTCCGGCATTGTAGGCCTTAGGATCCTTTGCAGTCTTCGTATAGAGCTGCTTTACAGCCATCCAGTCATCCTTGTCCTTGGACTCGTTCGAATAGCCGTTGCCGTATCCGTTGGTCGCATTATCAGTGTAGTTCACAGCGTTGGTGAAGTCGCCGGAGTTGTAGGAGTCGTTCTCGAAGGACTTGGAGCGGAGCAGATCAGATCCCTGCTGGTCGAAGAACACGCCCTGTCCGAGGATTGCGGTGGCAAGTCCGAGCGCCTGCTGGCGGGTCTGGAGAGCCATGGTCTCATCACCGGTTGAGGTGTAGGTGATCAGATCAAACAGAGTCGCATTGTCGTGCTTCGAGACGTAGTTGATGGTCTCGTAAGGCTTCTCGGTATAGCCGACCGGGCTGCCCCAGTAGCCGTCGTTCTCGCCCTTTGACTTATCGCCCTGGTAGTCAGTGAACTCATAGGTCCTGATGCCGCCTGCCATGGTGACGCGGATCCAGTCCATTCTCTTGCGGGCAAACAGATTGTTTGCGCTGCTGGAGACGACCTTCTCGTCAGTGCCAAGATCACCGCAGCGTGCCTTTCCGTCAGCGCCAACATCGGCAGAGGTGCACATGCCGGTCGCAAAGCCCTTCTTTGAAAGCATGAAGCTCTTGGCATCATCATCCGTCTTGCCTGCGTGGTCAAACGGTCCGACACCCCTGACCGCGTCGCGGATACGGTCATTGAAGGTTCCGATTCCGGTGCCACCCATGGTCTTCTGGGTAGATGCCTCAAACTTGGCAGAGGCGGAGCCATCCGGATCCCAGCCCTCGCCGAAGAAGAAGACGCTCTTGCCGGTTCTCTCCTTGACGTTCTTGAGGGTATCCTCCATTACAGCCTTCGGGATATAGCCCATGAGGTCGAAGCGGAAGGCATCGATGTGGTACTGGTCAACCCAGGTTACGAGGGTATCTTCCATGAGCTTCTGGAACATCTTGTGCTCGGATGCGGAATCCTTGCAGCAGGTTGCAGCCTTGACGCCGCCGGTTACAACATCGAGACGGTTGTAGTACCAGGGCACAATGGCATCCAGCACGGAGGTGCCGTTCTTGGTCGGATCGCCGGCGCCGTCGGTATGGTTGTAGACCACATCCATAACAACGTTGAGGCCGGTATTCTTGTGGAGCGACTGGATCATCTGGCGGAGCTCAACAGTTCTTGTGAGTCCCTCAGGATCTGTCGCGTAGGATCCCTCAGGCACGCCGTAATGGAACGGATCGTAGCCCCAGTTGTAGCTGTCCTTGTTCTTGATTTTGCCAAGGAGATCGCTCACGCCGTGGGTCTTCGAAGGATCGTTTGTCTCAACATCAGTCTTGGCGAGGGCAATGAGGGCCGCTCCGACAGTATCTGCGGTGCAGACATCATCTTCGCTTCCGAGGATCTCCTTTGCCTTGGCACAGGTCGTGTTGAGATCGATGGCCTTGCCCTTCTCCTCATCGACAGTGGAGAAGTCGTAGATAGGCAGGAGCTCGATATGGGTCATGCCGGCCGCCTTAAGGTCAGCCAGGTGCTTGACTGCAACAGAGCCGGTCTCAGTGAGTCCGAGGTACTTGCCCTGGTGCTCATCAGAAATTCCTTTGTCTTTGCCGACAGTGATGTCGCGGAGGTGAGTCTCGGTAATCGAGATAGCAGCAAGGTTCTGATCCGAATCCTGCTTGTAGGCAGGCTCATCACCGTCCCAGTCAGCAGGCTTGGTGCTGTCAGCGTCAAGGTCTGCGACAAGGCTGAACTTGGAGTTGGTGGAGAGTGCAAGTGAGTACGGGTCAGTAACCTCATACTCTGCGACCTCCATGGCATCCGGGCGGAAGACCTTGACCTTGTACTTATAGTAAGTCTCGTTTGCCTTGGCGTCAGCAGACTCAGCGGACCACATTCCGGTCTCGTCAGCGGTGAGAGGAACTTCTTTTATAAGCTTCTTGTCCTTGTCATAGAGGACAGCGGAAACGCTGCGCGCGGTAGGAGCCCAGAGCCTGAAGGTAACCTTGCCGCTCTCGACAACTGCGCCGAGCTGCTTGCCATTGTAGGCGTCGAAGGCCTTCTGTCCGTAGACCTCATCAATGACGCCGGCGGTCTGAACCTTGGAATACTGGGTGAGCGAATTGTTCCCGGCAATTCCGGCAAACTCGAGATCCTTCTTGATCCAGCCCTTTGCCTTCTCCACGTCACCAGCCGGAATGTTCCAGACCATGAACTTGCCGGACTCAACGCCCTTGGCGAGCTCAGGATAGGCAACTGCCTCATCGGAGGTAAGCGAGCCCTCCTCAAGGTTGATGTACTGACCGCTGAGATTGCCGTCAGCATCCTTTCCGGTTACAGTGTCATCATCATTTCCGGTATAGAGCCTTGCAAATTCAGTGTCGATGTAGCTGACTCTGTTGGTTGAGACGATGGTGTTCGGATTAATCCAGATTGCGGCCGCGTTCTTCGGCGTGATGGTGCCGTTGCTTTCCTGTTTAGCTGAGCCGGTCTTGGTGCTCGTAATATCCCAGGTTACGTTGATAGGAGTGGAGGAAACATCGCCGCTGAGATCAGTAGTCTGGGTTGCATTGCCGTCAGACCTGACAATGAAGTTGAAGGTTCCCTTCGCGTCAACGATGTCAAGGCGGAATACCGCAAGTCCTTCCTCGGAGCTTTCCGGGGTAATCTTGGTGCAGCCCCAGCCGTCCTCGCCCTCGCAGATAGTTGTGGTTCCCTTGATGTTGCCGTCTTCCCAGGTATAGAGGGTAAGCTTGGCCATGTCATCGGCTGATGTGCCCTTGGAGCGGACGTAGATAGAAACCTTGCCCTCTACAGCATCGGCCGCTGCGCCATTGTCATCAGATGCCGCAGAGTTCAGCTTAGCGAAGGCATCAGAGACAGACTCATAGACCTTTGGCTCAGAAACTCCGCCTACAATCAGCACCATGCCGTCCTGAATCAGGTAAGGTCCCATGTCATCGTTGTAAACCTTGGTGCTTCCGTCAGGCTTTCTGATGATCATGTAGAAGACGTCTTTGCTGTCACTGGTTATCTTAAGCTTGAACCTGGCGCCGTAGTTGGTAACCTCGACAGGCTTGACACCGGTATTGCTCCAGTCGCCGTTCTCACCGTCGCCGCCATTGAGCTCTATGCCCTGCACCTCTTTGGAGCCGTCATTTGTCTTTTCCCAGAGGTGGAGGTTGTAATCGGCAAGGGCAGCCCTGTCCTCATCAGTATTGTAGTAGAAGACAGTTACGTATCCTGACTCGCCGACTGGCTCATCCGAGGCCGAAGGCGCCGGCAGCTCAGCCATTGTTGCCTTGGCAGGACCTGCCGGATCAAACACCTCAGCGGGTGATGGAGTATCTCCGCCGCCGCATGCTGAAAGGGCCACGAAGGAAGCTGAGCAAAGAAGCGCTACGAGAAGCTTTTTCTTGAAAATCATATAACCGGTCACCTTCTTCTTGTTAATTGAAAAAGTACGCAAAACTGACGCAATTTCCGTACAGCTACCTGATTTTAATTAAACAGTGTATAAGGTGATACCGGAACGGATGAAATTTGTGAGGCAAATCCTTATTTCATTCGCATAACATGCTGTTTCAATTGACAGACAGCATCAGAGTCAGCCGGAAAATTATCGGAACTCTGCAATGATCATGCGCATTTTTGCTAAAATAGCGCTGTTTTCCAAGACCATAGTATAGAGGTATCAAATGGGTGTTGAGCTTGTACCTGCAGGAAAGAAGCTTCCTGAGGACATTTTTGTTGTTGTAGAGATTCCGCAGAACTCCGATCCTATCAAGTATGAAGTAGATCATGACTCCGGCTGCATCTTCGTAGACCGCTTCATGGCTACCCCGATGTTCTATCCGTGCAACTACGGCTTCATCAACCAGACTCTGTCCCTTGACGGCGATCCGCTTGATGTCCTGGTTCCTACTCCCTATCCGCTGATCCCTGGCTCCGTAATCCGCTGCCGTCCTGTCGGCATTCTCCAGATGGAGGATGAGTCCGGCGTTGATGCCAAGATCGTCGCCATGCCCCACAGCAAGATGACCAAGATCTACGAGAACATCCAGGATGTCAATGACATCCCTGAGCTCCTCAAGGGCCAGATCAAGCACTTCTTCGAGCATTACAAGGAGCTTGAGGCAGGCAAGTGGGTCAAGGTAAAGGGCTGGTCCGACAAGGCTGCTGCCGAGAAGGAGATCCTTGAGTCCGCAAAGAGATATCAGGAGAGCCTCAATAAGTAATCAGCGCTGATTGCTTTTGAGCAGCAGGAAGGCGGGGCGAAAGCTCCGCCTTTTTTGTTACGCCAGGAGCTCCCGGGCTAATGCACAGTTAGGCAGCATACGGCAGAAGGGATTCTCCCCATGCAGATCTGCGCACAGTCCTTTTGAAACAGCCGTACTATAAACTTTGATCCTGCACGGGAGCAGATAAACGGCGGCAGCACTGCAGGCAAGGCTCAGTCAGCTCACTCTGCGCCCACGCCTCAGACTGAGCGGCTCCTGCGCTTCTCTACAAACTCTCCGGCGGCCTTCAGCATCGCCCTCTTCATCTCGAGGAGCTCCCTCGCATTCCCGTGATCCCACACGCACCAGCTTTCGGCTCCGAGAGTCTCTCTGCACTCGGCCTTAAGCTGCCTGAGCATGACCACGCTGCTCTCAAAATCGCCGGTGAGGCAGCCGTAGGAAAAATGGTGGCAGTTGTCTGTGGCAACGTTGTAGTTTCTGCGGCAGCCGATCTTATCCCTGGCCCTCTCTGCGGCCTCCCTGCTTCCAACCGCATGATTGCCCGAGCAGGACACATAGATGCAGAAGGCCGTGGTTCCTTTCGTAAAGCCCTCAGGGGTCCTTGAAACAATCCTGCCGTCACGCTCAAGAGCGACAATCCTTCCGTTTCCGATATAGATCCCGGAATGCTCGATGAATCCGAATCCAAGATCGCAGTAAACAACTGAGCCAGGCACCGGCTTGACAAAGACCGTATCGTGCTCGTCGGAATCGCCCTGTAAAAACGATCCTGGGAGCACGGAACCTGATTCACCGGCACGCGCCGGCAGGAGAGGCTGTCCGGATTTGGACTCAGTGAGCCCCGGGACGCTGCCGCCTGTGATCTCTCTGCCGTTGCGGTTGTCCGCAATCCTGTTGATGGTGTCAAGAACATCCAATAAATCCATAAAGACCTCGCCTCAAATCTGCCCGCCAGGAGCAAGGACCGGCGACGGCTGCTGAGAGCGCCTGAGGTCCTGCCGCGTAAAGGATGATAACTGCAGCAGGCACGCCGATCAAGCCAGATTGTCCTCTGAGATGTCATATTGCACCATACACATCTGAGCAGTCCTTCATTCAGCATTAGAGCTAATGAATGAAACGCGCGGGGAAGGCAGAGTGCTGCCACAGAAGAAGCCCCGGAAAATTCGTCTGCAGACTTCTGAACCGCCCTGCCCCGCTGATACGGAGCCTGGAGCTGAGCATACGGGCAGATAAAAGCTGCTCAGGTGAGTGTTTTTGTTTCTCTTTTGGTGATTTAAAAAAGAAAAACCCCGAACCATATGGCCCGGGGTTTGGTGAATGGCGGAACAGACGGGGATCGAACCCGTGACCTCCTGCGTGACAGGCAGGCGTTCTAACCAAGCTGAACTACTGCTCCTAATAGGCGCCTGACAGTTATCTACTCTCACACGGCTCAGAACCGCACTACCATCGACGTGGCGACATTTCACTTCTGTGTTCGGAATGGGAACAGGTGG
>ONIT01000034.1 GCA_900317945.1 uncultured Pseudomonadota bacterium
GTTTTCTTGCCCATGGTACATACCTGCAGTTACCTAACCATAGGCTTATCTTACGATATTCACCTGCACCTTATCCACGGAGATCTTTAAAAGCCCCCTTAAATCCATAGTCTTCGTTCCCTTTCTCCAGGAGAAAGACCCGTCCAGGAACGGAAGGAGATTCACGAATCCAGAGTGAATTCATGCTGACATAATCCGTGCCTAGAGGATGGCTGCGGATAACCTTTCTGACAAAGCCGGCGGTGAGCCTGAGGCAGAGATCCGGAAGTTTTCCTGACCCTGCCAGCATCATAGCCTTCCTCATCAGATCAGGGGATATATCGCCGCGAGGCGTGAAATCCGGGAACTCCCTCTCAAAAATCTCCTCCCTGAATTTCCCGTTTATGGCCCCGCAGATTTCCGCGGCATCCGTTCCGCCGCCAAGTGCCGAGAGCATTGCGCCAAGAAGGAGGGCCTCCAGGCGGAAATATCCGGTCTGTTTTATCTCCGCTCCGATGCCATGCCTGACCGGTTCTGTACTTTCTCTCACGCTGCCTCCTGAGCTCCTCTTCCTCTGCCCGCCGCATTCCATTGTAAGGCGTCAGGCAGCGGCATAACGGAACTGCCGTCACGCCTCAGCTGTCCGCATGGAATCCTGCCCTGCCGGCAGGTCAGGACTCCCGCCCATTCTCCCTCGCGCACTCAAAGAGCATCCCGGAGAGGCGTTTCATATGCCCGAGATGATCCTCGATCTCATCTGCGGAAAACCCTTTCTGCTTCTTTATTCTGAGCGACGGGAGGAAGAACTACAGTGTGTCAAAGTCCCTGATCCCCTCGTCCCAGCGCTCGATGAAGATGCGGAGCTCCTCACCGCCTGATCCGCGCTTGAGAATCTCAGAGTACGAGATCTCTGTTCCGTCCGGGAATGACGCAACGTGATAAAGCACTGCCCGCACTCCTTACTGCCGCCTGACTGCTGTACGATTCTCTCAGAATCATCCATCCTGCGCAATCCGCCACGGGCCTCAGGCGCCCTGCCTGCATGGACATTAATATACGTACACTGCTGTTGGCAAATCCGCCGGAATGGGATTAAAATCACAAAAATTGCTCCTTCGATCCGGAGTATCGCTGTTTTTTCCGGCCGCAGTGATCGGGCGGCAGGCACAGAATCGCACAATGGCAGAAGAGTCACAGTTTCTCAGAGTAGGCGTCGACATCGGCTCGACCACCATCAAGACCATCATCCTCAAAGGTGACGGGACCGTCATCTTCAAGTCCTACGAGCGCCATCTCTCCGAAACCGTCAAATCCCTCAAGCGCAACCTCGGATACATCAGGGAGCATGCCGGAGACAGACAGTTCTATTTCGCGCTGACCGGCTCCTCTGCCATGGGCCTTGCCGAGAAGTCCGGGCTTCCCTTCGAGCAGGAGGTCATCGCCTGCGCGGCCGCAGTGAGGAAGCTCATCCCGGAGACCGACACCGCCGTGGAGCTCGGCGGCGAGGACGCCAAGATCACCTATTTCCGGGGCACCATGGAGCAGCGCATGAACGGCGCCTGCGCCGGCGGCACCGGCTCTTTCATCGACCAGATGGCCATCCTGCTCTCAACCGACGCTAAGGGCCTTAATGACCTTGCCGCGAAGGGAAAGGAGATCCACACCATCGCCTCGCGCTGCGGCGTGTTCGCGAAGACCGACGTGCAGTCCCTGATGAATACCGGCGTAAGCCGCGAGGACATCGCGCTCTCCGTCTTCCAGGCCGTTGTGAACCAGACCATCGGCAACCTCGCCCAGGGGCGTCCCATAAAGGGGCATGTCGCGTTCCTCGGCGGGCCCCTGCATTTTCTCCCCGAGCTCAGGAAGCGCTTCATCGAGACTCTTGAGCTCAGACCGGACGAGGTGGTTGAGGTCAGGGACGCCAACTACTTTGTGGCAGCCGGCGCGGCATTATGTGAGAGCGCACGGCTCACGACCGTCTCAGAGCTCGAGAGGCTCCTTGGGAAGGCCGCCGCGCTCGGCGGGCACGGCGCGGGCTCACCCGATCTCGCGCTCTTCAGATCTGACGAGGAGTACCTTGAGTTCAAGGCCCGCCATGATCAGCACAGGGTAAGGCGCGGCAGCCTCGAGGGGCATAAAGGCGGGATTTACATCGGCATCGACGCGGGCTCGACGACCACCAAGCTCGCCGCGGTGAGCGCGGAAGGGGAGCTCCTCTACACCGACTACCGGAGCAACCAGGGAGCGCCGCTCGACACCGTCATCGCGGAGCTCCGGAAGCTCTACTCCCTGCTCCCCTCTGGCGTCAGCATCGCCGGCTGCTGCTCGACGGGCTACGGCGAGGATCTGGTGCGCGCCGCGCTGCACGCCGACACCGGCGAGGTCGAGACCTTCGCCCACCTCCGCGCCGCCCGCGAGTTCTGCCCTGACGTCTCCTTCGTCATGGACATCGGCGGTCAGGACATGAAGTGCTTCTTCGTGAAGGACGGAGTAATCGGCGGCATCACGCTGAACGAGGCCTGCTCGGCAGGCTGCGGCTCCTTCATCGAGACCTTCGCGAAGTCGCTCGGCATGGGCGTCGCGGAATTCGCGGCTCTCGCCGTAAAGTCGCGCGCGCCGGTTGATTTGGGCACCCGCTGCACGGTGTTCATGAACTCCCGCGTCAAGCAGGCGCAAAAGGAAGGCGCCGGAGTCGCCGACATCTCCGCGGGCATCGCGATTTCCGTAATCAGGAACGCGCTCTTCAAAGTCATGCAGCTGCGCGACGTGAGCTCGCTCGGGAAGAGGATCGTCGTCCAGGGCGGGACGTTCCTCAATGACGCGGTGCTCCGCGCCATGGAGAAGACCCTGGGCCTTGACGTCATCAGGCCGGATCTCGCCGGGCTCATGGGCGCCTACGGCGCGGCTCTTCTTGCGGCCGAGCGCTCGAAGGGCACGTCCGCGCTCCTTGGCCCTGAGAGCCTCAGGGACTTCTCCGCAAGGACCAGCACCTACCGCTGCCGGAAATGCGGCAACAATTGCGCGATAACCATGCTCCGCTTCGCGGACGGCGGGCGCTACTTCACCGGGAACCGCTGCGAGAAGGGCATCGGCGGCCGCCCGAGCGCCACCGATGAGAACGACATCTACTGCTACAAGTACCAGAGGCTCTTCGGCTACGAGCCGCTCGCGAACGCCCCGCACGGGAAAATCGGCATCCCCAGGGTCCTCAACATGTACGAGGACTACCCCTTCTGGTTCACGCTCTTCACGAGGCTCGGCTACGAGGTGGTGCTCTCCGACCAGTCATCGGCCGCGCTCTACTACTCCGGCATGGCGACAGTGCCGTCCGACTCCCTCTGCTACCCTGCGAAGCTCGCCCACGGGCACATCATGAACCTCATTGAGAAGGGCGTGAGGAAAATATTCTATCCCTGCATTGTCCTCAACCGGAACGATGAGTTCATCCACCTGGACAACAGCTACAACTGCCCGGTAGTCGCCTCCTGCCCGGAGAACATCCGCAGCAACATGGACATAATCCGCGAGAAGGGCGTGAAGTTCATGGAGCCGTTCCTTCCCATCAACGACGAGAAGAGCATGGCGAAGAGGCTTAAGGCCGCGCTCGGGGACGAGGGGCTCAGGGACAGCGACATAGACGGTGCGGTGCGGGAGGCCTACCGTGAGCTCGACCGCTACAAGCGCGACGTCATGGAGCAGGGACAGCTCATCATTGACCGGGCAAGGAAGGAGGGCCGCCACATCATCCTCCTCGCCGGGCGCCCCTACCACATCGATCCGGAGATCAACCACGGCATCCCGGAGATGATCTCCTCCTACGGGCTCTCGATAATCTCCGAGGACTCGGTGCGCGGCATGAAGGTGCGGGAGGAGAGGCAGGGCCTCGTCAACCAGTGGAGCTACCATGCCCGCCTCTACCACGCAGCGGAGTTCGCCGCCGAGAACCAGGACGTAACGCTCATCCAGCTCTCCTCGTTCGGCTGCGGCCTTGACGCCATAACAACCGACCAGGTGAGATCGGTCCTCGAGGACCACGGGCGCATCTACACCATGCTGAAGCTCGATGAGGTCTCGAACCTGGGCGCCGCGCGCATCCGCCTGCGCTCGCTCCTCGCGGCGCTCGCCCGCCGCACCCCGCCCGCGTTCGAGCCGGCGGGATTCACTGACCGCCCGCACTTCACCAGGGAGTGCAAGGCACAGCACACCATCATCGCCCCGCAGCTCGCGCCGATACATTTCGCGCTCTTCGAGACCGTGCTCAGGAAGCACGGCTACCGGGTGGTCATCCCGCCAAAGCCTGAGAGGAAGGACATTGACCTGGGTCTTGAGTATGTCAACAACGACATGTGCTACCCCGCGATCGTGATTATCGGGCAGCTCCTCGCTGAGCTCAGATCCGGGAAGTACGATCCGGACAACACCTCAATCATGCTCTTCCAGACCTGCGGAGCCTGCCGCGCCACCAACTACATGGCGGTGCTCCGGAAGGCCCTCGCGGCAGCCGGCTACCCGCAGGTGCCGGTATTCGCCTTCCACGGCATCGAGACCGACGCCTTCAGGATGACCATGCCGATGCTCTGCGACGCCTCGAAGGCCTCGGTCCTCGCCGACACGCTGATGACCTGCCGCAACCGCGTGCTCCCCTACGAGAAGAACCCAGGGGACGCGAGGCGGATGTTCGATCACTGGCTGGAGATCTGCAGGAAGACCATTGAGGGAGGAAGCGGCAGGGAGTATCGCCGCACCATACGCGAGATGGTCGCGGCCTTTGACGCGATGCCGCTCCGGGACATCCCGAGAAAGCCCAGGGTCGGCGTGGTCGGCGAAATACTCGTCAAGTACCATCCCCTCGCGAACAACCATCTTGAGGAGGAGCTTGAGGGAGAAGGCGCGGAGGTCATCATGCCGCTCTTCACCGACTTCTTCCTCTACCTCACCTGCGACAACATCATCAGGCACGACCTTCTTGACGGGAAGCTCAGCGCGAAGATCGCATCCAAGATCTTCATCTCGGTGCTGGAGTACTTCAGGAAGCCAGCGAGGAAGGCGCTGGAGAGAAGCAGCCGCTTCGAGGCGCCCTGCTCCATCTATGAGATGATGAGGCTCGCCTCGCGCCACGTCTCGCTCGGGAACATGGCGGGAGAGGGCTGGTTCCTCACCGCGGAGATGGTGAGGCTCATCGACAGCGGCGTCATGAACATCGTCTGCCTGCAGCCCTTCGGCTGCCTCCCGAACCACATCACGGGCAAGGGCGTCATCCACCTGCTCCGCGAGTCCTACCCAGGGGCCAACATCGTCCCGATTGACTGCGACTCCGGCTCATCCGAGGTGAACCAGCTCAACCGCCTCAAGCTGATGCTGACCGTAGCCCGCGAGGAGAACAGGAGAAAGGCGGAGTCAGAAGAGGAGGAGAGGAGCGGGCAGCACAGCGCCTGAGACAGGTGAGGCGCCGCCGCGGGGAGGACTATTCCTCCTCATCCGCTCTGAAGAACCGGCAGGCATCCTGGTAGCCGCCGGCGCAGGACTTCCTGAGGAGCTCCTCGGCAGCCTTCTCGTCCTTCTGGACGCCCTCGCCGTTCAGGTACATCACCCCGAGGTTGTTCATCGCCTGCGGCTCGCCGCGCTCTGCGGCCTCTGAGAAATATCCGGCGGCTTTCCTGAGGTCCTTCTCCACGCCCATCCCCTGCAGGTAGACAATGCCGGCATTGAGCATCGCCGCCGCATTCCCCTGCTCCGCGGACTTCGTGAACCACCTGAGCGCCTCGGCGTAATCCTTTTTAACGCCCTCGCCGTTCAGGTACATGGTGCCGGTGATGTTCTGCGCCTCGTCATTGCCCATTGAGGCTGATTTCTCATACCAGGCAAAGGCCTCCTTAAGATCCCTGCTGCCGGTCAGTCCGTTCCCGTACATATAGCCAAGCCGCCCGGCGGCCATGGAGTTCCCCAGCTCCGCGGACTTCCTGAGGAGCTCAAGGCTTTTTGCGATGTCCTTCCTCACCCCGGTTCCCTCAGAGAGGAGGAGCCCCAGATCGTACATCGCCGTGGGATCCCCGAGCGACACAGCCTCGCTGAAAAGCTCTGCCGCCTGCATGTAGTCCTGCTCAACTCCGTTACCCTGGGCATAAAGCTCTCCAAGCGCGGCCTGGGCAGGCGCGTAGGACTGCGCGGCCGACTTCTCGAAGAACCTGGCGGCGAGCACATAGTCCTGCCCCGTGCCGTTGCCGTCCCTGTAAAGGAGGCCGGTGTTGTAGAGCCCTACAGAATCACCCTGATCCGCCGACTTCCGGTACCAGACTGCCGCCTGCCGGAGATCCTGAGCGACCCCGCTCCCCGTAACATACATATACCCGAGCTGGTTCTCTGCGTCGGCAAACCCTGCCTCAGCGGCTTTGGTGATAAGCCTCAGGCCTTCGGCGACATTCTTCTCCATGCCGTTCTGCCCGTAGAGCGTATAGAGGCCGAGCTCGAACCAGGACTTGGGGCTCCCGAGCTCTGCTCCCTTCCTCTGCCACCTGACCGCCTCAGCCGGATCCTTCACTGTACCCTCACCGTTGAGGTACATCATGCCGACCATATAGGCAGCGTCAGGATTGCCGCCCTCCGCGGACTTCCTGAGCCAGCTGAAGGCCTCCTTGAAATCCTGCCCGACTGCGGTGCCCTTGTAATAGAAGATGCCGATATTGTGCTGAGCCGCCGGATCATCCTTCTCTGCGAGGCAGGAGTCCAGGAATGATCTGGTGTAGGCCTCATCGCTGCCGATCCTTGCCTCATCAAAGCTGAAGCAGTCGTCAGAGAGCGCCGGGAGGCTCATGAGGAGCGAGGCAATGGCAAGGGAATACTTAACGTGGCGCATAAAATCTCCAGGGCTGCAGTATGTACATGAGGCGATGGGCAGAGGCCCCTGGCAGGATATGCCGTCAGAATGCTGGATTCCGGAGCATGGAGCAATTTTAACCGGATGTCAGCCTTTCTGTACCCACCTTCAGGTGTGGGATCATGGTAAAACACCAGCAGCCTGCCCCCTTTTCTCCCCGCATGGTGACGGGAGGCAGATTTCGGGAGATGAGGCATAACAGGGACCGCGGCTCTCGGGTAAAATAGCCGCATTACCGGGCCGGCGCCATGGCCTCCTGTGGAGGCAGGCCGGCAGCATGAATCCCTGGAGGACATACCGTGAGTGACAGCGGAATCAGATACGACCTGGATCCGGACCATCAGCTGACCGGAGATGAGAAGAGAATGCTTGACGAGGCGGAGGCCAGCGTGTCCCGTGCCCCGGCCGAGGCAGGGGCAATATCGGTCACTCTCTCCCGAGAGGCGATGGAGGCTGCGGAGAGGCTCGGAGGCGAGGCTGCCGTTTCCGCCATCCTGGAAAAGCTCCTGAGGGATCCTGAGGCCGCTAAAAAGTATCTGGCCTGAGACAGAGACCAGTTTCTGGCAGCGCGTTGCCCTGTTCTGCCAGTCAGAAAGGAAAGCCCCCGGCCGCCCTGCGCGGCCGGAGGCTTTCTGCGTTCATTCAGCACTGGGCAGTGCGGGCTATTTCCCGTCCTGCTCGACAGTCCTTTCGATCCCAGCAATCATCAGCGTCCTGATGGCGTTCAGCACGCAGAGGATCATGACGCCGACATCGGCGAAGATGGCGAACCACATGTTGGCAATGCCAATTGCGCCCAGGATAAGGCACAGGACCTTGATGAAGATGGCAAAGACGATGTTCTCGTAGACAATCGCCATGCACTTTTTCGCGATCCTGATGGCAGTTGCGATCTTCTGCGGGTTGTCATCCATCAGCACCACATCCGCGGCCTCAATCGCGGCGTCAGAGCCCAGGGCGCCCATCGCTATGCCGACATCAGCCCTCGAGAGGACCGGCGCGTCATTGATGCCGTCGCCGGCGAAGGCAGTCTTCCCGGTCTTATTTGCCTCAATGATTTTCTCGATCTCAGCGACCTTGTCCTGCGGCAGGAGGCCGCTTCTCACCTCATCGATGCCGATTTTCGAGGCAACATCCGTAGCGGCAGCCTCGGCGTCGCCTGTCAGCATGACAGTCCTCTTAACGCCCGCCTTCCGGAGCGCCCTAACCGCGGCGGGGCTGGTCTCCTTGATGACGTCAGAGATGTGGATGTGCCCGGCGTACTTTCCGTCAATCGCGACATGGACGATGGTCCCGGGCTCCTGGCACTCCTTTGGCTCAATGCCGCTCTCCCGGAGGAACCTCGCGCTTCCCGCGAGCACTTTCTTCCCGTCAACGAGGCCTGACACGCCGCGCCCGCCGGTCTCATGTATGTCAGTGATGTCTCCCTGGCTGAACTTTCCGCCATAGGCCCGCTCAAGGCTCCTTGCTATCGGGTGGGACGAGGCGCTCTCCGCCCCTGCCGCGGCGCGGAGGAGAGTCCGGTCATCGACTCCGGCGCGGTGGATGGCGCTCACCTCAAAGACGCCCTTGGTGAGCGTTCCGGTCTTGTCGAAGACCAGCGTGTCGGCCTTCGAGAGCGTCTCCATATAGTTGGAGCCCTTGATGAGCACGCCCGCCCTGCTGGCTCCCCCGAGCCCGGCGAAGAACGAGAGCGGGATGGAGATGACGAGCGCGCACGGGCAGCTGATGACCAGGAAGATGAGTGCGCGGTAAACCCAGACGCTCCACTCCGGGGCCGCTGACATGGCGAGAAGCCTCACAAGCGGCGGAAGAAGTGCAAGGGCGAGAGCCAGGAACACTACGGCAGGCGTGTAGATCCTCGCGAACTTCGTGATGAACTCCTCCGAGCGGGACTTTCTGGAGCTCGCGTTCTCCACGAGATCGAGTATTTTCGAGGCGGTCGACTCGCCAAACTCCTTCTCTGTCCTCACGCGTATGACGCCGGAGAGGTTCACGGAGCCGCTGATGACCTCACATCCCGCAGCAATGTCCCTGGGGATGCTCTCCCCGGTGAGCGCTGCGGTGTCGACCGATGAGGTTCCCTCAATGACCGTGCCGTCAATGGGCACCTTCTCGCCGGGGTTCACCACGATGACAGAGCCCGGCTCAACCTCGTCCGGATCGACCTTCTCAGTCTTTCCGTCCTGCTCGAGGTTCGCGTAGTCAGGGCGGATGTCCATGAGCTCAGTGATGTTCCTTCTCGATCTGCCGACCGCCCAGCCCTGGAACCACTCACCGACCTGGTAGAAGAGCATTACCGCGACGGCCTCGGTGTAGTCGCCGCTCCCGCTGTATACGGCAAGGGCAATCGCGCCCACCGTCGCGACGGACATCAGGAAGTACTCGTCAAAGGGCTGCAGGTTCCTGACGCCCTTCACTGCCTTGAGGAGCACGTCATAGCCCGCGATAAGGTACGGCACCATGAAGAGCGCGAACCTCACGATGCCCTCTGACGGTATGAAAAGCACCGCGGCAAGCGCCGCCGCTGACGCGATGATGCGCGCGAGCATCTTCTTCTGCCTCTGTGTCATGCCCTGCCCTCCTCCTTATACGGATGATTATTTCTTAAGGAAAATCTCGCAGTCGCTCTCCACCTTCCTGCAGGCCGTGCGGACATTCTCCATGACTGCAGCAGGCTCCGCGCCGTCCTCGAACTCAACATTCATCTTGAGGAGCATGAAGTTGACGACGGCATTCTTCACTCCCTCGACCTTCTTTGCGGCCTCTTCCATCTTCGCGGCGCAGTTGGCGCAGTCAACATCGATTCTGTAGCTCTTTTTCATAGGGACTCCTGCTGTGTTGATTTAATGAACAATTAAACATTTGTTTAATCGTTAATGTATTTATACCACTGAAATCCGGGCTGTCAACGCTTTTCTGCAGGATTTTTCATATTGAGGAAAGCACCGGGAAAAAGCCTTAAGCGCGGTAGTAAAATGCCGCCTGCGGCAGGGCTGTGCAAAAAAGCGCCGGCAGAGCCGGAACACCGTCAGAAAGGAAGATTCAGGAAACAATGAGCATTACAGAGAGCATCGGAGAGGAGAGCTGCGGAGGAATCGCCGCGCCTGAGCACAGCAGCGAGGGTGCCGTCAGGGAAAGGGTCTCGGATCTCGCAAGCTTCGAGCAGGCATCAGGAGTCTTCTCCCTCCTCGGCGATCCTACAAGGCTCAGGATCTTCTGGCTGCTCTGCCACAAGAGGACCGGCGTGAGCGGCATCTCGGAGATGATCGGGATGTCGAGCCCTGCGGTATCCCACCACCTGCGGCAGCTCAAGGCCGCGGGCCTCGTCCAGTCCGAGAGGAACGGGCGAGAGGTCATCTACCATGCGGTGAGGTCAAAGCAGATCCATTTCCTCCACATGATGATCGACGAGACGCTGAAGTTCGCCTGCTGCGGTGAGGATGAATAGGAGCATCTCCGCGCCAGGCCGCCTGACATGATCCGGATCAGGAAAACAAGCAAAAAATATCAAACGGAACACCAGTAATGTCATCCCATGGTGAATTTATTTCACACTGCCCTCTTTATCTGCTGATAAAGTAGCAGACTGCCTGTGCACAAAGGCATTGAGAGAGAAAAGACGAGATGACAGAATATTCAGAGCTGGAGAAAGAGCTGAGAAAAGCGTCGGACGAGGGGGACGCGGACGCGTCCTACCGCCTCGCCGTGCTGATGCGCGACGGCGCCGAGGGCATCCCCAGGCGGCCTTTTGAGTCCTCGATGTTCTTCAGGAAGGCATCGGACATGAACCACGTCAACGCGACGGTGCTCCTGGGGCTCATGTACCTTGAGGGGCTCGGCGTCACGGCAGATCCCAGAAGGGCCGCGGATCTCTTCTTCAAGGCCGCGAACCTCGGTGACGACTTCGCCTCCTGCGAGATGGGCATCTTCTACCAGGAGGGGCTCGCGATGCCGGTAAACCTGGAGAGGGCCATAGAGTACATAAAGAAGGCAGCATCGAACTGCGAGCCCCACGCGCTCTACGAGATGGGGAGGGCCCGGGAGGAGGGCCGCGGCATCAGGAAAAGGCTCTCACATGCCTATGCCTGGTACCAGGCGGCCGCCGACCAGGGTCTCGCGCGCGGAAGCGCCGCAGCGGAGCGCGTCCTCAGAAAAATCCCCTGCAGCCTCTGCGGCAGAGTCAGGGAATACGCGGAAAGCTTCGTCGGACGTGTCCGGAAAAGAGCCGCCGAGGTGCGTGAGGAGCATCTCCGGAACGGCATCGACGACAGCCTGAGGCAGTACCTCCTCGAGAACGTGCCGGTCTAGATCCGAAGAATTCATCCTCTCATGCGCGGAGCCCTCTCCCGCACCCTGAAAAGCCCTCCGAAGCGGGGGCTTTTTTCATATGGCCGCCATATCCCCAATCTGAGAATACTCCCCAAAAAAGAGGACTTCTCAATGAACAGCCCAGAAAAAAAGGGAAAATGCAGGCACCGGACGCCAGCCCTGCCGCCAGGCGTCGCCGCGCCTTTCCGGAAAATCCCCCGGCTCAGAACCCTTCTCACGTCCGCAGCCCTTGCGGCCCTGCTCCCGCTCCATGCCCTGCCCGCCTCCGCGTCAATCTTCGACACCCCGGCAGGCGGCTGGTTCTGGTACGAGAGCGTACCTGATGAGGCTAAGGATGATGCGGCGAATAAAGCCCCTATCCCGCCTGAAACTGCAGAAAGCGCTGATGAAAGCCCGCGGCTCACCGTGGGCTGGCTCCGGAGAAACGCGCAGAAATTTCTCGACGCGGCGATTGACCGTCCGACGAGGGAGAACGTCCTTGCCTGGTTCTATGTGCAGCGGCTGATGCAGGACAGAGCCTCGGCCTTTGCCGAGGCGGCGCAGTCCGCCGTTGAGGGGAACCCACTCGTTGACGAGAACTTCCGCCGCCCGCAGGCCTCGTTCGCCCAGCGGGAGTTTGACCGCAACGCTGCGCTCGAGGGCGACAGGCTCCTCCGCTCTCTTTCAAAAAAGGCCGGCATCGTCTTCTTCTTCCGCCCTGACTGCCCGTTCTGCCGGGCTATGGCCCCGAAGGTCGCGGCGCTTTCGGAGGAGTACGGCTTCCCGGTGCTCGCGGTGTCGCTTGACGGAGAGAACCTCGTTCTTGAGGGAAAGCCGCTCTTCAGAAACTTCCGCGCCGACTCCGGGCAGGCCGCCATGCTCGGCGTAACGGCCGTGCCGGAGCTCTTCTTCTACACCAGGGAACGGGGCTTCGTAAGGGCCGCGGCAGGCGCTATGACCTCAGGCGAGCTCCGGGACACCATCCTCCGGAAGGCCTCTGAGGGAGGGCTCATCAGCCCTGAGGAGTACGGAAGGACGAGGCTCGTCATCGCTCAGGACCATGAGGATGAGCTCCGCGAGGGGATCCTGAGGGCCTGGAGGAGGATGGGTAAGGATCAGGCTGCAGAAGGCGCGGCAGGAAGCGCCGGCACAGAGGGAGGAAAGGAGAGATGAGGCACAGCATGAGTCAGAGACAGAGAAGATGCGGAAAGGCCCTTCCGCGCATAAGGAGCGCAGTCCTTGCCGCGGCCGCGGCAGCCGCCATTGCGCTGCCTTATCCTGCGGATGCGGGCATCGGCGAGGAGATGAACCGGATGTTCGGCGACATGACCAATGTTACGGAGCCAGGAGTCTACGAGACGCAGAGGCGCGGAGTAATAGCGGGAGGCTCGGTAAGGAACCGCTCGAGGATCATGACGGAGAATCCGGTGAGCCTCACGGTGCCCTCCGTGAGGGCCGGCTGCGGGGGAATTGACCTCTTCGGCGGATCGCTCTCCTTCATCAACGGAGATCAGTTCATCGAGCTCCTGCGTTCCATCGCCTCGAACGCCAAGGGCTACGCCTTCCAGATCGCGCTCTCCTCGATGTGCGAGAAGTGCTCGCAGTACATGGAGACGCTGCAGAAGAAGGTGCAGGCCCTGAACCAGTATTTCGGGAACTCCTGCCAGCTCGCGCAGGGAGCGGTCAATGACACGCTCTCCGCCTTCGGGCAGAAGGGGCTGACCGACGCCTCGCTCCTCAGCGCCGCGGAGGGAACGGCGGATCTCTTCACGAGCTGGAGCTCGGCGGACGGCACCTCGCCCTACCGGAAGGCCGCGAAAAGCCCGGCCGCCGCGAAGAAGGAAGGCCGGGTCTTCGGCAACATCCTCTGGAAAGAGCTCAGGAAGTCCGGAGCCGCCGGCTGGTTCACGGGAGGCGATACAGCGCTTCTTGAGGAGATCATGAGCATCACCGGCACGGTGATTGTGAGCGACTCGGAAGGCGACGAGCCTGACATCGCGGAGCTCCCCGGAGGGCTCATAGGGATTGAGGACCTGCTCTTCGGCGGGACAGTGAGCGCCTACCGCTGCGACAGTGAGGACGAGTGCCTGAAGCCCGCGGTAACGGAGCGGAGAATCGAAGGCCTGGCCGTGCGCATCAGGAATGTCCTGACAGGCGACGGAACCTCACCCGGGCTCATCGCGAAGTTCGCCGGCAACAGCGGTACGGCAACGGAGAGAGAGAAGGCCGTGATGGGCATCTCCCCGGCGTTCGGCACAATGATAAGGAACCTCGCGGCGCTCTCGCCCGACTCGGCGGTCAGCTTTGCCTATGAGGCGGCTCCCTTCCTCGCCCTCCATGAGACGCAGCGCCTGATGCGATCGCTCCTCGGGGCCGCCTCGGCTGCCGCGTCATCAGGCGGCAATGCCTGGAGCGCGAGGGTCCGGGAGAAAATCGCAGATGCCCGGGCCGAAATCGCCGGTGAGTACCGGGCGCTCTCGGAGCGCTACGGCTCCGAGGCGGATCTCTTCAGCAGATACTCCGGAATAATGAAGGCCCTCCGCCACAACGACTACCTCCCGGAGGAAAGCAGATCCCGCGGAAGCGACGAGGCGCACCGGAGGGCACGTAAGTGATCTGGACCATCTACAGCATCGGCGACAGCGCCTATCTCGCCGAGGTCATGAACGCCGCCGCGATGATCACGGGCGACGGCAGCTTCATCTCGGCTGCGCGCGTGGCGCTCCTCTCGGCCGTCGTCATCGCCGTCATGGCAGAGCTCCTCAAAGGCGCGTCAAACCTGGGCTTCACGCAGATATTCGGCTCATGGCTGGTCTTCACCCTGATGTTCTCGGCAGGCGCGAAGGTCGTCATCACCGACTCCTATGACGGGAGCGCGAGGACAGTTAGCCATGTGCCGCTCGGCATCGCCGCCGCGGGAGGCATCATCTCAGGGATAGGCTACACTGTGACCCGGAAGTTCGAGACCGCCTTCTCCGTCCCATCCATGACGGGCTACGGCTTCCTCATGCCGCTTGACACGCTCTCGAAGGCAAGGAGCATCCTGAAGGACGGAGCCTCGCCGGAGTTCAGGGCATCGCTCAGGAACTACCTCATGGAGTGCACGCTCACGGGAGTTGACCTGGGATCGTCATCGCCCCAGGGCATCATGAGCGGCTCCTCGCCCCTCAATGCCGTGAAGTTCAGCTCAGGCGTCTACGGAACCAAAGTATTCGGCAGGAACATGACCTGCACCGAGGCGTTTGACGAGCTCTCCGAAAGGGCCGGCACCTCGGAGCTCGCCGCCCTCCGGGGAAAAATCGCGAAAATGTCCGGCACTTCCCCGGACGGGGCGGAGGCGGAGCTCAGGCGCGCTTTGGACGGGCTCGGGCTCGCGGGTGTCTCGACGAGGGACTTCATGCTTTCTGCCGTGCTCCTTCCCGCCTACCGGAGCGCCGTGAAAGGCAAGTACGTGAACGATCTGGCCTTCGCCTCCGCCATACTGCAGGGGCAGGCCGAGATCGAGCGCAACACGGAGATGGCTGCCGAGGGATCGCTCTTCGCGACGCTCGTGCGGCCCATGATGACCTTCTTCGAGGGCTTTGTCTACGCGGTGTCGCCGCTTGCCGGCCTCACCATCCTCCTGGGAGCTGCCGGAATAAGGACCGCTGGGAGGATCCTCCTCGTGCTTCTCTGGATCACGCTCTGGATGCCGCTCCTCTCCATCGTGAACCTCTACGTGATGATGAGCGCCATGGGCGACATGGAGGCTCTCAGCGCGGCAGGAGAGGGCCTTCCGAGCTTCACCGGGATAGGAAAGTTCGACAGCCTGGCCGCGCACTACCTCGCGGTCGGCGGCATGCTCGCGGCGGCAGTCCCCGCCGCCGCCCTGATGCTGGTGTACGGCACTGCCGTATCGGCGTCGGGCATGGTCTCAAGGATGCAGGGACGCGACGTCATCGACGAGAAGTCCGCCTCGCCTGACGTGGCGTCATCAGCGCCCGCGGTCGCCTCGGCGCCCGGCTGGCAGACCTCGTCAACCAAGGGCACCAGCGTGCAGGCCTCGGAGGGGCTCGTGAGGGGCTTCAGCCTGGGCTCCTCGTTCAGCAGCATGCAGTCCAGAAGCCGCGACGCCCTGAGCGCCGAGTCACAATCCTTCTCCCATACCCTGGCGAAGGCCTCAGCCGATGTCTGGAGCCAGGGGAGTGCCAGGTCCAATGCCGTCACCATCGGAAGGCAGGTCATGGAGGGAGAGTCGGCGAGCTCCGCGTTCGTCCGGAGCAGGGCCCGCCAGATCGGGGAGAACTACGGGCTCTCCGCACAGGAGACGCAGACTGTCGCAGGCGCGCTGCAGGGCATGCTCTCGGGCGGCATCGGGCCAAAGAGCGGCGTTGCCGCATCGCTCTCCTCCATGTTCTCCGGCTCCGCCTCAAAAGGGAGGCAGGATCAGAACGGCTCAGCCGGGCAGAGCCTGATGGGCGAGATCATGAGCACCGGGCTCTCAGGCTCGAACCAGAGCGAGTTCAGGAAGGCCCTGCAGAAGGATTTCACCGAAGAGCGCACCGACACCGCAGCAAGGACCCTCTCGAAAAGCGCCACGGACACGCTCTCCAGGAGCTCTTCGAGGATAAGGACGCTCTCGGAGCGGGTCTCGGAGGGAGAGTCGCTCTCGCGCGCCGTCGCGCCGGCCCTCAGCATGGACGGCATCACGCTCTCGAGGACCATCGCGTCGTCTGACCAGGCGATGAATGAGCTCGAAGGGTACCTCGACAGCAGGCCAGACCTCAGGAGCGCGGCAGCGGAGAAGGAGCAGTTCACGAGCTCTCTCGTTGCTGACAGCCGCCAGGCAAGGGCCCTTGCCGTCATGGAGACGCTCTCCGGAGACACGAGGGATCCTGAGTCAAGCCTCCGGGCCGCCGCAAGGGCCGCGGGAGCCGCGCTCGGCGAGAGGAGGAAATGACCTTGTGTGCCGGAAAGCGCGACTCAGGTGCTCCTTGCTTTCCGGCACTGCCACACGTCCGGGTAGTATACGCCGCCGGCACTCCCTCCTAAAATCGTCCATAATGGATGAGTCCTGTCCGGTTCCGGACGGAGCTGTCCTTACCGATAACGACAAAGGAGAAATCATGAGAAACACCATCGCGGCAGCGGCCGCAGCGCTTGCCCTCACAGTCTCAGCCTCGGCCTTTGCAGCCGGAGAGCTTCCCCAGGGATGGGAAGTCGTCACCTCAGACGGCGAGAAGGTGTTCCACAATACCGCAAGCGGCATAGCCGTATCCATTAAGATTATCCCTGCCGAGGGAGCACCGGTTGCTGATGTCGCAAAAGAGGTCGCGAAGCAGAAGGACTGCAAGGTCGAGGAGCATGAGGGCGGAGCCGAGCTTACCTGCAGCGGCGGCCTCTCAATCCTCCTCGAGCAGCATGATGACAAAAATCTCGGCATGATTGCCATCGCCTGCGGCAGCGCGTCAGAGGAGGTCTGCCATAAGGACGCCCTTGCGCTCATGAATTTCCTGAACGCATCCGGGAAGTAGCCCACTTGCAGGGACTGACCATGAAAGGCATCATTTCCGCGGCCGCCGCGCTTTCGCTAGCGCTGCCTCTGGCGGCGTACGCAGGCGCCGCCGGGCAGCTTCCCGCCGGATGGGAGATAGTCAGCTCCGACGGGGAGAAGGTATTCCACAACACCAGGAGCGGAATAGCCGTCTCCGCCAAGACAATCCCGTCAGAGGGAGCCCCTCTTCCGGATGTGGCGGAGGAGGTCGCGAGGCAGAAGGACTGCAGCGTGAGGGATGAGAGCGGCAGCTTCGTGCTCTCCTGCAGCGGCCGCACGCACATCATCCTGGAGCAGAGCGGCGAAAGAAGCCTTGCCCTGCTGGTGGTCGCCTGCGGCAGCGCGCCGGAGGCGGTCTGCCGGAAGGACGGCACTGATTTCGTCAGGTTCCTTGTCAGCCTCGGAAAGCAGGCAGCGGAAAGAGACTGACGCCTGCAGCATGATCTGGCTGTTTTCTGCGCGCTTCCACACTTTGGTGTAGTTTACCGTATACAGCCGATTACATACTATCACCTGCTGACGATGAGAGTGATTTCAGAGTCATGTCAGAAGTTTTTCACGCTGGATTGCGGGGGTTCAGCCTGCATTCTGCATTATTCATGTTAAAGGAACTGATTATGAAGAAAATGATTATGGCAGCAGCTGCTGCATGCGTTCTTTCTGTATCCGGAATGGCTATGGCAGCTGATCTTCCTGCCGGCTGGACTGCAACCCAGGATGGTGACACCACCGTTATCAGCAAGGCATCCTCCGGCGTTTCTGTAACTGCCAAGACCATTCCCGCAGAGGGCGCAACCGCTGAGGCCGTAGCAAAGCAGGTAGCCGCTGAGAAGAAGTGCACACTCGAGGGACTGGAGCTCACCTGCCCGGACAAGACCCACATCATGCTCGAACAGACTGACGCAAACAACATCAGCTTCATCGTCATCGCCTGCGGCAATGCTGACGACGCTACCTGCCAGGCTGACGGCGCAGAGATCCTCGGCGCTCTCATGAAGCAGTAATTTCAGCTCTCTCTCCGGCGGCATCTGCCGCGGCAGAAAAGGAGAGAAACAGCAAACAAGAAGCCCCGCATTCATGCGGGGCTTTTTTTATGCGCGGGCACTGAGGCCGCGAGCGCCTTTCTGCCTGAGTTGCTGCAAAGGCCAGGAGCCTCCAGGCAGGAAGGCGCGGCGGAAATCAGCCCTCAGAAGTCCTGGCCGGGCTGCAGGCTAAAACTTGTATGACAGGTCATCCTCGTTGTCTCCGTTCCCACCCCAGGTGCCGTTGGGATAAAGGGCCCTGACGGCCATCTTCTCAGCCTCCTGGCGGTTCTTCACGCCGAGCTTCCGGTAAATGTTCCTGCTGTGGAACTTCAGGGTATTCGAGGTGATGCCGAGCTTCTTCAGGATCCCGTCTGTCGGCTCGCCGTTTGCGTAGAGAAGCAGGATCCTGCGCTCCATGGCGGTGAGCGGCTTTGCCGGCGCCTTTACAGTCCTGAAGAACCCGGGATAGAAGAGCCCCAGCTGCTCTGACTTCTTCATGACCGCCCTGCAGTACGGCTCCGACGGATCGACGCCGTCCTTTGCCAGCAGGTCCAGGAACTTCTGATCATCAAAAAGCTTCCTGATGGCCCCGCCGCCCTGCGCGATGGCCCAGACCATGGAGTGCTGCCTCGCCATGGTGAACGCCTCGAGCATCAGGGGACGCCAGCCTTTCTGGCCGAGCCTTGCGAGGATAAGCGCCTGCAGCATGGTATTCTCGATATCAAGGTATGTGCGCCCGTACTCCTTCAGATATCCCTTTATCCTCATGCAGAGGGTCCAGGCCTCCTCGTAATGCTCCATGAACACCAGGGCGGCCACCTTGATCATGTAGCAGTAGCGGTCCGCGATATTGAAGTTTATTATCTCGTTCGGCGCCTTGCCGCGCTGGCGGGCATATCTGTCCTCCGTGACGCCCCGGTACACGGTCGTCGGGTTCGGAACCTTCCCCAGCCACTCCGCAACAGGCTGCATATTGCCGGCAAGGAGATCGAGCCAAATCTTGAGCGCGTCGATATTGCGGTGCAGCTGCCTGTTCACGACCGGGCTGCACTTCTCCCTGAAGTCAGAGACCTGCTGGATGGCAAGATCAATATTGCCCTCGCTTGCATGGATTTTGGCCAGGAGGCCGATGCCGGCGAAGCATATGTCAGGGCTGCCGCTCCTCACCGCCATGTCAATGCCTGACTGGACAAGGCCGATGAGCTCATGCGCCTTGGACTTCTGCATCTCGAAGGCACGCTCTGCGGTGAAGATCTGCAGGATCCCGTCAGCGCGCTGCCCCAGAAGGCCGGAGATAAGTCCGGACATCTGATCGAAATAGGCATCGTCCTTCTGCATCAAGCCGGTGAGGTCCCGGAAGCCGTTGATGACGCTGGGCAGGAATCCGGTAACGGACAGGTTCCGCATCAAATCTATGCCGGAGCTGCGCTCCTCTATTGCCCTGCGGCATTCTTCCTCCGTAAGGAGCGGCCGGTGGGGCAGGACGAAGTCAAGGTACAGGAGCTTCTCAGCGGCAGCCTTCCTGTCCTTCGCCGGCTTCTCCTCATCCTCGGCAAAGCGCTTAAGCTCGCCGTACCAGCGCTCGCTCTCCTCCGGGCAGAGGACTACGGACTCCAGCATGGCCCTGCCGCACATCAGCGCAGGCGATGACCTCGTCACCCTGTCAGAGAGCCCCCGGAAATACTCCCTTGACTCGTAGAACTGCGCAAGCGCCGGGTTGCTCTCCGACTCGAAGATCAGGATGTCCCTGATCTCATCGTTGTCCCCTGCCAGGCCGGCAAACATCAGCGCCTCGTGATAGCGCTCATGGAGGCGCAGGTACACGCAGGCCCGGTGCCAGACGGTCTTCATCTGCCTGTCATCCCAGGTGAGGCGCCTTTTCCACTGGAGATACCTCAAGTAGAAAGGCCGGAGCCAGTAGACTCCGCCCTTCGCCTTCCTTACGACATCGCCGAAGCGCACGCAGCGCTCGATGAGCGCGTCGGCATTCTTCTCAAGAGAGACAGCTCTCGCGAGCTCCGTGCTGAAGCAGGAGAAGTCAGCCATGCAGAGCATCAGGTAGTTGAGATCGTCGCCCCAGCGGCTAGTTACGAAATTGTCGAAATACCTGCAGCAGACATCAAAGGCATACTCATTCACCCCCTCGCTGTAGGACCGTCCGTTCTTCATCAGGGTGAAAATTGTGCTTATGCAGGGGAAATAGCCGAAGGTGTCGCGCTGGATCTTGCGGAGCACGTTCATGGACTTCTGCGATTCCGTGTCGAGGCCGTACTCTGAGGCAAGCGTGACGATGTCCTTCTCCTGGAGAAGCATCGTCCGTTCATCGGCCGTAATAAGGAGCCCCGAGATGCTGAACGGGATGAGGAAGACCGGGAGGACAGGGCGCCCAGAATGACTGCGTGCTTCCTGCCGTTCCTTATCATAGAGGTGATGTACTGCTGTGACGCGCTGTCATCAAGGAACGAAACGTCATCGAATATTACCGTGTCCTCGGCGATGCGCTCCTCCGGAGGCATGGCCGTGAGCTTTCCGTCGGCCTCGCCCAGCCAGAGCACTTTCTTGTTCCGGTAGAAATAGCGGACAGCTGCGGTCTTGCCGACCCCTGTCGGGCTGTGGATATAGATCGGCCGCCCCGTCTTGTGCGCCTCGCTCAGCAGCTGGTATATGCCGTCTATCTTGATGTATCTCTGCAAGTTCATAAAGCCAGGCCCTTTTTCCTCAGCAGCTCACTGCCCGGAGGGCTGCGTGCGTCCGGAACGCAGCGGCCTGAGCATGGTTATATTGCCGCATTTGTGTGATAAACCGAATGAAATCAAACATTTACGGCATTAGGGGGGTGGGAATTCAGGACTGCTAAAGCAGCCTGACGGCAAATATGCATGACAGATAACCAGAATCACTCCTGGCAGGCTGCTTCCGCTTCCCCGGAAACATCCTGCAGACTGAGCCCGGCGGCATCCCGCGCTGCGGAATCCGCTGCCATTTGTGTCAAAAGTCTTCCCGGACCGGGAGATCCTGACGCCTGATATGACTTCCCCGCCCTGAATGCCTTTTGATATTATTGAAATAGCATCCTGCCATAAACTTCCGATTTTTGCAATCGATTATACACACAATCTCAGTAGCTCTCATTCAGCCTAAATAATTCAGTATTATCAATACATTAAATTCAAATTCTCCTTGATTTATTCCTTAATTATGTGTATAATATATAAAAATGATATATTTAATATAATACACATTAGGTGTGATATGGCTGGTCGTCCCAAGGATCCAAATACTGACTTCAAAGTTATTCTTCATGTCCACAGGTCCTACCGTTATGCGGCGACCGTGCCGTATGAGCCGGATCCCAAGAAGCCTGGGAAGATGAGACGCCGCTATGTATTCTGGGGCTCGGTAACAGACGATCTGCACTTCATTCCAAATCAGCGCTACCTCTTTGCGACTTCAGAGGAAAGAGACCGGCTGATTTTCCCGAAGGAATGGGATATGTCGGAGGCTGAACATAAACTGGCAAAGGAAAGCAGCCACGTTGAATGTCCTTCAGACGGCAATGAAAAGACATATACCGCGTTTGAAGAAGCGATTGAGACAGTACCGGCAGAAGAGCAGTTCAGAAACAAGTTTTACGGCGGTCCCTGGCTTCTATGGCAAATAGCCCGCCAGCGCGGGCTGATTGATGATCTTAAAGCTGTTTTCCCTCACAGCAGAACCATGCAACGGGACATACTGACCCTTGCCATGTACCCGATTCTGTCACGCTGGAACTACAATCACACCGCAAGATGGCAGCGTTATACCAAAGTCCCTTCTACACGCAGTCTGAATCCGTCCGTCATCACAAGACTGTCACAGTCAATAACAGATGACAACCGCATGAATCTGCTGAAACGCCGTATAGCAAGGCAGAATGCATCTACTGTCGTTGCATGTGACTCAACGACACGCTCAGCCTATGGGAAACATCTTGCCGATATACGCTGGGGAAACAACAAAGATAACAAGGAACTGCCCAACACGCTTGAGGTAGTTGTCTATTCAGTTGATTCATTCGAGCCAATTTACTACAGGTCATTCGGCGGCAACGAAAACGATCAGCGCACTCTGAGAACTATTGTGTCTGACCTTGAGGCACTTGGCTGCAAGGACCTGGTTGTTATCTTTGACCGTGGATACGAAAGTGATGAGAACATGGCAGAAATGGCCAGAAAGCACATGCCCTTCCTTGTCTGCGGAAATACAGGACAGAAGCCTGTTTCAGATTTTCTGAGCCTCATCCAATACAACAGTGCTGGCGCGCCCATAAACATGAAGCACAGCAGTAAGGAGGATGTATGGTGCGCTCAGTTTGAATATGTACCGAAACCTGGAGAAATGACAGGATGGCCTGAAGGTGAAGCACTCAAAATCAATCTGTTTCTTGATACGCATATCAGACTCAGTGAAGTTACGAAAATGATGGATGAGATAGAAAAAGAGAAAGCCGAACTTGAGCATCTGACAGGTAAGCCAGTATCCATTGATGAGTTCAACATCCTGAAGAAGGACTTTCACTGGCATAAACTGACTAGAAACAGCGAGAGCGGGAATATGGTTATGAGCTCAATCAGAAAAGAGTGGACAAGACCATGCTCAGTGCCGGCTTCTTCTCGTCTGTAGCACACGGTATAGATGCTGAAGCACAGGGCATGATGGACCTCTACGCAACACGTGATGTCCAGGAAAAATACTTTGAGGAAATGAAGAACCAGCTTGGTTTCAGCATGCAGAGAAACTCAACAGAGGATGGCAAAACAGGCCGTCTGTTCATCCTTTTCATCGGGTTAATCCTGCACACATGGATCCGGCATATATGGAGCACGAAACTGAGAGAAAAGTATGGCTGTTCCAAAGATGTGATTGATGAAATGACATCTATCCGCTATATCGAATATCCTGACAAGGATGACCATATTACCGCCTTTACCACACCTCAGGCTGAAATATGTGAGGCGTTTTCGCTGACACCGCCGGAAGGGACTTTATCGAAGCATCAGAAGGAGGTCATCGCAAGGAAAAAGGCGGGGCGTAAACCTGGAAGACCAAAGGGATCGATCAACAAGAAAACTATGGCTTAGCTATTTTGTGTATAACTGGCTGCAAAAATCGGAATAAACTACACCAAAGTATGGTTTTTCAGCCGATTTTCGCTCAAAATCTGTCCATGAGTGCCCGGCCTCACACGATGGCTAGTATTATGTAACACACGTTGTTTCGCTTTTATGACCGTATACAAGGGGACCTTAAGAGCCCCCTAAAAAACAGCCAACTGCCTTTATTCAAATTCA
>ONIT01000029.1 GCA_900317945.1 uncultured Pseudomonadota bacterium
AATGTTCAAATTCAGTCAAATAACACTATTTTTATAATTTTTGATATAAGTCAAATTATGTAATAAGTCAATTACTGTCATATATGATCTCGCCCTACCAGCTGTTAACCAATCCCCCGGTCACTTAAAAGCCGGAATAAAATATTGCCCACTGAGCTGTGACATGCATCTAGAAACCTCATCTCATCCTTACGCGCCATTTCAGAAGGCCAGATTTGCCAGAGCCGCCAATGCCTGTCTGTTCGGAACCTTAAGCCTCACGTTGAAGCCTCTCATACTGGAATCAAGCGTCAGATATCCGTACTGGCAGAGCAACACCTTTGGATTCATGGAAAGAAGAGACTCAGGAAACCGGAAATCAGGCTCTCCGCATACGGTTCTTTGGCCCGTCCGAGAGAATGTCAGCCAGCCTGACGCCTTGCGCCTTAAGGAAATCCGAAAGCACAGAATCCTGCCCTGCCCCTTCATGGGTGAAGCAGCCGGAATCATTCAGGCTTTCAGTGATGCTCCTGAAAAATCTGCTTACCGAGAGCGGTGAGTACACCTTCACACTGCCCGTTTCATCAAAGCAGTATCCGCCGCACTCTTCTGAAAGACTGTCCAGGAGCTCTTCCCGCTGCTTATCTGTCACCTCTTCTTCTGGTATTCCTTTGCCAACCGATACAGCGCGATCAATTGAGCCCCTGAAGTATTTTCTAAGGTCTTCCCTGGTAAATCCCGCAATTCCGGCAGCTGACGGGTCATAGCTCAGATCGTCCACATACGAGCCATTAAAAACGGCAGTGGGATCCTTGAACCTCGTTACCCCGGCGATGCAGAGGTACTGGATGCAGTTATAGCTTCTCATGATGCATGACAGATCGAGAAGCTGTGCCCTGAACTTTTCATAGAGCTCAGGATTGTTGAGGTTTGCCCTCAGAGGCGCATCATACTCATCGATAATAACCGCAATCTTTTCCCTGGTCTCATCCAATGCCCTGAAGAGCGAAATCAGGCAGGATCCTGGAGTTTCTTTGGGAACGTAACGGTCAAGCCCCAGTTCCGCGGCAAAAGCGCCGAGCTCCGAATTGACTCGTGAGACGAATTCATCATAGCCAAAGCTGCAGAATTCCGAGAAATCGAGCCTCAGTACAGGATATTTCTGCTCAGTCCAGCGGTCGTGAATCCAGGTATCCCTGAAGTATGGTTCAACTCCTGACTCAAGGAGCGTAGCGATCGTGTCAAGCAGGAGCGATTTGCCGAACCCCCTTGGCCTTGATATGAATGTTCTCCGGGTCATGAGAAGCCTGAATATCTGCTCAGTCTTGTCGACATAGACGCAGTCTGATTCCCTCAGCTCCCTGAAGCTCTGCGTCAAAGCAATCTTTTTCATGTCTCATCCCTCTGGCATGCAGCACTTTTCAGCATATGATAAGCAATCACATAGAAGTTCAGATGCAACGGTCTGCCGAATGCCTGCCAAGATGCCTCTGTCTGAGCGTATCTGAGCTCAAACACAAGACGGTCAATGGAACTCAAGCACAATAAAAGCCCTGCCGGCTGCGCTCTGAACTTCCTGAATACAGGCTGGCCTGCACCAGTCAGGAAAATGTGGTTTCAATTCACGCACCTCGGGATGCGACGCCAGACAATGCCGGAACCGCTGCAGAAATTCAGTCAGAAATCCAGCCGGACAGGCCCTGTATGACAGGATAGGCATCATGTTATCCGCCAGCTGAAGCACATGATGTCATCCATGCCCTGATGATAACCTGAGCAGGACGTGCATTCAAACTTTTAATATCTGAAACATGTCATAGCTGGTCATAACCATAAGTTCCGGCGACATCCATGCCTGCCGGGAAAGGCCGTGAACGGCAGCGCCGGCATCCATCATCTCTCTGTGAAACCTTCTGCGCTTTCTATGCTAAAGTAGCGCCATGGGAAAAATAATTGAGGTCCGCTGCAAGTGCGGACACACTGAGGAATTTCTAACGGGCACCGGCATCATGTATTCGCCGATGAACGTCTTCACCTGCTGTCTCCGGACAGGAGGCGATCCGCTCCTTCTTTCCGTCATGAGAAAGAGCGCCATGCGCGACAGAGCCCTTGAGCTCGTGAGGAACGGTGCGCAGCCTTTGGGCTTCGGCCACACCATAATGATTTCCCCGAAGACCGGGCTCCTCTACTCCAGGTTCATGTTTGAGCTGATGCTTGATGACGGCACCGTATGGCGCCCGGAGTACCGCGAGAGCAGGACCGGTGCGGTCCTCAAAGACCTCGCGGAGGACAGCTTCTTCGACTCGTTCAAACCGCTCAGTGACGCCGTCTGCCCCGAGTGCGGCAAAAAGGGGCTCCTCACTTCCGCTGAGACGGACGAGTGGAGCTGAGTGCCACGCCTGACATTCAGAGATCGTCCAGAAAATCCCGCTTCCCGTCCGAGAACGCCCTGGAGAGCGCAATTGCGAGCGCCATGAAGTCAGGGTTCTCCTGAGGCTTTATCATGTCCGAGGCGCAGACCTCGAGGTACCACTCCGCCATGCCGCGGGGGAGCTTTTCCGCTGCCCTTTTCCCAAGGACAAAGTAGCCGCTCAGGAGCATCACTGTGAGCAATACGATGCAGATAATGCTCCCTATCACGTACTGAAAATCCGCGGCAAGAAAGGCGAACACCGCATAGAACAGAAGGAAGGCCGGCACGACCTTCTCGCCAAGCCTCACGAAGAATATTAGAGTGCTCTCCGGGAACACCGCCCGGAGCCTCGGCTCCTCCGGCCAGCGGATCCGGTAGAGGAAGCCGTCCTTAAGCGCCGTAAAAAGGATCATGCGGCGCTTCCGAAGAACACGTACGAGATGACAATCGAGGCGATCATCGAGGTGAAATCCGCGAAGAGCCCGCACCAGACCGCGTGCCTTACCCTCGTTATCCCCACCGCCCCGAAGTAAACGGCGAGCACATAGAAGGTGGTCTCGGTGGAGCCCTGCATGACAGACGCCACATGCCCCGCGAACGAGTCGACGCCCGAGGACTCGAAGACATCAAGCATCATGGCTCTCGCGCCGCTCCCCGAGAGGGGCTTTACGAGAGACACCGGGAGCGCGTCGGCGAAGGCCGTGTCAAAGCCCAGGAACGCCGCGGCGGACTTCACGAGGCCGGTGAAGGCCTCAAGGAGCCCTCCCGCCCTGAAGACTGCCACCGCGGCAAGCATCGCGACGAGGTAAGGAAGGATATCAATGGTGGTCTTGAAGCCCTCCTTCGCCCCGGCGACGAACTCATCATAGATTTTCACCTTCCGTGTAAGGCCGTACACCAGGACAAAGCCGATGAAGAAAAGGAGCAGACCGTCGCTCACCGCAGTCGCCTGCGCGGCGAGCGATGCCCCGGCGAACGATGCCCAGAGGGCGACGCCTCCCGCAAGCCCGATGAGCGCGGCGAAGAACGCCATGAGCGGCGCCTTGAGGAGAGAGATTTTCTGGCAGAACGCCACGGCAAGGAATCCGGCGATTGTGGAGCAGATGGTCGCGAGGAGTATGGGGAGGAACACGTCTGTAGGCGCAGCCGAGCCGAACTTGCTCCTGTAAAGGAACACCGACACCGGGAAAATCGTAACGGCCGAGGTGTTTATCACCAGGAACATGATCTCGGAGTCGGTCGCCGTGCCCTTGTTCCCGTTCAGCGTCTCAAGGTCCTTCATCGCCCTGATGCCAAGGGGAGTCGCCGCATTGTCGAGCCCCAGCATGTTGGCGGCAAGGTTCATGGTCATGCGGCCGATTGCCGGATGCCCGGCGGGCACCCCGGGCATTATCACCCGGAAAAGCGGCGTGATGAGGCGCGCGAGAACGGAGGTTATCCCGGACTTCTCCATCACCCGGGAGAGCCCCAGCCAGAAGCACATCATGCCGGCGAGCCCTATCACGATGTCCATCGATACCGAGGCGGAGTGGAAGAGCGACTTCACCGCCTCCGAGATGACAGTGCTGTCCATGAGAACCGCGGACTTCACGAATACCGCCAGGATGCCCGCGATGATGAGGACTCCCCAGATGATGTTGAGCATGCTCTCTCCCCGTCCCTGCCTCAGCCTTTAACCTGCCCGGCGCCGGCCTTTGCCGCGCCGTCTCCAGCAGGAGCAGCGTCTGCCCCGCCCTTAGCCTTACTTTTCGCTCCCATGTTGGAGAAGAAGGTCGCGAGGATCGAGCCGGAGATGTTGTGCCAGACCGAGAATATGGCGGAGGGAACAGCCGACGCGGGATCGAAGAACTTCATGGCGAGCGCGACGCCGAGCCCGGAGTTCTGCATGCCGATCTCAATCGCAAGCGTCTTCCTCTTGGGGAGCGACATGCCGAAGGCCTTCGCTAGGAGGTAGCCGAACACGTACCCCAGGCAGTTGTGGAGGATTACGACGAGAAATACGAGAGCACCGGTGTGGAGGATGCTGTCCTTGGACTTCGCCACAACAGCGCAGACGATGATGCCGATGGCAATGGCGGAGATGAGCGGCAGTACCGACTTTGCCTTCTCCACTGTGCCGCCAGCGAAGTGGCTGATGATTACGCCGCCCGCAATCGGGAGGAGCACAATCTCCAGGATGGAGATGAACACCGGGAGGAGCGCGACGTCAACCCAGGACCTCGCGAAAAGATAGATAAGGAACGGGGTTACGAGCGGCGCGAGGAGCGTGGTGCAGGCCGTGATGGTGACCGAGAGCGGGACGTCGCCCTTCGCGAGGAAGCTCATGACGTTCGACGAGGTGCCGCCCGGGCAGCAGCCAACGAGGATTACGCCGGCGGCGATTTCCGGAGGAAGCGAGAGTGCCTTGCAGAGGATCCAGGCCGTAACCGGCATGATCACGAACTGCCCGATGACGCCTATAAGGACCTCGAGCGGGCGCCTGAACACCTCGGAGAAGTCCCCGGGCTTCAGAGTAAGGCCCATGCCGAACATGACCACTCCGAGGAGAATTGGGATGTACCCGGCGAATGGTGTGAAAAGCGACGGAAAGAAGAATGAGAGAGCCGCGAGTATGAGGACCCATACCGCGAAGGTCCTCCCGACAAATGAGCTGAACGCGGCCAGAGTGTCAAAGAATTTCATAATGCCCCGGTAAAATCCACGCGCCACATGGGCGCTCTGGGGCGCGCGAACGGGAAACCATCCCGTCTCACCGCAGCGCCCCGGGGAGGAAGCGCCATGCTGCGTGGCTCAAATGCCCGGCACGGCTCCCTCCCTTTCACACTCCCGATAATAGCCGCCCGGGGCCGGGAGGTCAAATCCATGAGCCAAAAGAATGCTGTGGGAAAAACAGTGGGAATTTTTCACTTTTTCTGTGGAAAAGTGACGGAGCGCAAGAATCAGAAAGAATCCGCGCGGATCCGGAGAACGGCTGGGAGCGGGAGGATTGGACAAAAAACCGCCATCCCCGCACTGTTTGCCACGTCTTTGAGCAAAAATGTTCACTGTGCGGCAGCAGCGACGCTCATTCCCGCTCCGCCATCACCCAGAGACGCTACCCGCACGCCTCCGACTGTCCCGAGGAAATCGGCAAAGCGCCGGAAGCCCAGCTTCCTCACCGAAAACCCCGGAAGCCTCTTCCGGAGCATCTGCTGCAGACGTGAGGTCTCCATCCCCTCCGTGCCGGACTTTCTGAGAAGCTCAAGCACAATCCCCGCGGCATAGTCAGCCATGAGGCGGAGCGCCCCGCTGTCAGAGGCGCCCGTGCCGGCATTCTCTCCGCTCCCCGGGATCCGGTCAGAGTGGGCCTCAGCTGAGACCGCGGCGGCAGGCGGGAGCTCACCGGCAGCAGGAGAGGAAATTTCTCCCTCAGGCAGCGCTCTGTCTCCGCTCTCCGCAGGATCCTCCTCAGGAGAATCACAGGCCGGATGCCCTGAGTTCAGGAACTCCTGCCCGTTTTCCGCAAAGTCCCCGAGCTCCCTTATGTGAATGAACCTGTCGCAGGAGACCCTGAGCGATACCGGCGCCTTGCAGGCGTCGCCCACGATGATGACACTCTTCCCGCGGCTCCGGAGGTACCTCGCGAGCCCGGTGAAGTCTCCGTCCGAGGAGCAGATGCAGAAGATCCCGATATCGCTGGTGTGGAGGATTTTCACAGCGTCAATCAGGAGGCTGATGTCGGAGCTGTTGCGCCCGGTCTCGGAGACCGCGGTCATCACGGGCTCCAGCGGAAGGAGCGGGAGTCGCCTGCACCACTCCGAGGACTGCGGGCGCAGGAGATCAAGGTAGACGTTCCCTATCCTGATCCTGCCGAAGCTCCTTAGTGCCCGGATAATCCGCTCAGCGGAGGATGGCCCGATGTTCTCCCCGTCGATAAGGAGCGCTATGCCAGTCTCTCTCTCACTCATACTGCATCCGGTAATGGCTGTCGATGGTAACGAAGGTCTTTTTCCCCTTGTGCGACTCGAACTTGAGGAAGCGGAAGGACTTCAGGAAGCTCTTGAACTTCGCGAAGCCGTAGTCAAGGCTCGAGAAGTTGGGGATCTCCTTTCTGAGCTCGTTGCCGATGTCGCACACGTTGACCTTGCGGTGCTTCTTCTTCCCAGAGAGCCTGCGGAAAATCCGGAGCATCACCTGCTCCATCTCATGGTATGAGACCGAGACCTGATGATGTCCCGCGGCACCTGAAACAAGCCTGCCATGGTGAGCGCGGGACATTGGCTCATCACCGCCATGCATCACGGGAGCTGCGCACTCATGACGCGTGACAGGCCCGCTCACGCGCTCTGTCTCTTCATTCAGAGGCGCTGCAGCCTGTCCCTGAACCGCGGCCTCTCCCCTTATAACGCACGAGAGCAGCGCGCCATGGTCCTCAAGCAGGTCCTGCACCGGAATGAAGCTCTCGCATGACACGGCGAATGAGCTGCAGGAGCCCCTGCCGCCTATCCCGATGACATGCTTGCCAAAGCCCGTGAGCGTCCTTGCGAGCCTCGAGAAGTCGCTTCCCGAGGAGCAGAGGCAGAAGCTCTCTATGTCGCCGTTAAAAAGAAGATCCATCGCGTCAAGCGCTAGCGCCAGATCCGCAGAGGACTTGCCGTGGGTGTTGTCAGGCGTCATCTCAAGCTTCAGCGGCAGCTCCCTTGAGGCCCTGAGCCACTGGGAAAGCGACGGCTTGGAGAAGTTGCCGAATACCCTGAATATCCTTATGTCGCAGAACGGTCTGAATGCTGAGTAGATTATCGGAACTGACTGATGCGGGATGTCTTCCGCGTTTATGAGAATCGCTGTACGGCTCTGTTCTATCACCAGGTACTCCCTGCCCGGACACTGGAGCGGCGCAACCAGGACGTTTCTTCAGGAGAAATATAGCACCTGAAAGGGCTGATCCTGCGTAAAAAGAGTGTGAAAATTCAGGGAAAGAAGCGGGAAAGCCGTGGATCAGTGAGCATCCCTTGAATCTCCCTGAGCTGTGTCTGCCTCAATGCCCTCAGCCGCTTGCGGCATGGCATCATCGCCCTCAAGGGACACAAGGAAATCTGCGAACCTCCTGAAGCCGAGCTTCCTCACGGAAAAGTCAGGGAGCCACCTCCTGAGCCTCTGCTGAAGCGCGGAGGGATCCATGCTTTTGCCCTCGCTTTCATCCAGGATGTCACGCACTGCAGCTGCCGCCCTGTACCTCAGGGCCTCCTGCTGCTCATCAGTCTCTGCGTTTTCTGGTAAAGGCGCTTCATTGTCACCTGCCACAGGGCCTGACACGCTTTCCTGAGTTTCTGCTGTTTCAGGCGGAAGTACTCCTTCTTCCTGAGGCTCCGGCTCGGCCGGAGCTTCATACGACCCGCCGAAAGAAAGCTCAAGCTGCCCGGATCCGGCATCATCAGCACAGCCCGGCTCAGTCTCCGGTTCAGGAACGGCAATCATCCCAGCCCCGGTCTCATCAGCAGAGTCCGGCTCAGACTCAGCTTCCGGAATGGCAGTCATCTGAGATCCGCCATCGGCAACGGCGCTCTCAGGAGCCTCCGGTTCCGGAACGACAGTCATCTCTGCCCCTGCCTCATCAGCGGCGCTCTCAGGAGCCTCCGGCTCAGGGATCTCCACTGCTCTTTCTGCGCTGCCTGCGGCCTCAGCCTGCCCAGGCCCTGATGCTTTTCCGGAGAGAGCAGCCTTCTTCCCGACCGCCTGATCTTCTTCTGCCTGCCGTGCTGCAGGAACGCAGCTCTTCAGATCTGCAGCCATGGCGCTCTCAGGCTTACTGATATCAATGAACCTGTCGCACGAAACCCTGAGCGAGGATGGTGTCTTTGACATGTTGCCTGCGACTATCACTTCCTTCCCATGGGCCTTAAGATAGCGTGCAAGGCCGGTGAAGTCGCCGTCCGACGAGCAGATGCAGAAAATACCGATGTCACGGGTGTGGAGGATTTCTACGGCGTCAAGGACCAGGCTGATGTCAGATCCGCTCCTGCCGGTCTCCTCGACAGCGGTAACGACCGGCTCAAGCGGGAGCGAGGGAAGATCCCTGATCCACTCCACGGACTGCCCGCGCTGCAGGTCAAAGTAGACATTTCCGATGTCAATCCGGCCAAGGCTGCGGAGAATGCCGAGCACCTTCCCTGCGAAGGAGGCTCCGACATTCTCCCCGTCGATAAGCACTGCTATGCCGGTCTCTCTTTTCTCGTCCATAGTTCTCAAATCAGCAGCCCTCAATCCTTACCAGCGGGGGCTTCCCCTTCTGCGGTATAACTTTCACAAACCCAAGCGACTTCAGGAGAGCCTGGAAATTGGGGCAGCCGTACTGCTTGCTTGAAAAGCCCGGCTTCGCCTTTACGAGCGCATTGCAGAGGTCACTCGTGGTGATGGCGCTGCTGCCCTGACTGCTGCAGAGCTGCTGATAGACGCTTCTGATGAGCTTTCCAATCCCGGAAACTGCTAATGACTGCGTTTTCGCACTGCCGGCGCCAGCAGGGGACTGTTTCAGGATCACATCTTGATCTCTAACCTCAAGGAAACTGAAGGACTCGAGAAACTTCTTGAATTTGCTGAAGCCGTATTTGCTCAGGGAGAATCCCGGAATTGCTGCCCTGACAGCCAGCACCATCTGAGCAAGGCACACTTTGCCATTTTTTGCGGAAATAGCCAGGAAAGCTTTATACACGATCCTGTCAAGTCCGTCGCCGCCAATGGCGTTAGGCTTTTCCTGACTTTGCGTTCCGCCTGAGGCGCTGGCCTTGGGAGGGACTGGTTGCACGCCCTTGACTTCACTGCCTGAGGATTTTTTTGTTTCAGTCACTTTGGGGCCCGGCACCGAGCATGGGGCCGGAACCGCCAGCATTGCCGGAGTCTGTTGCATGGCCCTGTTGCCCGGCTCAGTGCGGGAGCCCGGAGCCGCTTCCTTCCCTGACTGCCCGCTGCTGCCGGGCTCCGGGCCTGAGCTACCCTGGCTGCATTGCTCATGATGCTCCTCAGTATCCCTGCAGGCACCAGAGCTCTGTACGCCGATCAGCGACTTGAGCCTGGCTCCCTTATCCTTCGCAATGTCAGACAGGTTGAGGAAGCTTCCGCAGGAGGCACGGAACGCATGGCAGGAACTGCTTTCGCCGATGCCGATGACCTGTTTCCCGTAGCCCCTCAGCTTCCTCGCGAGCCTCGAGAAATCACTCCCCTCGGAGCAGAGGCAGAACGTGTCTATCTGATGGGTGAACAGAAGATCCATCGCGTCAAGCGCGAGTGCGAGTGATGCCGATGACTTGCCCGGGCTGTTGTTCGGCGTCATCCTGAAGTCCAGCGGGAGCCTCGCGGAAAGTGCCGTCCATCCGGAGTCCGACAGCTTCGCTGAATTTCCGAAAACCCGGAACACCCTGATGTCACAGCCTGAACTGAACGCTGAATAAACATCATTCAGCGCCTCCCGCGGCATATCATCCGCATCAACAAGAATTGCCGCGCTCAGCTTTCCCACTATCAATACAGCTCCCGGCCAGGCAGTCAGGTGACAGAAAAAGAGCTCCGGGCCATGGCATAATTATACGGGATGTGCCGCCGCAGCGCAAACTGGCATGACAGTTTAATTTTTCTCCGCATCATCATAAGCATGATCGTGATGGCAGCAGCCGGTGTCCATGCGGCCGCACTCGAGAGTTCCGGCGATGAGCTTCTCAACAGCCTCATCAGCGCTTCCCGAGACGCCGCCGAAGAGCTTAATGCCGTTCTCGGCGAGGAGCCTCTGCCCGCAGCCGCCGATGCCGCCGCAGATGAGAGTGTCAACGCCTGAGTCCTTAAGGAAGAACACGATGTCGCGGTGCTTCGCCCCGCCGGTGTCCCTTATCTCCGTGGAGACGACCTTTCCGTCCTCAATCTCATAGAACTTGAACTCGCTGGTCATCCCGAAATGGTGGAAGACGTTTCCGTTGTCGTAAGCTGCTGCAACTCTCATCAGATCTCCTTAAGCCTAAGGCACAGAGTGCCTCCTCTTTCCCCGGGAGACTGCGCGCGTCCGCGCTCCTCTCCCGCACCTAATCAGTTTTCCCCTCAATAATACCATTAAAAACTGTCAGGCTCACCTTACAAATTCATAGGCCTGTGCCAGGCCTTACGCTCTTGAGTCAAAGGCTTATCACCTGACATCCTCACTGCCTTTCGGATATGATCAAGCGCAGAGAGCAGCTCTTCCCTGCGCGCATGCAGCGCGCTCAGCGCACCGGACACACAAAAGGAAAAAACATGAAAGAGAAATGGGACTCATCTCAGAAACTGCTGATATTTTCAATGGTGCTTGCCGGCGCGACGCTGGTTTTTGTCCTGATCAAACTGATTCTTGAGCCGAGACCGAACATATTCTGATAGTTTTTGTCATTCTGCTCTGCCTGATGTTCCCTGCCGGCGTCTACCATATAATTTTTGAAACAAATTACCTTTCGCCCGGACATGGACATAACCACGGCCGTCATGACTATGATCACAATTCAGTTTATGAGCCGGATTATGAGCCGGTCAATGAGAGGAGGATCAGGGAGCGTCTTGACCGGGAAATGAAGAAGAGCAGGAGCGGCATGCCTGCTGAGCAGCTCGCCTTCGCGAGGAGCGCCGCAGCGGCGGCTGGCTACATCGAAGGCTCCGAGCAGATGAGCCCCGGGTTCAGGAACGCCATCTGGAAAGAGCTGAACGCGCTTGCCGGAGGGAACGCCATCCTTGAGAACGAGCTGTGGGTAATCTTCAGGCACGGCGGGAGCGACTGGCACAGGACCTGCAGCTTCGCCGGCGGCCGGGATAAGCTCAGGGCATTCTTCAGCTCCATCACTGAAATCATCCTCGGGGACAATAAAGTCTCGGATACCGAGAGGGCGCGCTTTGCCGAGGTCGCACAGCATTTCGGGCTCTCGGCTGACGAGGCCATTGACCTGCTCCCTGACAGCGCCCGCTTCAGGCGGTACTGGGACCTGGGAGACACTGAAGCGGTGAGCAGCGCAAAGAACTACGGGGACGCGCTCATGATCCTCGGCGTCAGTGAATCGGCGAGCGACCGGGAAATAAAGGAGGCCTATCTCCGCCTCGCGCAGCGCTACCACCCTGACAAGGCGAGGAGCCGCGGCTTAAGCGAGGACGTCATCGCGAGCTGCGCGAGGAAGTTCGAGGCCGTAACAGACGCCTGGAACATCGTCAGGGCAAGGCGCGGGATCTGATGCGGCAGCTGTTCTCCCAAAAGAGCCGCGCATGAAGCCGGGGAGCCGCCGCTCACTTTCTCCGGAGAACCACGCGCCCTTCAGTTTTCTCCGCAACCCGGTATTTCCTAAGCTTCCCGAGAGCGCTGACTCCGCCCGCGGCTACGGCGATGGCAATGGCGGAAGTAGTTGCCGCCCCGCCCAGGATCCCGACCGCCGCAGGCGCCGCGGCAATCCCGGCAATGCCGGAGACTCCTCCGGTAATGGGAGCTGAGAGCACGGCGGCAGCGGCCACGCCGATGGCCCCGGCGGCAACCAGCCAGGCTACCCTGCCCTTCGCCTTGATGGTGATTACGGCTGCACCAAGCTTCCCCGTGATAACAATCGTATCCTCATCATCCTTAAGAGCCTTTCCCAGCTCCTTTTCATTCGTTACTGTCGCAGCGACAGCGCCCTCCCCTCTCTCATTTCCAGAATGCCCGGCCCAAGTCCTGAGCTGCGCACAGGTCCTGAGGCCACCATCAATCATACCATCACCTGTCATCCCCGCCCGGGCTTTCTGCGGCAGTCGGAACTGGGACACTGATGCCTGCGCTGAGAGGCGTCCGGCAGCTCACGATTAAGATTTCGTATATGATCCGTCAGCCTGCCGGAAAACGCTCCGGCATCATAGTGTTATGGCCGGACACCGGACGCAGAATGCGGACAGTCTGCACCACTTACTGAACAGCGCAGCCGCATCATGCGGCAGATTGAGAGAGAAGAGCTGAATATGGATCCTGTAGATGCTGATTTCGCCAAATGGGAAATCGGAATAACAGCACTGTTCCTTATTTTCATGATTATCACGGATAACATTGACTTTTCATCGTTCTTCCGCTCCGATGACAGCATCAATCAGAATGCAATCAGGGAAAAGCTCAGGAAAAGCCGGAGGCCTTTCGTCGGATCAGGGAGGCCCGGCGGCGCCTCAGACAACAGGGAAGCTGTCTTTGCCCGCGCGGTCGCCGCCGCGGCCGGCTACATCGAGGAGAACGAGGACATGTCCCCGGATCTCGTGTACGCCGTGAGGAAGCGCCTCCGGACGCTCGCGGGGGGAGACAGCCTCCTGGAGAATGAGCTCTGGACAGTCTTCAGAACCAGCCAGAGCACCTGGCGGACACTGTGCCGGTTCTACCGGGAGCCCGCGGCGCTCAGCAGGTTCTTCAGCGCCATCGCCGGAATCATGGAGGACGGATACCGGATTTCCGAAGAGCAGAGGAGGCGCTTCATCGAGGTTGCCGCCTGGTTCGGCTGCACCGAGGATGATGCGCTGGGATACATCAGCGGGAGCTCCGGCTTCAGGAGGTCCTGGAACGCGGGTGAGAGAGCGTCAGCCGCCGGCGGGATGTCCTACGGGGAGGCGCTCAGAATACTCGGCGTATCAGAGCTTTCTACAGACCGGGACGTCAAGAGGGCCTATCACCGCCTCGCCCACCGCTGCCATCCGGACATGGCGAGGAACCGCGGCTTCAGCGAGGATGTCGTAAAGGTCTACGCCCAGAAGTTCGAGAAGGTCAATGACGCCTGGAACGCGGTGCGCAGGGAGCGCGGGATCTGACACAGGAGCGAAAGCGGCAGGGAGCCGGTCTTTCGCGCTGCCAGAGGACAGATGCCTGATTTTCGGATAAGATCATCATCCAGGGCGGAAAGCGCCCCGGTACCTTGATACATACTCCCTGCTGGGCACATCCATGAAAACATCCCGCTGCCGTTCCGCCATCCTCATTGCCGCAGCCTCCGCGCTGCCTCTTCTCACTGCCTGCGTGCGCGACTGCGCGGGGCGCCCCCGCCTGACGCTCAGTGAGGGCCTGACTGCCATCATCTGCGTGCTCATCGGCGGTTACGTGCTCAAAATCGTGGCTGCTCATATGCCGATAGGAGAGAAGCTCTTCGGGGACGCGTTTGACTTTCTGACGCCCAAGGGCGAGTCGATAAACGACAGGGCCATCCGCGAGCGCGTCGCTAGGGACAGGCATGAGATGCCCGCAGAGCAGCTCGCCTTCGTGAAGGCTGTTGCCGCCGCGGCAGGATATGTCGAAGGCGGCGAGGGCATGAATCCGGACCTCGGCTATGCCGTCAGGAGCCAGATGAGGCGTCTCTCCGGCGGCAGCCCTGCCCTCGAGAGCGAGCTGATGTCCATCTTCGACGCGCACCGGGGCGACTGGTACGCCATGTGCTCCTTCGGGAACGATCCGGAGCGCCTCAGCGTGTTCTTCAGCATCCTTGCCGAGATTATCGTGGGCGACGCGGTGGTCTCCGATGAGGAGAGAAGCAGGTTCTCTGAGGTTGCCGGGCATTTTGGCTATTCCGCGGAGGAGGCCATCGGCATGCTCCGCGACAGCGCCCGCTTCAGGCGCTTCTGGGACTCAGGCAGCGGGAATGGCAGAGGCGCGGATGGCGCGGGCTCGTCATACGAGGACGCGCTGAAGGCTCTTGGTGTCACGGATGAGATGAGCGACCGCGACCTCAAGAAGGCCTACATGCGCCTCGCGCAGCGCTACCATCCTGACAAGGTCAGGAACCGCGGCTACAGCGAGGATGTGATAAAGATGTACCAGCGGAAGTTCGAAATAGTAACCGACGCCTGGAACAGAGTGAGGGAAAAGCGGGGGATCTGAGCCGCATGGGGATGCACGCAAGCGTCTCCCCATATCAGACCGGAATATATATGAAATCACTCTTCTTTTTCATGATCCTGACTCCCGGCATCGCCGCCTGGCTCGTCCTGCGCGTCACGGGCTTCGCTGAGGTGCTGCCGCTTTCGGTAAAGGCCTGTCTCTTTGTCATCTACCTGATGTACATTGCCGCGGTCAAGGCAGCGTTCAGCAGGGCACTGATGTTCGATTTCGGGCTTGATGATCTCCTGGGCATCTTCGGTAAGAGGAAGGAGAGCCCCGAGGAGAAGCTCTTCAGGGACTATGCCGCCATGGTGCGCGAGAAGGAGAAAAAGGCGAGGCAGGCCCGGCACGGCGAGATGCCGGCAGAGCAGCTCGCCTTCATCCGGGCCGTCGCCGCCGCGGCAGGCTACATCGAATGCTCCGAGGACATGAGCCCCGACATCGAGTATGCTGTAAGGAAGCAGCTCAGGAAGCTCTCCGGAGGCAGCGAGGCGCTGGAGGAGCAGCTTCTGAGTATCTTCAGGACACGGGGAGAGAGCTGGGCCGGAATGTGCTTCTTCGGGAACGATCCTGAGCGCGTAAGCGTGTTCTTCGGCATACTCGCCGAGATTATCATCGGCGACGCGGTGGTCTCTGACAGGGAGAGGAGCAGGTTCTCGGAGATAGCGGGGCATTTCGGGTATTCCGCGGACGAGGCCATAAACATGCTTCACGACAGCGCCCGCTTCAGAAAATACTGGGACAGCGGCGAAGGCGGCTCCCGGTCGGGCGGCGCCTCCTCTGCGGTGTCATACGACGACGCGCTGAGGATCCTCGGCGTGAAGGACACGGCAAGCAGCCGCGAGATCAGGAAGGCCTACCTCCGCCTCGCGCAGCGCTACCACCCTGACAAGGTGAGGAACCGCGGCTACAGCGGGGAGGTGATGCTGATGTACCAGCGGAAGTTCGAGGCCATCACTGACGCCTGGAACAAAGTGAAGGAGCAGCGCGGGATCTGAGATTCCGCACAGCGAGCATGCGGACAGATGAAAGCACTCTTCCTTCTCATAGCCTTTGCGCCGGCCATTGCCTCAGTGCTGCTCTTTCTCGGAGGAGTGAGGCTGCCGGAGCTCACGCCGCTTGCGAAAATACTCCTCTCGCTCGTCTATTTCGCCTTCATCATCGTGCTTAAGCGTCTGCTCCTTAATGATGAGGATTCCGGCTCCGGCCTTCTGGGCCTCTTTTCCAGGAAGGAGAGAGGTGCTGGCAGCTTCCGCTCATTCACGGAGAGTAAAGAGCAGGAGATGAGGCGGAAAGCGAAGGCCTTCGCGATGCCCGCTGAGGAGCTCGCCTTCGCGAGGTGCGTGGCCGCGGCGGCAGGATATATCGCCGGCCCCGGAGAAATGAGCCCGGATCTTGAATATGCGCTGATGAGGCAGCTCTCGATGCTCTCCAAAGGCGATGAGGATCTTGAGGCTGAGCTCATGGAGGCGTCCCGGACAGAGGGGAGCCTCTGGCGGGAGATGTGCTTCTTTCAGAATGACCACGAGAGAGTCAGCGCGTTCCTCAGCATCCTTCGGGAGATTGTCAGGGGAGACCAGATGGCGTCAGAGGAGGAGAAAGGGAGGTTCTGCTCTGCTGCGGAGCAGCTCGGATGCCCGGAGGAGGAGGCTCACCGCCTGCTCCGGGAGAGCTGACGTAAGCCTGCTCCGCCCTGCTGTCTGGCAGAAAAGCACAGCATCCTGCAGGCTGCAAAAAAAACACCGCTTCCCTTTTTACTTTCAGCTTCACACTCTGAGACACAGGCAGCAGCGCGAAAACACCGCCTGTGATAAGAACTTAACCGCAAACCGGCAGGCTCCCAGAGCCTTCCGGGGAAACATCCTCAGAACATCATCCTAAGGGGCAGAGCAATGAAAATAGAGCATGTCGCGCTTTACTGCAGGGATCTGGAGAAGACCCGGGAGTTCTTCCAGGAGTTCTTCGGAGCGAAGGCCGGGGCGCTTTACCGCAACAGCAAGGGGTTCTCGTCGTATTTCCTGACCTTTGATGACGGCGCCCGCCTCGAGATCATGAACTTCCCCGATCTCGCGCCTGACACCGGGAACGGCAGGCGCTGCGGCTTCATCCACCTCGCCCTCAGCACCGGAAGCCGGGAGAACGTTGACGGCCTGACGGAGAGGCTCCGGAGCGCCGGCTATCAGGTTGTCTCAGGGCCGCGCGTAACAGGCGACGGCTACTACGAGAGCCAGATCATCGGCATTGAGGGACTGGTTCTCGAAATCACTGTCTGAACTTCATTTTCCGGAAGGCCGGCCATGATTATCATTCCCTGATATCCACAGGACATATCCGTCATCCTCGGCAAATACCGATGCCTCTGCGGCTGCCTGCCGGAGGCACTCGGATCCTTTCGCGTCATGAACGACAACTGCACGGTATCCGGCAAGGTACCTTCCGCATCCGCTCTCGAGCTCCTGCCGGCTGATCCTTCTCAGCGGAGTGAGGAATAGCCCGCCTGGAACTATGGCATCGTCAAAATATCCGACTATATCAGATGAGTAAAGCATCACGTCAGTATCACGGAGAAACCACGACGCGGCGCGCGGAAAGTCTCCCTCCCTGCGTCCGTTAATCGAGTTCCCGGAGATGGTGAGTATGACGGCAAGCAGCCCCACGGCATAAGGCCAGAATTTCCCAATCCTCTCCGGAAGCGGCTGAAGCCTGCGCGCTGCCGCGCGGAGGCAGATTGCGGTGCCGAGGAAGAATATGAAATTGGTCGGCAGCGAGTAGTAGTCGTGCAGGAAGAAGACATTGGCGAAGACCAGCCAACCCGAGAGAAAAGCCGCCGCGAATGGTATTGACGCGGAGAGTCTCCTCTTCAGAACGCACCAGATGAAGGCTGCCGCCGATGATATGGCCAGAAAGCCTCCAACACCCCGGAACGGGGCAGCCTTGGTCACGCGGTTAACCATGGTCTTCCAAAACCTGGCGCTTAGCCTGTCGTCCAGAGTCCCGAAATACCACTCCGGATCCTGGGCAAAGAAGGCGCCGCTGCTCCTGAGGAAGTGGTTCCTAAGGTACTCCGGAAGGAGAGCGGACAGCAGCGCTACAAGCGACACGGTAATGAGCAGCTTCCGCCTGCTTATAAGATGCCCTAAAAGGAGCTCGCGGGAGAGGAAGAAAACCATCAGGACGAATGGCACCGGCGACTTGATGAAGCAGGCCACTGACAGGGCAAGCAGAGCGGCAGACTGACGCAGGATCCCCCGGCACTCTCCGGTGAGGAGCGAGACTGCGGTCACTGAGAGCGCGAGCGCCATTGTGTCAGGAATAGGCACTGAGTAGTAATGTAGGTAGAGCGGCGAGACAGAGAGCAGGAAAATGAGCCAAAGCCCGCTCCCATCGCTGATTTTCTCCGCAAGGCGGTATCCGGAGAACAGCAGGAGCCAGAAGCAGGCAAGGTCGGTGAATACCGCAGCCGTCAGAAATCCCTGCGGGCCGCTGATTCTGGTGATTCCGGCCGCGGCGCTCACGATGAGCTCATAGACCGGTGTCGCGTACCAGGACGGCCTGCCAAGGAAGTCGTCCATCGGGCTGAGCCCTTTCCAGCCTGAGAATGACAGGATCTGGGCAATCGAGTCGCTCTGCCGCCACACCATGTTTCCGTTGACACCAAGGTACGCCGATGATGATATGGCGCATGAGGCGATAAGCACAATAAGGAATACGGCGGAGAGCAGCATGCTGTGCCCTGCCTGTGAGTCCTCTCTAGTCTGGCATCTGTTCATATTTTTTCAGAAGTGATGAAGTGTGATACTGACGCGCCATTTTCAGGCAGATCTGCTCCTATTATAAAACGTCGCAGAACATACGGCGCCCCTGCCCCGCATCAGTCAGCCGCAGGATGCGACGGCATTGAGCCGCTCCATGGCACTGCCTCGAAATGCCTCATCGCCCCCTCGCCGCTCTCCGCCATCGGGACCCCGTAGAGCTCTCCAAGGAGCTCAGCGGAAAGATCCTCCGCATCCATCACTTCTGCGCAATCGCGCGAGAGGAGGAGCGCCTTTACTGGTACAAGCCGCGAAAGCCGGAGAAGATTGTCCGGATTGTGGGTAACGATAAGGACTGTGCCGCCCTTTTTTGCCTCTCCTGCCGCAAAGCTGATGAAGCGGGCCCGGAGCGCCGGATCAAGCCCTGACTCCGGCTCGTCAAGGAGATACGCCCCGGACCTTCTGAAGGATGCCGAGGCCATCAGGACCTGCTCCCGCTCGCCGCCCGAGAGCGATGAGCAAGCCCTTTTCCTGAGCACCTCTATCCTGAACTCCCGGAGCGTCTCCAGCATCTCCCTATGATCAGACTCCGCCGGCCTCCCGAATATCCCGTACCTGCCGGCGCGCGATGCCAGCACCGCCTCCTCAACGGTAAGAGGGAGGAGCATGGAGGAGTCCTGCGGCACCACGCCGAACCTCATGACGCGCTCAGAAAGAGTGAGAGCTCCGAGGTCCTCGTCTCCTATGAAGGCTTTTCCCGCGGACGGAACCGTCCCCAGGATCGCCCGGAGGAGCGTGGTCTTCCCGATGCCGCTTCTCCCCAGGATCCCGACTATGCTCCCCTCCTCTGCCTCAAGCGAGACCTCAGGATAGAGCGCCTTCCCGGGAGCCGCGCGGAACCTCTCAAGAATCAGACTGCCTGCCATAGCGCCTCATAATCAGGATGAACGCCGGAGCGCCGATGACCGCGGTCATGAGCCCGACAGGGATTTCCCCGGGGAAAAGGCACCTTGCCGCGTCATCGCAGACGAGAAGGATGATGCCTCCCGAGGTGAACGAAAGAGGAACCAGATCGCGGGGATCTTTTGAGAGCATCCGCGCGAGATGCGGCGCGCAGAGACCGACCCAGCCGATGATCCCGGAGACCGACACCGCCGCCGCGGTCATCAGGGATGCAAGGAGGATGAACCAGAGCCTCGACTTCCTGGGATCAACCCCGGAGAGCGCTATGCCGCTGTCACCAAGGAGCAGCATCCTGAGCCTGAACCTTGAGAGCATGATGAGCCCGAGCGGCAGCAGCACGAGAGACGCGAGCCAGGGGAGCTGCTGCAGTCCGGCCATCGAGAGGGATCCCGTTAGCCAGAACATCATGCCGTGCAGGGCCTTCGCCGGATCCGAGAGGAGGAGCGTCAGGGAGAGGCAGGCCCCGGCGAACGCGGAGACTATCACGCCGGAGAGAACCAGGGAGAGGACTGAGGCGCGCCCGGCGAACGCCGCGGCAAGGGAGGAGAGCAGGACCGCGAGAATCGCGCCGAGGAAGGCCGCGGTAACCACGATGCCGTGCCCTGCGCCCAGGTACATGGCGAGGACCGCCCCAAGACCGGCCCCGGCGGAGACGCCAAGGAGATCGGGAGACACGAGGGGATTGCGGAAGGAGGTCTGCAGGACCGCCCCGCCCGCGGAGAGCGCGCCGCCAACGAGGACCGCGGCGATGATCCTGGGGAGGCGCCAGTCAAGCACGATGTCCTTATATACCGGATCGGAAAAGTCGAGGGAGAACGACGCCCTGCCGAGGAAGAGCGAAACGGCCGCCGCGGCAGCAAGGAGAGCAAGGGAGACAAAAATCCTCATGGCATTCCCCGGATCAGCTCCCGCCCTCACTGCAGACGGAGAACGATACCCTGCTCCTGCCGCTCTCCGAGAGAAGCCTCATGACGGGGAGCACCTCGGACCATGGTGTCCCCGGGGCAGCCGCGAGGGTTATGGTGCCAGTGGCAGGCATTGCGGGATCGGAGATGGCCTTCCTGAGCGCGGCCTCATCCGTTTTACGTCCGTCAAGGGAAAGGCCGCCGCCCGACACGCAGATCTCATGGACGGCAGCATCGTCTCCTCCATCTGCTGAGGGCTCGGCGCTCTTTTCCGCAGAGCTTTTCTGCAGCGCCGGCACGGCGAGCATGAACACGACGAGGAGGACCAGCATGATGTCGATGAACGGCACGACATTCATGAATGGCCTTACCTCCTCCTCAGGCTCACCTCCCCCGAAGCCCATCAGTCGTGCCCGAACAGCATGACATCCTTCACGAGGAAGGTGTGGACCGACTCGGCGAAGGTCTCAAGCCTCACGTACTCGCACTCCGCGAGGCGCCTGAAGATGCCCCAGGCGAACACGGCGGGAAGCGCGGTCAGGATGCCGGCGCCGGTGAGGATGAGCGTCTCGCCGATGGGCCCCGCGACCGACTCCACTGAGCCGTTCCCGGCGCCGAGCCCGGCCATGACAGAGACTATACCGGAGACAGTTCCGAGGAGCCCGATGAAGGGAGCGGTGGAGCCCGCGAGCGCGAGCTGCGTGAGCCCGGAGTGGAGGCGGAGGCGCTCCCGCTTGAGCTGCTTCCCGAGCGCGGTGCGCACGATCTCCTCATACTCCGGCCGCTCAAACTCACGCTCACTGGAGTCAAGGACCACCTTGCAGGAGATCCCGGCCTCGGCTGTCCTGGTATAGGGGTTCTCCGGCACCCTGCCGACCACGTCGCACATGTCATCAAAGCTCTTCACTGCCATGAGCTTGAGGGAGAGGGCCTTCACCTTTCTCCTCACTGAGACGAGGCTCCAGGTCTTTGCGATTATCACGTACCAAACTGAGATGGAAAGCAGGGTGAGAGCCAGGATTACAGCGATGCCTGCCGGCGTCAGGACCTCTTCAAGGTCTAAGGGATTCATAATCTGCGGACTCCTTCGGCCGCGGATGAGGCTATATGGGTGGTTGGTATTTTCAGTTTAGCACAGGAACGCCGCGCGTTCCGCCTGCGCGGCTTTGAGGCTCCGGTAAGACTTCCGGATCAGGCCTTCTCCTCCGGCTCCTTTGCGTCCCCTGCCTCAGGCAGCTCCTCAGGATGGAGGTTGAAATAAGGCCTCGCGTACATAGAGCGGATCCTCCCGCGGAGCTCCTCGGGATAGCCGTTTATCCTGTCCTCAAACTTCTTCCTCTCCGCGTCAGTGCACCTGTCGCCGTGCCCCGCGGAGATGAGCGTGCTGGGGTACATCTGGTAGTTGTCCCAGACAAAGCGGTCTATGATGGCGGCAAGCTCCTCGGCATTCGAGAAGCCGGAGGAGAGCGGCTCGCCGGCGACGACGCTCACCCTGCCCTTGTAGCCCCTGATGCCGCGGGTGATGGTGTCGATGTCCTCCATTTTCTCCTTGTGGTACTCGCCGTTGTGCTTCTCCCTCTCCGAAAGCTCCTCGGCCTTCGCCATATCGTTCGGATCGAACTCATAGGTGATGGAGACGGGCACGATGCGGAGGGACGCCATGTACTCCGCGAAGCTCTTCTTCTGCAGGCGGCCGGCAAGCCCCAGCATCTTGAGGACCGCGGTCTCGGCCCGGTCATTGCCGTCCTTGGCGCGTCCCTCCCTCTCCGCTATCCAGATGGAGTTGTTCTCCTTTATGGAGAGCCCGATGTACTCCGAGAGCTTGGTGAGCTCCTTCAGCTTCTCGCGGGGCGAGGTGACGCTCCTTTTGACGATGAAGCTCTTGTTGAGCCTCATGAGCGAGGTCGCGACCGGCATCCGGAGGAGGTTGTCGCCTATCGCTATCCTGACGGTCGGCATCTCATGCGCGTAGAGCGCCATGTCGATGTAGGCGGGATCAAGGGAGATGTCGCGGTGGTTCGAGATGAAGAGGTATCCAAGCTTCGGATCAAGCCGGTCAAAGCCCCTGTAGGTGACGCCGTCAGCCGTGGTCTTGCTCATGGAGCGCATGAAGTTCGCGACGCGCAGCTGGAAGTCGGCGACGGTGTGGATCTCCCTCACCTGGCGGGAGAGGAAGCGTCCCACGAGGAAGTTCTGCATGAAGGCGGGCAGCTTGTAGACAAGGGAGGCCAGGGCGCTTGACTTGCTCTGGAACTTCAGTATGCCGTTGATTACCGTCCGGTCCTGGATGATTTTCTGGAGCTCCGCGTCTACCTCGTCATCCCTGCACGGGCGGATATCATCAAAAACACTGTCATCGCTTGTCTGTGGCATTTCACTCGTTGACATCAGCTGCCGGCCTTGGCCGTCCTCCTCTCAGATTCAATGCCTGCTATTTTAGCAAAAGGAGCGCCTGCCATAATGTTCATCCGCTCAAAAAAGCCGGAGAGCGCGCAAGTCTCCCCGGCTGCGGCATGGCGGGAACGCTAGAGGAAGGCGGAGGCGATGCGGAAGACGGCAAAGGCGCAGATCCAGGCGAGGAGCGTTGATCCGATGGCCTGAGCAGCCGCGTACCTGGGGCCCGCCTCGCGCACGATAGCGGCGAAGGCCGAGATGCAGGGCATGTAGATGAGCACGAACACCATGAAGGCGAGGGCCGCGGCAGGCGGGACATTGAGGCGGCTCCCGAGGCTGTCAGCCTTCTCTCCTGCCTCAGATGGATAAAGGACGCCGAGCGTGCTGACCACGAGCTCCTTGGCGCTGAGTCCTGTTACAAGCCCGGCGGTCATCTGCCAGGTGAAGCCCAGGGGCTCCATTACGGGCGCCGCGGCCTTGCTGATGCGCCCGATGTAGGAGTTCTCCTGCTGCTGTGCGGCTGTCATGCCCTCGGTGCCCCTCGGGAAGTAGCCGAGCGCCCAGACGATGAGCGATGCGATTAGCACAATGCCTCCGAGCTTCTTCAGGTAGCCGTAGCACTTGCTCCAGGCGTGCATGGCGACGACCTTAAGCCCCGGCAGGCGGTAGGGAGGGAGCTCGATGATGAAGGGGATGTCCTGGCTCGGGAACACGGTCGAGGAGAGGAACTTCGCCGCGGCGGCCGCCATCACGATGCCGAAGATATAGAGGCAGAAGAGCACCGGCGCGGCATAGTCTGGGAAGAACGCGCCGATGATCAGGATATAAAGCGGGAGCCTTGCCGTGCAGGACATGAACGGCGTGATGAGGATGGTGATGATGCGGGTGCGGCGGTCCTCAATCGTGCGGCAGGCCATAACGGCAGGCACCGTGCAGCCGAAGCCCATCAGCATCGGGATGAACGAGCGCCCGTGGAGGCCGAAGGTGTGCATGATCCGGTCCATGAGGAAGGCGGCCCTCGCCATGTATCCGGAGTCCTCCATCAGCGAGATGAAGAGGTAGAGGATGAGGATGCTGGGGACAAAGGAGAGCACCGCGCCGACGCCGCCCAGGACTCCGTCAGTAACCATGTCGCGGAACGCGCCCTCCGGCATCTCCGCACCGAGCCAGGCGCTGAGCGAGGCGATGCCGCTCTCTATCCACTCCTGCGGATAGGCGCCGAGGACAAAGGTGCACTCGAACATGACGAACATGAAGAGGAGGAACACCGGGTAGCCCCAGAAGCGGTTCGTCAGCAGATCGTCTATGCGCATGGATCTCGACCTGCGCTTCTCGTCGCTCCTCGTCATGGTCTCACGGAGCGCTCCCGCGATGAAGGCGTACTTCGCGTCCGAGATCATCGACTCGGCGTCGAGGCCGCTCTTCCTCTCAAGGTCTTTCGCGAGCTCGTCGCGCCTTGCGATTACGGCGCGCCCGCCCGGGTGGTTCAGCACGTCCTTCTCGACCTCGCTGTTGTTCTCCAGGAGCTTTATGGCGATATAGCGCGAGGAGAACTCGCGGCGGACCTCAGGATATTTCCAGACCACCTGCTGCAGGTCCTTGATGGCCCGCTCCAGGGTGATGCCGTGGTTGACATGCACATGGTGGTAGATCTGCCGTAGGGAAATCGATGGCCTCACCGGGCAGGAGGCGCACTTCTCCGGAGAGCACTCCGGATCCTTGCCGGACTGCTCCCCCTCCTTAACCTTCTCATGGAGATCTGCCATCTCGCGGAGTATCGCGGGATTCAGCGTGTCGTTCTCGCCCGCGTAGTCGCCGCGCTCATAGAGGATTACCGCGAGGTGCAGCAGATGGCTGAGCCCGAGCCCGCTCTTCCCCACGGTCGGAACCATCGGAATGCCGAGCAGCCTGCTTAGCTGCACGTAGTCAAGCCGGTCGCCGCTTTTCTCCAGGTCGTCGTACATGTTGAGCGCCGCCACCACGCGGAGATCCATGTCGATGAGCTGCGTGGTGAGGTAGAGGTTGCGCTCCAGGTTCGAGGCGTCAAGGACATTGAGGACGATGTCTGGCTTCTGCTCAATGAGGTAGCGGCGGACATAGCGCTCCTCAGGAGTGTACGCCGTGAGCGAGTAGGTGCCGGGAAGATCAACGAGGATGAAGGTGTAGCCGTCGCGCTCCACGCGGATCTCCCGGGCGTCAACCGTCACGCCGCTGTAGTTCCCGACATGCTCGTTGGCGCCGGAGAGCGCGTTGTAGATGCTGGTCTTGCCGCAGTTGGGGTTGCCGACAAAGGCGACCTTTATCACCTTGTCGCGCCTCGCGGCGAGGGCCTCCATCTGCTCCTGAGAGAGGACCTCGCTGTCGCTCAGGGGCTTATTGTCATTCTCCAGAGCAGCGGCCTCATGCTCGCCCACGACCTCAATCATGTCCGCGTCGTGGCGGTGGAGAGCGATCTCAGCCCCAAGGACCTCATACTCGACAGGATCAAGGAGCGGCGCGTTCCTGACCACGGTAACGGTGTGCCCCTTGACAAAGCCCATCTCAAGGATGCGCTTCCTGAAGCTTCCCTGCCCTGTTACCTTGACGACGACGCCCTTCTCGCCTGTTTTTAACTCAGACAGCCTCATATCCAGTATCCCCGAATCCCTGCCCTAAGCTGCAGCCGGGCGGCAGTCTATCACATCGCGTCATGGGGCGCATGCCGCGCTCCGCGGCCGGCCACTGCATCTGGTTTTTCTGTATAGAAGATGAGCAGGCAGGAGCCTATGCGCTTTCGTGATCCATGGAGCATTGCGCGCATGGCGCGCATTGTAAGAGCTTCTCAAACGGCTAAAACACAACCTCCTCGGTAGTTAGGTACAGCTGAACGCTGACTTCGGATCGAACTCAGTACCAAGCGCGACATTTAGTGCCTCAAATAGTTCTCTTGCTTTT
>ONIT01000011.1 GCA_900317945.1 uncultured Pseudomonadota bacterium
TATGGTCACACGAGAAAAGCAACAAAAAACCGGCCTTCTAAGCCGGTTTTCAGCTGTTTTTGATGGTATTCTATGTGACTATAAAACGAGATTTAGGCTGTAACAGGTTACTGTTTACTGTTTACAGCCATTTTAAGCCTGCTTGGATGCAAGTAAAAATTCATGATAATGACTCATTATGACATTTCTACATTCATTAAAATTTGATTGCACCATCTGTTGCAGTTATCATGAAGGAATGGAATAGACGTTCGGCCCCTTCACCAGTGAAGAGAAGGATGTTTTTCCTGTCATGACAAGGTCGGTCAGGCAGAATTCATGATTGAATCTCTGCGTCTGTTCCTTAAATCGGAGCCGGAAGAAGATGTTCAGTAATTTCAAGGCAAGGGCCTCAAAGATCGGAAGCTGGTCGGCCGTATGGCTGGTTCCGCTTGTCGCTCTTCTGATCGGCGTATGGCTGATCTATGACTATTACAGCAGCCGCGGGGAGGAAATCATCCTCTATTCGCAGAAGGCTGACGGCCTCGAGGCAGGCAAGACCCTGATCAAGATCCGCAATGTCGAGGTCGGCAAGGTAACATCCATCTCCCTTTCGAACGATCTCTCCAAGGTCATAGTAAAGGCCAGAATGTCAGCCGGCACCGACAACTTCCTCCGCGAGGACTCGTCGTTCTGGGTGGTGAAGCCCAGCATCGGCGTAAGGGGCGTCTCCGGGCTTGACACCATCATGTCCGGACAGTATATCGAGCTTTACCCCGGTAAGTCCGAGAAGCTCTCCAGGCAGTTCGAGCTGATGGATCAGCCGAGGGTCCTCAACGGCGACGAGAAGGGAACGTCATTCATCCTCTTCTCCAAGGACAAGAAATCCTCAGTTGATGTATCAACTCCGATAAGGTTCAAGGGCTATGAGGTAGGCGTCATCACTTCAGCTTCGTTCTCAGTCGAGAACCGCCAGATGCAGTACGGCGCCTTCGTCTACTCGCCGTTTGACCGCCTGGTAACAGAGAACACCCATTTCTGGACCAACAGCGGCTTCTCAATGAAGCTCGGCGCCGGCGGAATGCAGGTTCAGACTGACACTCTTGCGAGCATTATCGCCGGAGGCGTCTCGTTCGGCGTCGCTCCTGACAGCAGGCCGGGTGACAAGGCCGCCCCCGGCACCAGGTTTCAGCTCTATGCGAGCGAGGATGCGAGCAGGGTTGTCGTCTACCGTGAGCCGGTGCCCTACGTGGTCAGGTTCAGAAGCTCGGTCTCCGGGCTGATGAAGGATGCCCCTGTCGAGTACCTTGGAGTTCAGATCGGGCGCGTGGTATCCGTCCCGCTTGAGACCGGCAACGGCATTGACTTCGCGGATCAGGGACGGGGAGACACTGTCCCGGTCCTCATCGAGCTGCAGGCTGACCGCCTGAATTTCGGCAGCAAGGTAACAATCGAGGAGTTCAAGAAGAACATTGCCGAGCGTGTTACAGGCTGCGGTCTGAACGCCACGCTCTCAACGCAGAACTTCATCACCGGCAGCAAGCGCATCGAGCTTGTCTGCGATGCCCATATGGCGAAGGAAAAGAGGGTCATCGGCACCTACCATGCGTATCCGACCATCCCGAGCGGAGGCCTTGAGATTTCGGACCTTGCGGATGATGTCCACCAGCTTCTCGGAAAGCTCAACCATCTTGATGTCGAAGGCCTGATAGACAACACCTCGAAGATGATGAAGTCGGCCAAGGAGACCTCTGACTCCGTCAGGAAGCTCACCGACTCGCTTGCCGAGATCGGAGGCAATGAGGAGCTGCAGAAGATGCCCGGCAGCATCAACGAGACGCTGAAGAAGCTGGGCGCGGCTGCTGACGGCCTCAGCGAGAGGGCCGAGCTTTACAGCGAGCTGGCATCTGCGCTCCGCGAGTTCAGCGCGGTCATGAAGGAGACCCGTCCTGCAATGCGCAAGATCAACGAGCAGCCGAACTCCCTGATCTTCGGCAGCGGCACAAGCGAGCCTGAGCCCCGCAGGCCTTCAGGAAGCGGAAAGTAAAAGGAGGTGGCACAATGAAGAGATTTATTACCGGCATTCTGGCTGCCGCGGCAGCAGCGGCATGTGCCGCTGGCTGCTCGTCATCTGACGGTCCGGTCTACTACGGCATGTTCTCCAGCGAGCGCATGAACCCTGTTGCCCCGTGCGTCAGAGGCTGCCGCAATATCAGCCTGGAGAGGATATCGCTCCCCGGCAGCGTCTCAGGGCTTTCCATTGCCTTCGAGGAGCAGAACCATGTCATCAGGAACGTTGACACGCGCCGCTGGTCCGAGGAGCTCTCAGAGCAGCTCTCGAGAGCCCTTGCGTGGCATATCGAGAACGGGCGTCCCGGCATCAGGGTGAGGATGTCTGATCCGGATTCCTCTGCAGAGAGGCTCTCAGTGAGGCTGAGCTCGTTCAGCGGGCGCTATGACGGCTATGCATCGGTTGCCGGGACCTGGGAGCTTGTGAGGGACGGGAAAACGCTCTCAGGCGGTGTCATCAGGAGCATGGTGCCGCTTGCGGAGGACGGCTATCCATCGCTGGTTGCCGCGCTTGAGAGCGCCTGGCGCGCAGAGTCTGATAAGATCGCGCAAAAGATAGCCGGTGCCGCGAAGCATGAAAGATGATTTCCGGCCCGGCTCCGGACCGGAACACAGGTTCACGGAAACAGTCTGAGATCGGAGATTCATAATGTCACAGCTAAAGTCAGAGGAAATTCAGAATAAGATTTACAGTATCGTCGGATACAGATTTTCTCTGAGCTCATCGCGCCAGATGTCAAGGGCCCTCTATGGAGATCAGAAGCTGCCGGTCCTCAGCAAGACCAAGACCGGTGTCGGCTCTACTTCTGAGGACGCTCTGAAGAAGCTTGCATCCAAAGGCTATGAGGTAGCGGCGCTGATCCTTGAGTACAGGAAGGCGGTTGCCGAGGAGCAGAAGGCAGGCTCTGCCGGAACCACTTCAGCATCAGCCGGAGATGCCTCTGCGGGCTCAGCTGCGTCATCTGCCGCACCTGCTGAGCCGCAGGCTGCCCCTTCCGCAGGGCTGCAGTCTCCTGCACAGCCTGCCGCACCAGCGGCCGCAGAGCCCGCTGCCGGTGAGAGAGCAACCGCAAAGGGGGCAAGTGCTGATGATTCTCAGGAGCCTTCCGATGAGGGCTGGATCCGGGATGAAGAGGAGGCTCAACAGCCTCCCCAGGCAGAGACTGCTCATGAGGACAAGCCAAATGCCTTCACGGAGAGCGCCATTTCCATCAACGAGCGCAGCATCGCGGAGCCGGCTGACGCAAAGGCCCAGAGCGAAAGCAGCCGCAAGAGCCTTCTCATCTGGGGAATCATCACGGGAGCGGTGCTTGCCGTGATTATCCTGGTACTTCTGCTGATCGCCAGCATTTAAGAGGCCGGAATCCCATCATCTGAGAGCGTGTCTATCCCGGGCGCGCTTTTTTGGTATCCATAATCGGCAGAGGCTGGGGGAGCATCTCTGTGCTCCGCGCAGAGGCACTGGGCTTATGCCTGGGCAGCTTGCCCTGCATAATGTGCCTGCGGCCTGTGGCTTTGGCAGGGAAGACGATATTCCTGCTGCCGATAGCCTGCAGAGGGCTGCCATCTGCTCAGAATAGCTCCGCTGCAGCAGCACCTGGCGTCTGAGCGCGCCGGTTAGTCTATGAATCAGGGCGGCATGAGCACAGTACCCTGCTCGCGGCCTGAATAAAAAAATCCCGCGCATCTGCGCGGGACCTCTCTTCGGGGGCAGGACCGTACTGCTCTTCCGGTTTCCTGCTATGCCGCTCTCAGGCGGCGGGCTGTTCCGTTAGTCCAGCTTTTCGTACTCGAAATAGTACTTCTTGGTAAACGGAGCGAAGCCTTCGTTTTCACCGAACATCTCGTTCAGCTTTGCAAAGAATCTTGACTTCATGATACACCTCCGGGGTTTCCCCCTTGCTACCATACCAGTGCCGCATCATTTGCTGCTTACTTCTCTGCGGCACATGCCAATCTGTTGAAACCGTGTCCCCTTCCGGACACCAATACTTACTTTACGTACTCGAAGTAGTATTTCTTGGTGAACGGAGAGTAGCCCTTGTTGTCGCCGAACATTTCGTTCAGTCTCTCGATAAAGCTGTTTCTCATATCACACCTCCCGGAATCCTTTCCGGTTTTTTATTATTAACTGCCGCCTCACATCCTGTTCCGGCGGCCAACTCGGAACTTACTTAACGTATTCGAAGTAGTACTTCTTGGTGAAAGGAGCATATCCTTCGTTATTGCCAAGAGCCTTCTTAATGTTTCCGATGAACTTCATTTTGTTTCTCCTTCGGATTGCCAATCCGTAACTTCCTGAACATCCGCTTCGTGGGAATTACTTAACGTATTCGAAGTAGTACTTCTTGGATACCGGGGAATAACCCTCATTGTCGCCAAGTACTCTTTCAATCATGTTCATAAACTTCATGGTGTCCTCCTTTGCTGGACTTGTTGTGATTCACATCACATCTTCATAATATGCTCTTTTCCTGCAAATGCAAATTTTTTCGATGATTTTAAAAATTTTTTGCCATTGGCCTGGCTGCTCAGTTGTAAATTAATCTTTATAAATCAACTAACTAATGTAAAAATGGTTTTTGTGATCATTGTCAAAATTCTCAAACAATGCTCAATTAAATCAATTAGTTATTAGTTTAATACCCCTGTATTTTGTCAAAAATCAAAAATTTTGTCAAAAACTCAAAAAATCTGCCAAAAATATAAAAAAACTTGCTTTTTTGAAAAATTTTTCCCTGATTTTGAAAAAAATTTTGAATATTTGAAAATTTTTTAGATTTTCTCTAAAAGATTTTTTGGAAAAATAAAAATTTTTCAAACAAAAACAAAACATATAAATACACATATTTATATTAGATGAAAAACAGAAATATGAAATATGCACAGCTCGTAACTGAATATAAGTGCATTCTATTGTTCTGTGATCTGAGTCTCACTTTGAAAACCCTCCGCCAGCGAGGGTATTTCGGAGCGGCCAGACAGACGAAAAGTGATAGATAAATTTATATTCTATTGATTTATCGTTATTTTCTTAAACGATGATGCAAAGTTTCCGGAATGGGGCAGAATTCGCTGAATTAAGGTGCAGGCCAGGGGAACTTTTGCAAAAAGTGTGATGCACTTCAAATTATTTGTAAAATATGCCGTTAAATCAAAAGGCTAAAATATTTGATACTGAATGAACAATCGAGCTTAATACATCATCAGATACAGCTTTTACTTGTATGATGAATTCTGACGTATCAATTCCGTATAATTTAAGGTCTTTTTCAGAGGCGTAGAGATTTCCGACGTCGTAGAGTTCAAGCATTCGGAATCTGCCCGAAAGATCAGGCATCGAAGAGCTTTTCCCTGGAGGCTCTATGAGGTTTTTCACGCCTTCCCCCATGAAGATCGCCGTTATCTCCTCATCAAAGGCCGACGCGGCCAGCAGCATGTCGATGCCTTCGCCGGTTTTTTCCGAATAAGGCCCTTTAAGAAAGACAATTGCGGTCCTGGACATGGCTGTTCTCCTCTTTGTGACGTCTCTCTGCTGTTTTGATGGATATTATCGGCTATGCTCACGCAGAATGCTCTTCAGGTGAGAGCATGCGGATGCCGGAGCGCGGCAGGGGTAAATGACTTGGATAAAATCTGCGTCTGGGCTGACTTTGACTTTCTGAGAGAGAAAGAGCTGATCGGAACGCTCTTTTGCGGGATGGTGAGGGGAAACGCGCACTTTTCCTTTGAGTATTCTCCGGAATGGCTTGTAAGGCATGGATCCATAACGCTTGGCGGAGACATGCGGAACGGGGCCGGCAGGCAGTATCCGGCGGACGGGGAGGAAATATTCTCCTTTATCAGGGATACATTCCCTGACCGCTGGGGCCGTCTGCTGCTCCTCTGCCGTATGCGCCTTAGAGCGCATGACTCATCAGTAAGCAAGATGAATGCTATTTCATTTGAGACTCTTCTTGGCACTGATGAGTTCAGCAGGATGGGCGGAATCATCTGGAGAAACGAGGGGAGCGCTGATCGTGCCGGCAGCCAGGCGCAATGCGCTGTTCCTTCTGTAAAAAGCCTCAGCGCTCTCTGCGATGCATCACTGAGCGTTGAGGCTGCATATGAGAAGAACGCTCAGCCATCCTGCGAGGCGCTGGACGCTCTTGCTCTTTCTGCATGTTCACTTGGCGGCGCCCGCCCCAAGGCCAGTGTTATTGACACTGAAGGCAGACTCTGCGTGGCAAAGTTCCCCTCAGTTAAAGATAAGGAAGACAATGAACTTCTGGAGCACTTTGCCCACCTTATGGCCAGAAAAGCAGGGATCAGCACTGCTGAGACCAGTGTCATCGCCGTTAAAAGAAAACGCCATGTGCTGCTTTCGAGGCGTTTTGACAGGACTTCCGATGGGAGGCGCCGCCATTTTGCCTCATCCATGGCTCTTCTGGGGCTCAGGGACGGCGATGGTACCGCAACCGGAAAGGGCTATCCTGACATCGCAGACTTTATTGCCGCTCACTGTGTTAATCCGGAGCAGAACCTCAGGGAGCTGTACCGCCGAATTGCATTCAATATCCTGTTCGGCAATACCGATGACCATTTCCGAAACCACGGCTTCCTGCTTACGCCGGACGGCTGGACACTCTCACCTGTCTATGACCTCAATCCCTCGCATGGCCGCTCTCAGCGCCTGCTTATAAATGATGAGACCGATGTGTCCGACATCGGAGCGCTGCTTGACTCCTCAGAGAGGTATCTAATTGAGCGGGATGAGGCCGCAGGCATAATCAGAGAGGTAAAGGACGCATTGCATGACTGGCAGAAGGTTGCAACCGAGAACCAGATTCCGCTGAAGATCATTGATCCTTACGCTCATAGGTTCAGCTGCTGACGCTGCTGGCAAAGACAGCCGGCGCCTGAATCACTGGCTGCATGCAAGGAGTCAGCCGGCCTTTGCGGCCTGCCTTTTCTCCCGGTAATACATCACTGCTCCTGCTGAGGCAGTGATGATCTCCGTAACAAGGAATGTGAACCAGAATGCTTCAAGGCTGTATCTTGAGAACAGGTATCCGAGCGGGACGAACAGCACTACAGTCCTCAGAATGGTCAGCATTGAGCTCGCGAGCACCCGGTCGATTGCCTCGAAGTAGACCGGATAGGTAAGGGAGAGCACCATGGGGAGGAAGCTCCAGCCGATGCAGCGGAATGCCCAGGTCCCAATGTCAAGGACAGAGCTGTCATCCGTGAAGAGCGAGAGCATCTCGCGGGGGATAAGCTCGAAGCAGAGCGTTCCGATGGCCATCAGAGCAAGGCCGAATATCGTTGATACCTTCATGGTCTCATAGCAGCGCGTGCGGCTGCCGTAGGCGAAATTGAAGCTGACGATGGGGGAAGAGCGTCATTTGCGGGAGCTCTCTTGCCGCCCTTTCCGCTCAGGGAATAGTCCCAGATGTCCCCGCTGTTGGCAGCCATCAGCGCGATGCACTTGGAGCAGTCCATTACCGAGCCGCCGCCGAGCGCGATGATGAAGTCGCAGCCGTTGTCCTTCATCCTCCGTGCGCCGTCCATGACGTTGACGTCAGTCGGGTTTGGACGGACCTCATCGAAGACGGTGTAGGAGACGCCTGCGAGATCAAGCTCCTTCTCAAGCGCGTCAAGGTAGCCGTACTTGCTGACCGAGGTGCCGTTGGAGGTTGCGATCAGGGCCTTGCTGCCGGGAAGCTTCTCCTTGTGAAGGTTCTGCAGCTGGCCTGGTCCGAAGAGTACTTTTACCGGGTTGTTGAATACAAACTGGAACATGTTTTTCTCCTGTCATAAACGCATGCCGGCCCGCGACGCGATGCCGTTCTTCTGCTTTTCTGAGGCTATCTTATCTTCCGGATATGAGTGTGTCAGCGCTAAATCTTAAGATGATGAGTGGCATAATTACAGATGGATGCATGAGTTCATGAACCGCCATGAGGTGAATGTGCGGACAGGGCAGGGGAGAGATGATTATGCCAGGCGAGGCACTGAGTAAGGCGCTTGAGAGGCTTGCCCGAAGGTTTGAGACGCTGCCGTGGACTTTCAGCACGGTGAGAAGAGGCAGAAGGGACGAGATTGTCCGCCTCTGGCCTGGGAGCTCTGACGAGGACATCATGGTCTGCGTCCTCAGGAACTTCGATTTCCATGAGAGGCTTCACCGGCAGGACTACTATTTCTTCAACTACGCGTATAAGGGAAGCTACCAGGCTTTCTGCGACCGGAGCAGCAATGTCGTAACCATCCATGAGGGTGAGTGCTATGTCGGCCAGCCCTTCTCCGGTTACGGGATCCGCCAGGATGCGGAGAGCCGGTCAGCAGTGGTCGGAGTCCTGATCAGGAAGGAGCTTTTCTACCGGGACTTCCTGCCGGTTGTCTCCTCGGCTCCCGCGATCTTCCGCTTCTTCATAGACCCGCAGCAGAACGAGTTCTCAACCGAGTACCTGCGCTTTGCCTTCCCTGATGACTCCCCTGTCAAGATGCTCCTTGAGATGATGGTCATTGAGTACTCCGATCCTAAGGAGGAGACGCAGGCCATGCTGAAGTCTCTGACGGCTGCGCTTCTTCTTCAGATCGCAAGAAGATACAGGGAAGTGTCGAAAAGCGGCATCTCCCAGAGCGTTTCCGACAAAATGGTCGCCTTCATCGGCGAGCATCTCGGGAATGTCTCGCTTGACTCAATCGGGAAGCATTTCTTCTACAATTCCACCTATGTCTCGAACCTTCTGAAGAGCGGGACCGGCCGGACGTTCTCGGAGATCCTGCTCAGGCTCAGGATGGAGCGCGCCGTTATGCTGATGAAGGGCACCACGCTTTCCAATGAGGAAATCGCGGACATGCTAGGGTACAGCAATACCAGCAACTTCTACAAGGCGTTCAGGCAGTATTTCGGAATATCTCCTCGGGAATATCTTCACATTATGGCGTAAATCCATATGGCTGCCGGGCAGGAATTCCTGTCATTACGCTCTGGGTGATGCGCTGATCTATGATTTTCTTCATGAATCTCCGCGGTGTGTCTCGCAAAGGACTGCTTATGAACAAAACTCTCTTGGTGCTTCTCTCTGCCGTTCTGGCAGTCTCATCATGCGCCTCTGTCCCTGGCGTTCAGGTCAGAGAGCTGCCCTCTGCAGGAGAGACAGAGGATGACAGCATTGCCCGTATATTCAGGCAGGCAAAAACCAGCGGGGTGCTTGTCCTTTATGACGGTGCATCGTACCGCTCATTCGGCAATGAGCCTTCTAGGAGCACGAAGGAGTTCGTTCCTGCCTCAACCTTCAAGATGGCGAACGCCCTTATCGGAATTGAGCTCGGCCTTACCGGGCCTGACGAGGTATTCAGATGGGGCGGGAAGAAGAGGGCTCTCAGCTCCTGGGAGCGGGACATGACGCTCTCTGAGGCCATGAAGGCGTCGGCTGTTCCTGTTTATCAGGAGCTTGCCGGAAGAATTGGTCCCAGGAGAATGGCTGAGTACGTAAGGCTTCTGGGCTTCGGCAACTGCCGGACTGATGGTGAGCCGGACCGCTTCTGGCTCAGCGGGCCGCTTAAGATAACGCCCCGGCAGGAGGCAGAGTTTGCCTGGCGCCTTGCTAACGGCACGCTGCCTGTCTCATCTGTGGCGCAGAGGCTGGTGCGCGGCATGCTGCTTATTGACAGCATTAACGGTACGGAAATCTATGGCAAGACCGGCCTTTCCGGGGACAGCGCTGTGCAGAACGGCTGGCTCACAGGCTGGATTGTGAGGCCCCGCGGCCGGATCATCTCATTCTCGCTTAATATAGACATTGATAAGGACACGCCTGTCAGCAGCCGAATGGAGATTGTCAGGGACTCCCTGAGAGCGCTCGGACTGCTGTAGGACTCGCCCTCCCGATGCCTCAGAAACGCTTTCCAAGAGGATCAGGACCGTACCTGTTTGGCCCCTTATCGCCGGAACGGCAGCCTATAACAAGAGATGCCAGGATGATTACCCACAGAAAACAGCCAATCCTGCGATCAAGTGTCCCGTGAAGCATTACGAACGCAAATATGCCGCCGCAGACCAGTATCAGCAGCAGTATCCAGCCTGACGAGCCCAGATCATGCAGGCGCCTTATATAAAGGAGGGTAAAAATGGCAAGCCACATGAGCTCAAGAAAACCCTGTAACATCAGCCTGAACTCCTCGATATCCTTTCGGAGCTTTTCATTCTGCCGGTAATTCCCGAATCTTTCCCGCGGGCTTTCGTATGCTGAGCCTTCGCTGTAGCTGTCATGCCAGTCAGGCTTCATATAATCGAGCGCCGCATTTCCGAGGCCCGCGGCAAGTCCAAGGAAAATGGTGAGAATGAGCAGCCTGGTCCACAGCTCCCACCTCGCGATGCGCCCCCTGAAGGCAAACCAGCCTGAGGGAGAGAGCAGATAAGCCAGCCTGCCAGTCCTCTGCGCAGGGTCTGGAGAGTACTTCCTTATGCTGTCGAAAGCATCCTTCACGTGCCTGCCGCAGTTCGGACAGTATGCGGAGTCATCGGGTATGGAGGCGCCGCATTTCGGACAGAACATTTCCCTTCCTCCCTGGCTTATGCAGAGACAGCTACTTCCCTATGCAGAACGTGCTGAATATTACTCCGAGCAGATCATCAGATGTTACCTTCCCGGTAATCTCCCCGAGCTCGTTCTGCGCGAGCCTGAGCTCCTCAGCAGCGAGCTCAGGCGCCATGCCAGAGCCGGCATTCTCCTCAGCCGCCCTGAGATGCGAGAGCGTCCTCTCAAGCGCGTCGAGGTGCCTTCTTCTTGCCGTGAACGATCCCTCGCCTGCCCCGCGGTAGCCGAGCGACCTCTTGAGGTGCTCCTTAAGCTCCCCAATGCCCTCACCGGTCCTGATGGATACCGGGAGCACCGTGTATCCGCTGCCCTCAAGGGCTGAGCGGTCTCCCTTGTCTATCTTGTTGAGCACTACGGTGATGCTCCGGTCCTCTGGCATCTCGCTGAGGAACTCCCGGTCATCATCAGTGAGCCCGGCGCTGGAGTCGATCATGTAGATGATGTGGTCTGCGCGCCTGATGGCGTTCCAGGCGCGGTCGATGCCGATTTTCTCAACGGTGTCATCTGACTCGTGGAGCCCTGCTGTGTCGGTTACGTGGAGGGTCAGCCCGTCAAGGCTCACGTCGGACTCGATAAGATCGCGGGTAGTCCCCGCGATGTCAGTTACGATTGCCCTGTCAGATCCCGCGAGAAGGTTGAGGAGGCTGGACTTTCCGGCATTGGGGCGCCCCGCGATGACAAGGTTCATCCCGTCCTTCAGGATTACTCCCTGCCTCGCCTCCTCAAACGCTTCCTTTACATCCTCCTCAAGCTTCCTGATTTTCTGCAGAACCTCTCCTTCCTTCATGAAGTCGATGTCCTCGTCAGGAAAGTCGAGCGACGCCTCAACGTAGGCCCGGAGCTTCGTGAGCCTTTCAGTGAGGGCGTCAACTATTCCGGAGAAGGCGCCTGAAAGGGAGTTGGCGGCAGAGCGCGCAGCCTCCCTGCTTGACGCGTCAATGAGGTCGGCGACGGCCTCGGCCTCGGTGAGATCGAGCTTGCCGTTGAGGAATGCCCTCTTGGTGAACTCGCCGGGCTCCGCCATCCGGATCCCGTCAAGTGAGAGAACATGCTCGAGGAGCATATCGATGACGAACTGCCCGCCGTGACACTGTATTTCGGTGACGTCCTCGCCGGTGTAGCTTCTGGGGCCCTGGAAATAAATGACTATGCCGTGGTCGACGGTCCGCCCTTCCCGGTCTGTGAGCGGGAGATAGGCTGCCTCGCGGGGAGCCGGGAGCTTTCCCGCGACTTTCTCCGCGGCATACGCGGCCTTCTTTCCTGAAATCCTGATTACCCCGATGCCGCCCTTTCCCTCAGGGGTTGCCCTAGCCGCTATGGTGTCATTGATGCTGTTCATGATGGTTTCCAGACTGGCAGTCTGCCGCATTCATACTGGGCACTGAGTGCCCGGGTCATGCGGAGCACTGGCTGTATTTAAAGTAAAGGCAGGAGAGAGGCATGCAGCATGCCTCTCTCCTGCCTCCGCGCATTACATCAGTATGCCGTCATCAGCGTCAGTGAGCGGGGTGTCATCGAAGATGAACTCATCGAGCTCATGGAAGACCTTCTTGAGTCCATCGCCCCAGGTGTTCCTGATCATTACAGGATAGGGATCGGTTCCCTTTATCCTCTTGTAGTACTCGATTTTGTTGACCTTGTCGATTACGAGGAGATCAAGCGGGTAGCCCACGGAGAGGTTGCTCTTTATCGTCGAGTCAAAGGACACGAGCGTGCACTTCAGCGCGTCCTCGAGCGAGGTGTCGAAGGTAATTATGCGGTCAAGAATAGGCTTGCCGTACTTGGTCTCTCCGATCTGGAAATAAGGCGTGTCGATGGTCGCGCTGATGAAGTTGCCCTCGGAGTAGACATCGAGAAGCCTTGCGTCATCGCCCTCGATATAGCCTCCGACCAGGATGGAGCAGCCGAGTGCGACGTTCTTGGTGAGCTCGCAGGTGTCACGGGAGATAACGTTCCTTATGGTTTCCCCTACGAGCTCCGCGGCCTCGAACATGGTCGACACGTTGTAGAGATTCTTCTTCGCGCCCTTGGCGATGCCTTCCTTCAGCTCTGCAATCACGCTCTGTGTCGTGGCCAGATTGCCGGCCGCCTGGAGGACTATGGTTCTCTCATGGCCAACCGAAAAGCGGTAGAGCTTGCGGAAAACCGAAATGTGGTCCATTCCGGCGTTGGTTCTCGTGTCAGAGACGAACACCAGTCCCTGTTTAAGGCTCATTGCAACGCAGTATGTCATTTTTTCAGGCCCTTTTTGCATCAACGTGGTGATTCTATCGCTAAATTCAACAAAATGCATCAGTATGCAGGTTATCGGACAGCCTCCCCTTGATAAAGACCTGGCTGTTTCCTGTCCGGGTGTCAGATGCCGGCGCCTGATATCACCTGGCCTGGCATCAGCGCGCATCACGTGCAGGCATATGCCGGTGCACCTCCGGAAGCAGGCTTTTCCGCCTGCTCTGCAGGCGCTGCCCGTTCTGGGGGACTCCTGCCCCATTATTGAGCCATGCATCTTTTCAAAACACCTGTACGGTGCACTGATTTTCAGAAATACCCTTAACAGTGCATTTTCAGGTTAAAAAGTAACCAAAAGGGGCAGAAAAAGTCGGGCACAAAACTTGAAAGCCGTCACAGAAACAGCAGCCCAAACCTGGCTGAAAAGATTATTACAGATTCAGGAGGCAACAGAGATGCCCATAACGAGTGAACTTCCCGAGAAGGGAACGTTTGATGAGATGATGCGCGATGACGGTTCCTGCAGGCCGTCATACCAGCGCTACTGCGAGTGGCTCAACGGCGTGTCCGAGGAGACAGTCAAGGAGAGAATGAAGGGAACCGATCTCCTGTTCCACCGCGTCGGCATTACATTCAATGTCTACGGCAACAGCGAGGGAACGGAGCGCCTTATTCCTTTTGATCCGCTTCCGAGAATCATCACCGCCTCCGAATGGGAGAAGATCAGCCGCGGCCTCGCCCAGAGAGCGAAGGCCCTCAACCTGTTCCTCGACGATATCTACCATGACGGCAAGATCATCAAGCAGGGCATCATCCCGGGGCGCGCTGTCTACGGGAACTCCCTCTACTCGCCGATCATGGCAGGGCTTACCCTCCCCGGCGGCGTGTACGCGCACATCATCGGAACCGATCTCGTAAGGAACAGCGACGGCAACTACTATGTCCTTGAGGACAACATGAGGACCCCTTCGGGCGTCTCCTACATGCTGCAGAACCGCCTCATCATGATGCGTCTCTATCCGGAGCTTTTCCTCACTCAGAACGTAAGGCCGGTTGATCTCTATCCGAGAATGCTGCTCGATACCCTGAAGAAGTCCTCCAAGGTTGAGGATCCTACTGTTGTGGTACTGACCCCCGGCCACTACAACGCGGCCTTCTACGAGCACGCCTACCTCGCGCAGCAGATGGGCGTCGAGCTCGTCGAGGGAAGCGACCTCTTCGTGAAGGACAGCCATGTGTTCATGAAGACCACCGCCGGCCCGAAGCAGGTTGACGTCATCTACAGGAGAATCGATGATGACTTCCTCGATCCGCTGGCCTTCAACCCGATCTCCGTCCTCGGCGTCCCTGGCCTCATGGCCGTCTACCGCAAGGGCAATGTTATCATCGCCAATGCCTGCGGAACCGGCGTCGCTGACGATAAGTCAATCTATCCGTATGTTCCTGAGATGATCAGGTACTACCTCTCCGAGGAGCCTATCCTCAACAACGTCTCAACCTACATGTGCAGGAGAAAGGCGGATCTTCAGTACGTGCTGAAGAACATTTCTGACATGGTGGTCAAGGAAGTCCATGGCGCCGGCGGCTACGGCATGCTCGTAGGACCCAAGTCCACCAAGAAGCAGATCGAGGAGTTCACCGAGAAGCTCAAGGCCAATCCGGCGAACTACATCGCGCAGCCTACGCTTTCCCTCTCAACCTGCCCGATCTTCGACGGGGACAAGATCTCACCGCGCCATATCGACCTGAGGCCGTTCATCCTCTCGTCTCCTGACGGCTGCCAGATTGTGCCTGGCGGACTCACCCGCGTTGCCCTGAAGAAGGGATCGCTCGTTGTGAACTCGTCCCAGGGCGGCGGCACCAAGGACACATGGATTGTAGAGGAGAACTGACAATGCTTAGTAGAACTGCTTCAAATCTTTTCTGGATGGCGAGATACGCGGAGAGAGCTGAGAACACGGCGAGAATCGTGCATGCCGTTATTTTCTTCAATCTTATGCGCGGCAGCATCAGCACCGTGAACCAGCTCACCGCTCCGCTCGACATCACCGGTACCAGGGAGATGTTCAGCAAGCACTATGACGAGCTGAACATGGCCAACATCCTGAAGTTCTTCATCACCGACATGGAGAACCCTTCGAGCATCAAGAACGCCATAACCAACGTGCGCAACAACGCGAGCGCGGTCCACGGCTGCATCACCGATGACGTCTGGGAAAGCATCAACACCTCGAGCGTGTCGCTCATCAAGGCGCTCGACACCTGGGATGGAACCGGCTACGACATGATCATGCTCCGCATCATTGAGTTCTATCACGTCTTCCTCGGATCCGTCTACTCAACCATGGACCGCGACGACAGCTACCTCTTCATCAAGGCCGGCATGTCAATCGAGCGCTCCGACAACACCGCACGAATCCTTGACGTGCAGTACCAGGGAAATACCCCGATGAATGACGGCATCGCCAAGTACCTCTACTGGACCGGCATCCTCCGCGTGCTTTCCGCGGATGACTCGTTCAAGAGGCAGTACGGCGATCAGATTACCATCGACAACCTGCTTGACATGCTGGTCCTCTCGCCCTCGCTCCCGAGATCGCTCCTCAGCTCCGTCAATGAGCTCAATGAGACCATGAACGGCATAAAGAGCCACTATGGCCGCGGCGCGAAGAAGCTTGCCGCAGAGCTGTACGCGTCACTGAGGTTCTCTACTTCCGATGATATAATCAAGCAGGGAGTAGACGAGTTCCTGACCGACTTCCTCAGCAAGATCAACAGGGTTGCCGGAGAATTCAGCCATTCATTCCTGGAGGCTGCATAATGATTATTGAAGTGGAGCACTGCACCACATACAACTATTCCGAGGTGGTCAAGCAGAGCATTCAGTTTGTCAGGCTCTCTCCCAGAAAGAGCGCAAACCAGAGCGTTATCGAATGGCAGCTTTCCCTGCCCGGGGACGTGTTCGACGTCGTTGACGGCTTCGGCAACAAGGTGTCGGTCGTAACCTGCACAGGCGTCAGGAACAAGATTGAGATCATGGCGCGCGGCGAGGTTGACATCACCGGGCAGGACACTGCCCCGGAGCCAGGCGCGATTCCGCCTGATGTGTTCCTCAAGCCCTCGCCGCTCACTGCCGCTGGCCCGGTCATCACCGAGTTTGTTGAAAGGCACAAGGACTTTGTCAACACCGGCGCGAACCTCAAGGCACTGATGCAGGACATCCTCTCGGAGGTTCCTTATATCAGGGGACAGACGAACATCAGCAGCACCGCGGAGCAGGCCTTCGCGCAGCATGCCGGCGTCTGCCAGGATCATACCCATATCTTCATCAGCTGCTGCAGGGAGCTCGGAGTGCCCGCCAAGTACGTGAGCGGGTTCATCTACGACTCCAGCGAGAGGCATGTCTCGACCCATGCCTGGGCAGAGGCGTTCTGCGACGGCCGCTGGTCCACGTTTGATGTCAGCAACCAGCTCACCGAGCCCGCGAACCACATCAAGCTCGCCGAGGGCATTGACTATCTCGATGCCTGCCCGGTAAGAGGCGTGAGAGTGGGCGGCGGCCTCGAGAGCATTGACTCCGACACCAGTGTCGAGCAGCACCAGACGCGCTGACGGGGAGCCGGGGCGCGGCATGAGGACGGCCGCGCCTCAAGGCTCTGCGGTTTTTCGTGAAGAGGGCATGCCATGGCATGCCCTTTTTGCCCTGCGGCCGGAATGACCGGTCCTGAGCCATGCCAGATGAGAGAGCGCGTCCGCAGCGCGGCGCGGAAGATGTTTTACCGGAGTCCGTATGGCTTTCATCGCCTTCCACAAGTCAGTCAGGGGATACCAGCATCTGCAGAGCGGCACCGTGATGCAGGACTGCTCCGGATCCTGGTCGTCACCTGACGGCAGGTTCCATATAGCTGTTACGGCTGACGGCCATGGCGACAGGCTCTGCGCGAGGAGCGACCGCGGCGCGTCCTTTGCCGTGAAGGCTGCCATGGACGCGCTGAGGAGCTTCGCAGATACCTACTCAGGGAATATTCAGGAGATTTCAGAAAGGCTCTCGCTCGAGAGGAGGAGCGACCTGACAGGCCTTTATCCCTCACCTCTCATGACCCACCTCGCAAGGTGCATCGTCTCCGGCTGGAGGCGCATGGTTCTCGAAGACGCCGGGCGCTCTCCCCTCTCTATGTGGGAGAAGCTCATTATGTCAGACGTGCCTGACATCTATCATCTCTATGGCACCACGCTGCTGGCGGCGCTCGTCCTTGACGGAAAATACCTTCTGCTCCTGCAGCAGGGAGACGGGCACGCTGCGGTGTTCTCAGGCGGTGAAGGCGGCGGATCCGGCCTCTGCTGCTCCTTCGGCGAAATTCCCTGGGATCCGAGGTGCCGCGGCAACATCACGACCTCGATGTGCAGCGCTGACGCGGCGGCCGGCATCAGGTGGAGCGTTGCGGATCTCAGCAGAAGGCGTCTCATCGCGGTATTTCTGGGAAGCGACGGGATAGAGGACTCCTATCCCAGGAACCGCGCCGGCGGCACTCACGATTTCTACCGGGCGCTGATTCTTTCCGCAATACTCCTCAGCTGGCAGCATGGCCTGGGACAGAGCGGCAGGGAGGCCGCTGCCCGTGGGATTGAGGAGCATCTCGGCAGGTTTCTCCCGGGGCTCAGCGAGAACGGGAGCGGCGATGACGTTACGGTGTCGGGCCTCATTGACGCGAACCTCGCGGAGAGCCGGAGCCTCATTACCTCTGGCGGCATCTCCCTGCCAATCTGCTGCGTGACGGATCCGGGGAGCCTCGGGCCGGGCGCCGTTTCCGGAGAGGCGCCGCCGCCTGCGTCTGCCCCGGAGAGGGGCTGCGCAGTGAGCCTTTTCCTGGAGAGAGGAATCCGCTGCTCACTGAGGGAGCTGATTGACGGCTGGTGCATCCCTGCCGCGGCCTGTTTCTGTGATCTCCAGAGGAACGGACGCTCCATTGCCCGCCCCGACCGGCGCATGTTCGTCTCCGGCACCGATGCCAAATCTCCAGGACTCGTGCTTGAGGAGAGATTGGAGTTTCCCTGCGGCTCAATCCCGGATCTCTCCTTCACCGCGCCTGAGCTTCTTGACGGCAGCGCTTCAGGTTCCTCCTCAGGCTCTGATTGCTACACTCTTGCCGTATTCCTTTTTGCCGCCCTGTTCGGTTGCCTCCCATATGACGGGGCTGAGCTCCTCAGGAAGCCCTGCGTTCTTAGGGAGGACATGACAGAGCTCTTCTCATGCCCTGGGAAGTTCGTGTTCTCGGACGGCAGCAACGGTGTTGATTCTGAGGTTGATCCTGATGCCTCTGGGCTCTGGGACCGGCTGCCGCACGACATCCGTGAGATGTTCCTTGATGTTTTCGCCCGTCCGGGAAACCGCCGCCCTTCAGCGGCAGAATGGCTGAGGGCCATGGCCTTTCTCAGGAACAGGTATGATCCGCTGACCAGGACGTTCGCCTCTCCTCAGCTTCTGCTCACTATGATGCGCACAGATAGGTGCGCCGGCCATTCCTGTGAGCATTCCACCGGGCACAGGAACATGGCCATCGCCATGGGTGAAGGCGGCAGCGTTCCGGTAACTGACGGAACGGCCATCTACTCCTGCATGCTCTCCTCAGATGATGATACATCAAGCGCTGCTGCCCGCATTTCAGGATCGCCTGAGTCGGGCTTCTGCCTTACCAACACCTCGGAGCGCGCATTCCAGACTCTCTTTGCTGACGGAGAGAGGAACTCCATTGAGCCGGGGAAGTCCGCTGAGCTTGTGCCAGGAATGGAGATTTCCGTGTCAGGGAGAGTGATGGCGGTATTCGCTGTCCATTAGGCTTCACACCTTAAGGCAATAAAAAAAAGCCGCCAGGCTTATGCCCGGCGGCTTCCTTCATTCAGGAGCACTGCTCTTCTTATTTCTGCTTGGGCTTCTTAGGCGTCCTCTGCTGCAGTCCCATCTTCTCAAGCTGGCTGTAGATGACCTTCTGCTGTACGATGGTGAAGATATTCGATACGCACCAGTAAAGGGTCAGTCCGGCAGGGAAGGTGCAGAACATCAGGGTGAAGACCACCGGCATTGCCATCATGATCTTCTTCTGCATCGGGTCAGTTACCGGGGTCGGAGTCATCTTCTGGATAAGAAGAAGCGAGACACCGTAGATGATCGGCAGGATGAAATACGGATCATAAATGGAGAGGTCCTTGATCCAGAGAACGAACGGAGCCTGCCTAAGCTCAACTGACTCCATTAGCGCCCAGTAGAGCGCGATGAAGATAGGCATCTGGATGAGGATCGGGAAGCATCCGCCGAGCGGGTTGACGTGCTCCTTTCTGTAGAGCTCCATCATCTGCTTCTGAAGCTCCTCCTTGTTGTCCTTGTACCTCTCCTGCAGCTCCTTGAGCTTGGGCGCTACGAGTCGCATCTTGGCGAAGGAGACGTACTGGGCCTTGGTGAGCTTGAACATGGCGAGGCGGACGATGAGCGTGATGCAGATGATCGCAATTCCCCAGTTCATGACTGCGCTGTGGATGATGTTCATCAGCCAGACGAGGAACTCGGAGATGAACCAGAGCCAGCCGTAGTCCAGGGTGCGGTCAAGGTAGGGAGCAGCCTCGGCAAGCTCGTTCTTGAGCTTGGGGCCGATCCAGAGCGATGCCTTCACCTGTCCCTCGCTGCCCGCCTTGACGGTCGTTTCAGGATAGACAACGTAAATGCCGCTGACACCGTCATCAGTCCTTGAGAGCTTCTCATAGTCTGAGGTGATGGTGATCGGCTCCTTCTCCCCGCTTATCCAGGCAGTTACGAAGTAGTGCTGGAGCATGCTGACCCAGCCGCCCTTTGAGCTGATGTAGAGGCTGTCGCCATCGAACTTGTCGAACGGGAGCTTCTCGTACTTCTCGTCATCTGATGAGTAGGCCGCCCCGCGGTAGGATCCGGCAACATAGAAGCTGCTGCCCTCGCCCTCTCCCTCAGGAAGCAGGACGTTCTGGCGGAGGCCGCCGTACATGTACACGCTGGTGTCAGCGCTGCTGCCGTTCTTCACGGTGTAGCCGGTGCTGATCCTGTAGCTGCCGCGGCTGAGCTCGAAGAACTTGGTGTAGGTGATGCCGTTCCCAGCGTCAAATGTCAGGGGGACAGTGATTGAATCCTGCCCGTCCTTCAGCACGAAGGACTTTGCTGATGCCTGATAGAGCGGACGGGATGACTTGCCGTCCTTTACAACATCGATGCCGCCCTTGCCCATCAGTCCGCTCGGAGCGGTGAAGGAAAAGTCGCCGCTTCTCCTCAGGAGCTCGAACGGGCTGCTGTCCTCGGTGGTCTTCGGATACTTGAGAAGCTTTGCCTCAATGATATCTCCTCCGTGGAGGGATACCCTGAGCTCAAGCACATCGGTCTTGATGGTTACTGTGCCGCTTTCCGCGTCAGTACCGGCAGTCTGCAGGGCAGGACCTGAAACGGCCTGTTGTTCTGCCCTCTGCTTTGCGGCGGCTGCTGCTCTCTGATCGTCTCCCCAGGCCATGAGAATCATGAAGGAGAGGGCGATAAGTCCGAGCAGGTACCAGGTGCGTTGGGTTTCCATGGTTACTCTTTATTATCTTTTGGGCGGACGGAAGACGGAGGTACAGGATCATACCCGCCGGGGTTGAGAGGCTGGCATCTGCTGATCCTCATTGCCCCGAGCAGGCATCCCCTGAAAAATCCGTGAATCTTTATTGCCTGGAGCGTGTATTCCGAACAGGTAGGATAGAACCTGCAGTTGTGTCCGAGAAGCGGACTGATGAATTTCTGGTAGAACCTGATAAGCATCACGCCAGCTTTCTGCAGCGGCGACTGACGACTTTCCATAGCTTCTCCAGAAGTAGTTCCAGCTCTCTTCCCTCTAGGTGGTCCTTAAGCGCACCCTTGGCTACAACGACGCAGTCAATCAGCGGCAGATCTGCCTGATGAAGCCTGAAACTGTTGCGGATTACCCTCTTGGCTCTGTTCCGCCAGACGGCTAAGTGAAGTGCCTTTTTAGGTACTGCAAGGCCGAGTCTGCTTTTTTCGGCTTCCCCGCTTACTGCCAGGATGGTAATGAGCGGCGACGAGACTCGGACCGGATTTTTAAAAACTCTCTGAAAACTCGCGGGAGTCAAAAGACGCGACTCCCTGGGAAATGCATATCCGGTCATCAGACAGTGATCAGAAGCTTGCGTCCCTTGGCGCGGCGGCGTGCGAGGACCTTGCGGCCGTCTCTGGTTCTCATGCGGGCACGGAAACCGTGAACGCGCTTGCGCTTGATGACGGAAGGATGGAACGTGCTGTTCATTCTTGAAACTCCCATTGAAAAATTACAAAAACCCGATCAGCCGGGATGCATTTTCCGCCGGGCGGAAAGCGCATTCAGCTCTTCAGGCACATTTGCGTGATTTTACTCACAGGGAGCAGATTTTTCAACTTTAAAATGCGCAGAGCGGCATTTTCCGCGGCGCTGCGCGCCGTCACCTGGCGTGCCTTCCGTGTTTCAGATGATAAATTGCACAGAGAGGACCGGTTATGACATTTCAGCGGACAATCAGATTTGAACTCCGGCATGTCGCCCGGTATCATCATATCCGTGAGCTGAGCTGAGGGGTTCGGGATGAGAGGATGCCAGTGAGCACCATCATGCACAGGCATACGGCAGAATATCAACAGATATTGCGCCATAGAGTGGATAATTTCCGGAATTCCGGCCTTTTCCTGCAGGTTTTGTGGATAACTGAGCAAAAACCGTGGGCGCCTGCAAATTGTTTTCACAATTCTCCGGCTGACTGTGGAAAACAAGGCGGCCTGCGTGGTAAAATGGGGTTTATTTTTCACTGCCTGCGGCAGTGCGGCTGACTGAGAGGAGCGGTAAAGAAAATGACGGGCGGGATCTGGGATCTCTGCAAGGCAGAGCTTCAGAAAAGTCTTTCTCCGGGGACATACTCCCTCTGGATTGCGCCTCTTAACGTAACCTATGCGGACAATACCCTTACGGTCAGGTGCCCCACGAGGGTCATCGAGGCCTACTTCAGCAGGATGCTTGTCTCCAAGGTGGCAGAGGCCGCCTCGCGCGTGGCAGGCACGGAGATAACTGTCGTCACCGAGTGCCCTAAGAGGCAGAAGAGAATGGCCCAGGCCGCTCCCGCTGCCCCCAGGCCAGCCTATGCTCCTGAGCCCGCTGCAGCTGCTCCTGCGCCGTCCCAGGATGACGGGTACAGGCAGACTGACTCCGGAGAGGGCTTCGAGATCCCCTTCGGGGAGCAGGCATCCGAGGAGATCGCCTCTGAGACTCCCTATCAGGAAGGCGCTGCCCTGGACTCAGGCGAGGACGGCGTGCCCATCATGCGCATCAGCGTCAACCCGAACCAGACCTTCGACAACTATATTTCCGGCCCGTCGAACCGTGAGGCAATCTACGCCGCCAATATCGTCATAGACAGCATTACGAACGGCGTCTACAACGGCAGCGTCAACATCAACCCTCTTTATATCTACGGAGGCTCCGGGCTCGGGAAGTCGCACCTGCTCAACGCCATGGCCAACAAGCTCAGGGCACAGGTGCCTGACATCCGCCTCGCGATTGTTGACGCGAGGGTCTTCGTCGACACGCTCATCGAGGCGTTCAGGGTCGTGCAGAACAATCCGGGGAAGCTTCAGTCGCTCAAGGACTATTTCAGGAAGCTCGACATCCTGATGTTCGACGACATTCAGTTCCTCTCCGGCAAGAAGCAGTGCCAGGAGGAGTTCTTCAACATCTTCAACCAGCTCTTCGGCGATCACCACCAGATTGTCGTAACGAGCGATGTCTACTCGAAGAAGGTGTCTCTCCCTGACCGTCTCAAGACCAGGCTGTCGCAGGGCGCCACCTATGAGATCAAGCCCCCTGAGTTCGAGACCAGGCAGCAGATTTTCCTGTCGAAGGCCGAGCAGGCGCACCTGCGCCTCACGAAGGACGTCGCGTTCTTCGTTGCCCAGAACATCCAGTCGAACGTGAGGGAGCTTGAGGCTGCTGTCAACAAGCTCAGCGTCTACGGAGCCTCGAAGAGGGAGAAGTGCCGCGAGGAGGGGCGCCCGGTGAAGCAGCAGCTTGACGTAAATGACGCCAAGACCGCCCTTCACGACATCCTGCAGAACCTGGCGAGCTCCATTACGGTTGAGAGCATCATCAAGGTTGTGGCGGACTACTACCATCTCAAGATTGAGGATTTCAGGTCAAAGCGCCAGTACCGCAAGGTCGCGCGCCCGAGGCAGATTGCCATGACGCTCGCCCGCGAGCTGACGAGGACCAGCTTCCCGCAGATCGGGGAGTGCTTCGGCGGCAGGGATCACTCGACAGTTGTCCATGCCTGCAAGAACATCCAGAATCTCTGCGAGAAGGATCAGACCGTCAGGACAGACTACGAGAATATCAAGGCCGCAATCCTGAGCTGCTAGCGAGGGAGTGGCCAGCCATTGAAAAGAGGAGGATGACAGCAGCGCTGTCAGATTGAGATATGAAGTTTACGGTAAAAAAAGATGTGTTTGTAAAGCCTCTGCAGCTGGTGTCCACTCCGGCCACAGGCCCGGCAGGAGCAAATCCTGCCCCGGTGTACTCGAACGTGCTTCTTGACGTCAGGCAGGATCACCTCCGCATGGTCTGCGTCGACGAGCGCACCGAGATGGAGGTAACCGTAGGGCAGATCTCCGGCGTAGAGCCGGGCGCCACCACGGTGAACGCCAAGATGCTCCTTGACTCCTGCAAGACCGCGGACAAGGGCGAGGTTATCGCCTTCGAGCAGAAGGACGGCGATCCGCAGGTCAGGGTCAGCTCCGGAAACGCCTCCGTTACCCTGGTATCCATTGACGCGGATCATTTCCCCAACGTCAAGAACATCAAGCAGATCGCCTCGTTCAGCATCAGCGAGTCTGTCTTCAGGCAGGTAATCAACTCAATTTCCTTCTCCATGGGCGACAAGGACATGAGGACCTTCCTCAACGGCATGATGCTCGGCATGAGCGGCGATCAGCTGATCCTGGCCACGACCGACGCGCACCGCCTCTCCTGCAGGACACTGAAGCTCGACGAGCCGGTCTCCATGGTGCAGAACGCCTCTGTTGAGAGCGGCGACTCTAACCCCGGCGACGGGAAGACCGATCTTCAGGTCATCATTCCCCGCCAGAGCGTCCTTGAGCTCAGCAGGCTCCTCAGCGACAGCAAGGAGAAGATCCAGGTAATCGTCGGCCTCAACAACATCAAGATCGTAACTCCGGAGTTCAGCTACGTAACGAGGCTCGTTGACGCGAAGTTCCCGGTATTCGCGCAGCTCTTCCCGAGGGACTCGGATCTGCTCTGCGAGGTTCTGGTGCCCTGCGACCTCCTCAGGTCCGCCATCCAGAAGGTTGCGGTAATCAACTCAGACAACAAGGTTACCAACGCCAGGGCCTCCTGCTACCTCACTCCCGGAAAGTTTGAGATCATGTTCGAGAACAACAGGCGCGAGACCGCCAGGGACTCCTTCCAGATTGCCTATCAGGGAGACAACAGGCAGTTCAGCATCAACTACAATTTCGTGCAGCAGATCCTCGGGAGCTGCAGCCAGTCCTACATGAACCTGAGGCTTGCCGAGAAGAGCGCCGTATTCGAGAGTCCTGACAACAAGCCGGGGAGCGAGCTCAGGTACCTCGTAATGCTCATCAAGAACTGATAGGCCCTCTCTCTCCTGTTCATGATAAAAGCCGGATCCCTGATCCGGCTTTTGCGTTCGTAACTCCTGAAAACACTCATCCGAACATCCTGTTTCCTGACGATCATCAGTGTCATCCAGGGAGCGTCCTGCGCCCTTTTGAAAGTGACAGTTAATTACGGATAACAGCTTTCCGGAGAGCCTTCCCGGCAAGCCGGAAATCGGGCTCCTGAACAGCCGTTTTTGTCCGTAGAATAAGCCTTTAAGGGCCATTTTCAGGTATAAAAAAATGGCGTTTTCTGCTATAATCTGAAAGGTTTTAGAGGTGATTTCGGCTGATGACAATTGAGCTTCTCCGGCTGACAGATTTCAGGAATTTCAGAGACGCTGAAATCAGGCCGGGACCGGGAGTGAATCTCATCACCGGACCCAACGGCTCCGGGAAAACCAGCCTTATCGAGGCAGTCGGCTTTCTCTCAAACGGCAGATCCTTCAGAACTCCCCTCGTGCAGAGGGTCGTAAGCTACGGCTGTGAGTCACTTACGGTTTACGCAGAGCTCTGCAGCGGGGATGACAGGAAGAGAATAGGCATCTCCCGGGGAAAGAGCAGGGACACCGAGATCCGAATCAACGGCGAGAGCGTGAGGCGCCTTGCCGAGCTCAGCAGGGAGCTGCCGCTTCAGATCCTGAACCCGGAGTCCATGTCCCTTCTGGGGGACGGCGGGCCGGAGCTCAGGCGCAGCTTCATAGACTGGGGATGCTTCTTCTCCGATGAGAGCTTCTTCGGGAACTGGGCGAGGTTCAGAAACGTGCTGAAGCAGCGCAATGCCGCCCTCCGCACTGCCGGCTCCTATCAGTCAGTCGCCTACTGGGACAGAGAGCTGGTGAGGTACTCTGAGGCCGTGTCAGAGGTGCGTGAGAGGTACTGCTCGGCCATCAGGGATGATCTCATGAGGTACCTCAGCGAGTTCCTGCCTGATTTCACCTTCAGCATCGACTATTACCGGGGCTGGGAAAGGGATGCGGATCTCGCCGGGCTCCTCGAGCGCAGCTTCCCCCGGGACCGCGAGGCGGGCTACACCATGAGCGGCGCTCAGCGCGCCGACCTCAGGATTAAGGCTGATGGCATTCCCGCAAGGGACATTCTTTCACGCGGCCAGCTCAAGCTTGCCGTATGCGCCATGAAGCTCTCCCAGGGGCTCCATCTTGAGCAGTCATCAGGAAGGCCCTGCACGTTCCTGATAGATGACTTCGCCTCTGAGCTCGATGCGGCGAGGCGGAGGCTTCTCTCTGAGAAGCTCTCCGGCGTCAGGGGACAGATTTTTGTAACAGCCGTTGATGACAGCGCGGAGGAGTTCTCCGGCATCGCCGGCGGCGCACTTAAGAGATTTCAGATAAGGGACGGCATCATCACGGAGACCGGAGAGACCGGCAGCCGTACCTTCGGGGTTTTGAGTAACGGGGCTACGGACGGCAGTGCCGCCGTGACCTCTCGCTGAGGGTGTTATGACAGAAAATACTTATGACGGATCCAGCATCAAGGTTCTCAAGGGACTGGATGCCGTACGCAAGAGACCTGGTATGTACATCGGCGACACCGATGACGGATCGGGGCTTCACCACATGGTCTACGAGGTCGTGGACAACTCCATTGATGAGGCGCTGGCCGGCTACTGCAAGGACATTGACGTCAGGATCCACAAGGACGGCTCTGTCAGCGTTAAGGATGACGGGCGCGGCATTCCGGTTGACATCCATCCGGAGGAAGGCGTCTCGACAGCCCAGGTCATCATGACCGTGCTCCACGCAGGCGGCAAGTTCGACAACAACTCCTACAAGGTGTCGGGAGGACTGCACGGCGTCGGCGTCTCTGTCGTCAACGCACTCTCTGACAGGCTTGAGCTCACCATCTGGCGTGACGGCCACGAGTGGTACCAGGTCTACCTCAACGGCGGTACTCCGGAGGCTCCCCTGAAGCAGGTCGGCGATTCGGACAGGACCGGAACAATGGTCAGGTTCTGGCCCAGCAAGACGGTGTTCTCCGACACCACCTTCCATTACGACATCCTCCTTACGAGGCTCCGCGAGCTCTCGTTCCTCAACTCAGGCGTCAGGATCACCATCGAGGACGAGCTCAACGGCAAGTCAGAGGTATTCCACTATGAGGGCGGAATCAGGGAGTTCGTAAAGTACCTCAACCTCAACAAGACCGTTATCCACAAGAACGTCATCTACTTCGACCAGTCGATTGAGGGAATCGACGTTGAGGTGGCAATGCAGTGGAACGACACCTACACCGGCAATATCCTTTGCTTCACCAACAACATACCCCAGCGCGACGGCGGCACCCATCTTACCGGATTCAAGTCCGCCCTCACCAAGACCCTCAATGACTTCCTTGACACACGTGCCGAGGGCAAGAAGCTGCACAAGGATCTCGAGACTACCGGTGATGACGCGAGAGAGGGACTCGTCGCGGTAATTTCCGTAAAGCTGCCTGATCCCAAGTTCTCCTCCCAGACCAAGGACAAGCTCGTCTCCTCTGAGGTCCGCCCTGTCGTTGAGTCGGCTGTCTCCCAGCACCTCCTTGAGTTCCTCGAGGAGAACCCCGAGGACGCCAATGTCATCCTTGAGAAGATGACCGAGGCGGCGAGGGCCAGGGACGCTGCGAGAAGGGCCCGCGACCTGAGCCGCAAGAAGGGACAGGTCCTCAACGGACTGCCCGGAAAGCTCGCTGACTGCACCTCAAAGGATCCGGTAAGGAACGAGGTCTTCATCGTCGAGGGAGACTCCGCAGGCGGCTCAGCCAAGCAGGGACGCGACCGCACGACCCAGGCCATTCTGCCCCTTCGCGGCAAGATTCTGAATGTCGAGAAGGCCAGGGTCGAGAAGATGCTCAGCTCCCAGGAAATCGTCACCATGATCAAGGCCTTCGGCGTTGGTGTCGGCGAGGACTACAATCCTGACAACATGCGCTACCACAAGGTGGTCATCATGACCGATGCCGATGTGGACGGTGCCCATATCAGGACCCTGCTCCTGACCTTCTTCTACCGCCAGATGCCTGAGCTTATCGAGCGAGGATATGTCTATATTGCTCAGCCTCCTCTCTACAAGATGACGGTCGGCAAGCAGCAGCAGTTCATCCTGTCTGACAAGGAGCTCGAGGATGCCCAGGTCAGCATGTGCATCAGCGGCGCTGAGCTTCATGTCAACAATGAGGCTCCCGGAATCAGCGGCGAGGCTCTCGAGAAGATCGTCTATGAGTACATGGGCTTCGAGAAAGTTATCAGTGAGCTCTCGAAGAACTATCCCCAGAAGATGCTCAGGCAGCTGCTCTCCATGCCTCCCCTTGACTCCTCTGTAACTTCGTCTGAGTCTGCCTGCGCCGCTTGGTGCAGCTCGCTCAAGAAGGTCCTTGATGCCCAGGGAGACTATGTAACCAGGTTCAATATCCTGCCCGTGAAGGACGAGTCAGCCGGCGAGTACTTCCCCCAGGTTGAGATGATAGAGCACGGCAACAGCACGATGTTTGTCCTCAACCATCAGTTCATCGACTCTGAGGACTACAAGCATATCTGCAGGGTCGGCTCAATCGTCAACAACCTGGTTGAGGATACCGGCTACGTCCGCCGCCAGGGAAGCCCTGACCACCCTGTGAAGTCCTTCGTCGAGGCCTATGACTGGCTCAAGTCTGAGGGACTCAGGAAGGTTGAGATTCAGCGCTACAAGGGACTTGGCGAGATGAACCCTGATCAGCTCGAGGAGACCACCATGAATCCTGAGACCAGATCCATGCTTCAGGTTACCCTTGAGGACGCGGTGGCGGCAGATCAGTGGTTCACGACTCTCATGGGTGACAATGTGGAGCCTCGCAGAGATTTCATAGTGGAGAACTGCTTCGACGCCAACATCGACGTCTGATCCTGAATTTCTGCTCCATCATGGCACCGAGCTCTTTTTTGTGATGGAGACTTTTTTATTCATCACCGGGCTGCATTCGCAGCCCTTTTTTATTGCCTTTTCTTATCATGTTCCACGTGGAACATACTCCAAATAACATCTGCTGAATATCTTAGAGCCTTCGGCAGAATTGATGCGATGTCCCTCACTTCCCTGCAGCAGACAGGCAGTGTTTCCGGCCAATGGGGAAGATTTTCCGGCTGCTCCAAGATGTAATCCACGGCAGGTACAGGACATTTTTCCCAGCGAGAGTCTCCTATGATGCCCTGTTTTTCTTCTGCCCTTGTGACAACAGTTCCTTTATTTCAGCTGCCTGCTGCAGCAATGAGATCAGCCAGATGCAGCCTCACAAATGTGCTGCCTGATGATACCTTGCCATGGAGTAAAAGCACCGTACAGACGCGCTGCAGCGCCTGGCAGAAATCAAGGTGGCAATCCCAGATGATTTCGGCATTAACGGTCTAATCCCTGCAGATCAGTTTTCTACCGGATCTTTCAGAAACATGAACACACCTGCTGCTGGTCATCTGCTAAAAGTACAGTCCTCAGGTGTTTCGTCATCTGATTAAAAAGGCACTCAGGCCGATGGATTTGCCGATCGTCTGATCCATCCTGATACCTGGATCAGGCTGAGTGGTGACTTGTTAGGAAGAGAGCCAGCCGAAGGTTGGAGATTACTGGCCGATTCGTCGAATTCTGTAAACAGGCCGGCTGACGGCAGGATCATGAACACATTCCGGTCTGATCGAACTGACAGGTATAGGATGGACTGATCGAAGAGCCGGAATGGAGATCAGTGTTAGAAAACAGACCGCATGCGTTCTTCCTAAGGATTATTGTAGAAGTGAGATGTATCACTCAGTTTCATTAAAACATCCTGCAAATTAAAGAGACACCATTCTGATGTTCCACGTGGAACATATTAGTCATAGAAGTCTGTCTGTCATCTGCTGAATGTTTCACGTGAAACATTCAGGAGGACGGCAATTTCACCAGGTCCATGCGCTTGATTCTGACAGGCGCCTGCAATCTGCCTATCCCAACTCAGGAGCACTGCAATGGACTCTCAGCAGTAGATGCTGACAATACATATCTCATCGACGCTGATGAGCTGTCAGAGTAATTCTTATTATGATTCTGAAGAGCTTATTCATTTTGCATTATCAGGAGACTCTGCTTCAGTGTTCCACGTGAAACATCAGCTGTGCTTTGAACTTCGATCCTGCATCGTTATGCTGTTCCACGTGGAACATGCGGTTATCGCTATGACTGTTTCAGTACCTGCGTCGGGAGCAGATTTGATTAACCGCAGACCTGGTCCTGCCTGACTTAAGACCGCCCTTCCCTTTTCATGCACGCATAACTGGTTTCAACGAAGTACTTCATCCATTCATGGCCGAGCGCTATGAGAAGCGATGCGAACTCACCGTTCAGGTTCACCACTGACCATTCACCTGTGCATCTGTTGAGCACCAGTGATGTGTCAAGGAACGATATATAGCTGAGCAGGAAATTTCCGGTCGGACTGGTGTTGACTCTGCGCTCCGGACCGGTAAGGCTCAGATTCTTCTCCTTCATCACCTTCCTTGCCAGATATTCAGTTGCGGCATAGACGAGAAGTGCTGTGTCCATCAGAAACAGCAGGACTTTAATCCTGCTGCTGTCTTCCAGGTACATGCTGTCGACTGTTATTTCCGGACGCTGGCAGCATCTCCAGCTTCCTTTTGCCGGCAGCCTTTTCCTGCTTACTGACTGGAGCTTCGGGAACTTCTTCCTTAGCTCCGGAAGGCAGGAGCTGGCCTTATCGAATTCTGATCTTTTCTCACCTGCTGAGTCATCGCTCTTTATGATTCCAATTGGGATTCTGCTTAAGCTGTCGACAAGCACTATATCTGATGCGTGATTCAGCTCCGTATTCTCTCGCCCGCAGCGCTGATTCAGAATCAGCTGACTGCTGTCATACTCGCTTTCATAATCGCTGTAGTAAAAACCGGATGACTCGATTTGAGCTTCCTGTGGTTCTATGCCCAGCCTGTCGAACACCTGCCTTGAAAGTGAGTCGAAGAGTTCTTCAGTGCCGAAAATGCTGATCGCGTCAAGCAGCTTTGCAATATCTGCGCGGCAGGCCTGCTCAGGCTTAATCTCATTCCCATTCCCATTCCCATTCCCAAGAATCACCTCACTGGGTATGCTCTCCATGAACAACGATGTGTCTGAGAGCATCTGGTGGGGTACATTCAGAAGCTGCATTGTCAGAAGTTTTATCAGCGCGCCGCAGTTCTGCCTGCCATCAGCTGTTTTGCCCAGCAGATCATTTATCTGGCTTTCGAGCCTGAGATAGTCGAAAGTTCCAGCGATGAGTGCTGGATTCCCAAGGTCGTAAACGCTCCTGCCCTCTCCATTCTCATGGATTTTCTTTAAAATCTTCTTGAGTATTTCCTGCGTGCTTTCCTGGCTGCTGTTCGCAATGGCTTCTTTGTCTTCGCTCATATTCCCTCAACTGTATTCCGTCTGATGCTCTTCAGGCACTGTTCCACGTGGAACAAAGCCGCCGTTCAACTTTATGTATTCTGTCCCATGATGTTAAAACTTCAGGAAGAACAGCGGCGATATAGCATCATCAAGAACCCTGAAACCGGCTTTCAGTCTTCTACTGGTTTCCGAGAGTGTCAATGACGCAGGTAGCGGTTCGAGACCAACTGCCCTGAGCATATCATCGATGGTTTTTCGCCTGGACAGCCTGCCGTTTACTCTCATCATTATCTCCTGCGGCTTGGCAGCTATAAGGACAATGTCATCGATTTTTTTACCTTCTTCAGCATTCAGAAGGACGACTGCCGCGTTCCTCAGGCATTCTGGAATTTCGCTGATGTGGTAATAGCAGCCATGCGCTGTGAGCTTCTGCTGGAGGAGACGGAGCAGGATTGTAGATAACCTTGTAAGAGCATCGTTATCAAGCCTGGACATGTAATTGGGGCGTCGCTTGTTTTTAATCGGCATTAAAAGGCTTGCAGTGTTGTATCTGTCTCCAAGCACGCTTTTGATCCATATAATCAGCTTATTCTCGTTGTCTTCAAGAAAATTGAAGGTCTGTTCAAAGTCATCGTAATACATATTACCAACCGGATTCCCCAGAAAACTGTCCCGATCAATCAGGCCATATTCTTCAGAATCAGGCAGAATCGCCTTGCAGAAGCACATGTACTCCGCTGCGCTGTTCAAATCAAACCTGAGCTCCTTCCTTGTTTTCTTGAGCTCTTTGATTTTTTGGTCGAGCTGCAGATCATCTTCCCAAAGGCGTTTCAGTACGTAATTGCAGTACATTAGGGTAATTACCTGGGAACTTTTTTCTTGCTCAGAATCCTCTGCTTTTGCTGACTCGGCCTTAAACTCAATTATTTCCTTCTGCTTCGCAGTTTCTTTATCTGCTTGTTTCTCTCTCTCCATTTGGTATTTGTCTCAGAGCTCCTCATAAGAGTCTGGATTGTCCCTTATCAGAGCTTCATAGCGGCCGAGGCTCTTTATTGTCCTGACGGAGAGAATGCCCTTCTCATTACGGTATGACTCCATGAGCTTTAAGCAGCTGTACTTCCCTGATTTATTCTTCTCTGTGTACATTGGCAATCCATTGAATGGTTTACGCTGTTTTCTCTGATTCTGCCTTCGAGCGGCGTCAAAGTAAGTTTGGCAAATGATATCAGTCTGGCTGTCAAATACAAACCAGAACAGTGAAATCGGCTTCATGAAGCTGTATTGTTTCACGTGGAACACCGAATATTTTCGATAATTCGTACGTAATCTTTCCTGACAGCAGAGCATGGCGATCATTGCAGACAGTGTTCAGCAGTTAAGAATCCCAGTGATCTCATGGGATGCTTAGGTGCCGGACTCATGTTCCACGTGGAACATTAGAGTGAAGATTGGGCTAACGTTCTGCAGCTTCATATCCTGCGGTTTCAGCATCGGGCGGTAATTTGATGCTTCAGAACCTTAAGCTTTCTGATCCTGTCGGTTAAGTACACCGCCCTGTCCGGAATGCACTCTGAATCTCCGGATGGCACTCAAGAAGGATTTCCCTTTGACGTGCTGCGGGAAACTGAGCTGCCAATTTTGCAAAGCGGTTAGCTTCACCTGAATGTTCCACGTGGAACGTCGAAAGCGTCTATCTGTAAGAGCAGGCCATTTTCCGAACGTTGCACCGGGATCCCCCTCAGCAGAATTCCAGCCAGGACTTCTCAGGAAGTGCTTCGATTTTACCTTACGGCTTTACCCTCATCTCTGACTCGCTTATGGTTCAGCAAGTATCTGGAGCCGCAGTTATTGCCCTATTCTGCAATTTGTTCTCCTTTGTTCAGGCAATCTGAACAGCTTGTGTTTTCCGGTGATCCTGAATAAGGAACTTTCCCGTGCAGTTCAGCCGTGTTTAACAGGATACCTGGCAGCTTCACTGGTTAGACTGTGTTGGAAATTCCCTTCCTTGTCCTGTTCGCTTGCGATTAGATGCTGGCCTCCATATTCCTCCTTGACCATCATGAGCTATTTTTGTGACCTGAGTTTCTGGGAATATCAGTCATATGCGTTGGAAGAAGATGCCATGCTTCTCTTTGGGAGACATCTGTACTCCGTGGTGTTCCCTGATGATTAACATGGCATGCAAGGATCCTTGTCCTGCTGTAATCGTCGGCCCGCATCTCAGACAGCTGATAATCAGGTAATTATTCTGTTGCTCAATCCCATCAGTCTGTATGTTCCACGTGAAACATCAGAGCAAGATTTACGCAGCCCTCAGCATGGCAGATGATTAATCATGAGCAACGCATTCCAGGATTATTTGTCTGGCATGTTTGTCAGCCGCAAATTGAGATGATTTACTGACAGGTTATCGCTAATTGCCCTGTCATCGTGTCTGTTCGATGTTCCACGTGAAACACTTTTGTTATTGCTCCTGGACGTGAGTTTCCATGTTCCTTACCTGCTGTGTTCATCGGTCCTGACTCCATCAATTGGCAATCAGATAATTCTGTTGTGCCCAATCGCATCAGGCTGAATGTTTCACGTGAAACATCAGAATAATATTCGGCTGTCTGCAGATTGCAGATGTAGACAGTGAGTATCAACACCCAGTCTGATTTGCCAGCCTTTGTGCGGTATCCGATACTGTAATAGCGTAAAGTCAGTTAACCCTGACTGCCATGACTTTATGTCAGTCAGATGTTCCACGTGAAACGTCATAATTGATGGAGGATTTCAGACATCAAATCTTCTCCTGATGCCCGGGTGCTGATCAATGTTCACCATGAAAAGATTCACGGAAATGTCCATATGACTGCGGCCAATGTTTCACGTGAAACATTTGGAGAGTTTTACCGATGTCTTCACTCAGATGTTCAATATGAAACGTAGGCTGAAACAGCGCAAGGTCCGTATACAAGGTTTTATCCTGGATCATCAGTTCACTGTTAATTTGAGTTGATCAGACGGTTCCTGTGATGTTCCACGTGAAACATTAGAGCAGATTCCCGAATTTCTTCGGCTTATGTTTCACGTGAAACATAAACTAAATACCATAAGGGCTGCTCTGGTTTATGCTGCGTCGAAATAATTTGTCCGTGAGTTGAGCAATAGGTTCAGTGCTGGTATTGTTCACCTGATCCAAAATATGAGGAAATGCTGATATGTGCACTCTGATGCAAAAGGACGTATTAATCGAAAATCTGGCAGAGACTTCAGCCTTTATCGGAATGAGGTTTAAGGGAGTGGAGCATATTCCTCTTGAGTTCAGCATGTGTGGCCTTCTGATGTATTTCATACTGCCACATGATGCTCTCTCTCAGCAGAAACATCTCCTGTTGATGCAAATCACTTTGAAAACCGGCTTTATGGTTTGCCACAGGCTCTGGCTGAGCCTTAAAATCAGATCTTTCAGCAGAGCAATTGTCTTTACAGCAGGCTGGATCCTGCCTGTCTGCAGCCTCATTCGGATGGGTGCCTGGCCGGAATTGCCCTGTTTTTCTGCAGAAATTCTGCATTCCCGGCCTGAAAATCCTTAATTCAGCCTTCATTATTCTGATGTTCCACGTGGAACATTGGTGATGTTGCGGGAAAAATGCATAATTGCCAGCATCTGAAGCTAAGGAATGGATAGGCCGATTTAACGGATGTGAGCTCTGAAAAGCGGAACAGGGCAGCCGCGGTTTCCGCAGCTGCCCTGTTCTGAAGGCAAAAATTGCAGCAGATGCTTGCTGATTAGCGCTCCTTATCTCAGGACTTCTGCAGCTTTTCCAGCGTAAGGTGCCTGACCTGGACTACCTTGTTGTAGTCCCTGAATCTCTTCGCGAGCTGCTCGGCGGTATACACTGAGCGGTGGTAGCCTCCTGTGCATCCCAGCGCCACGGTGAGATAGCTCCTGCTGCTTCTCTCAATCATCGGCAGCCAGTTCCTGAGGAAGGTGAAAATCTGGTTGATGTAGGCTGAGACCTCCTCCTGCGCTCCAAGGTAGTCTATGACCGGCTGGTCGAGCCCGGAGTAGGGACGGAGCTCAGGTATCCAGTAAGGATTGGGCAGGAACCTGGTGTCGAAGATAAAGTCAGCGTCATGCGGAACTCCGTATTTGAAGCCGAACGACTCGAATACCATGACGATATCCTTCTCGACTTTGCCCTGAAGCCTCTCGATGATGATCTTGGTGAGGTCGTGGATGCTCAGTGTCCCGGTGTCTATCCTGAGGTCAGTGTTGGATGAGAGGGGGGCCAGCAGGCTGGTCTCATGCTTTATGGCCTGCTCAAGCGTCAGGTTTCCCCTCTGGGTAAGCGGATGGATTCTCCTGGTGTCGCTGTAGCGCTTTATAAGGATGTCATCATCAGCGTCAAGGAACATGATGGTGATGTGGACCTTGAACGTTGCCTTTATGCCGTTGAGTATCTGAGTGATGGACAGCCCGTCAGCAGGAAGGTTTCTCACGTCGATGCTTACGGCGATCTTCTTGAACTTGCTGATGCATTCAGCGATAAGCGAGGAGAGCATGGCCACAGGGAGATTGTCCACGCAGTAGTACCCTATGTCCTCCATTGCCCTGAGCGCGACTGACTTTCCTGCTCCCGAACGGCCGCTTACGATTACCAGCTCCATTTGCTGCTCTCCTTTGAGTCCTGACAGGTCAGGATTCGGCGGCAGGTGATTCCGCGCTGCTGCCTTCGCCAAACTGAGACTTAATTATATTGTATAAATCCTGGTCTGTTTCCGGTTTTTGTATGGCCTTCAGGAACTCATTGTCCAGGATCCTTCCGGCGATTTCCTTCAGCTCTTCCGCTGAATCGGACTGATCCTTCTTTTTGGGAGAGAAATAGGCGAAGACGACATTGGCCATCTGCCCAGGCCCGCCGAACTCAAACGGACGGTCGAAAGTGAGGAATACGCCAGCCGGGCTGCCGTTCTTGTCTGACTCAAAGGTGCCGTGCGGAATGGCCACGCCTTTTCCGCAGTAGGTGGTGCCGAGCTTCTCTCTCTGGAAAAGGGCATCAAGGAGTTCGTCTGCCGGGACATCAAGCCTTGCTGACGCCAGGCCGCTGATGAGCTCAAACAGTTTTTTCTTGCTTGCGCAGCTGATCTTGTTCTTTACTGTATCCAGTGAAATTATCTTTGAAATATCCATATCATGCTCCCCTGCCTGAGTTGCTGCAGAGGCCATCGTTTCTGTTCCCGCTCAGCTCCGGCTGCCTGAGCTGGAAATGGTCATTTTACATAACGGCTGTCAGCGATATGAAAAACAGTCTGTTCAGCTTTGGGGTGAACAGATATTCTGCCGGATCGGGCTGACAGTAAAACTGCCCTATTTTAGCAAAAATAAACTATGCTGATTAGTGTGGCTGTTTTTTGTTCAGACAGTATCTGACATCCTGCAATAATGTCTGCCGGAGGACTTTTCCAGGAGCTTTTCAGATCACCATGCTGCATCAGGAAGTGATTTCTTACCGTGAAATCCGCGGGCACTCACTGTCATTTCCCTCTGAGAATTCGCGAGAATGCGCTGCCCTGCCGGTTTCTGCTTATGCGTGATATTATCTTTTATACATGAACTAAATTCATGCTGTTTGGTGAAATGTCAGGTAAAACTTAAATTATTATGTCTGCTGTAAGATAAATTCCATTCTAAGATATGATTGCATACATATCTGTATCAGAAATGATCTGAACTAGCGAAAACGCTTAATCTGACATACAGCATCATAAAAACGGGGATCTGGATTCCTCCTGCGATCGCGGCTCATTTACGGCCGGAAAAATAAAGCCCCGGCATCTGCCGGGGCTCATCTCAGTCAGTGTTCTGACTCAAAGTGCTGACGGTATTGATTACTTTCCGGAAAGCTTTTCCTTGTGGCTGACAATGATGCGGTCAACCTTGTCCTCGAGCAGGTCGATGGCAGCGTACATATTCTCGTTGCTCTCCTCGCAGTGCAGAGGGGCGCCCGGGACAATCACATTGGCCTCAGCCTTCTGGACCAGCTTCTCTACTGAAAGCGTTACCTGAATCTCTGAGACCAGTGAAGAATGGCGCTCAAGCTTGCCGAACTTGTTGTTGACGTAGTCAGTGAGAGCGGCGGTTAACTCCACTCCCTTACCTTTAACGGATATCTTCATAAATACCGTCCTTTGTTATTATTTTCAGCCAGCGCGGAGCACCTGGCCCCGCGTTCTCTCAGGCGGGCCTCTGGCACCGCCTGAAGAGAATTATAACTGCTCCATATGCCAATTAAACGGCGCCGCTCTCACAATTCAGAAATAAATGCCTCTGAGCCCGCCTTCGTGACGGATCAGGCACTGACTGGGCTGAACTCAGTATCTGGCTGCGTTTATATAGGGAACATAAGGAGAGCCTGCGGCATGAGGAGCCGCAGGCAGGGTGTCAGCAGATTTCCTTCCGCTGGCTTGATGAGGGGATGGAGAGGGACTCGCGGTACTTGGCGACCGTCCTTCTTGCGACCATGATGCCGGTGTCGCAGAGCATCTTCGCGATGGCGCTGTCTGAGAGCGGCTTCGCCCGGTTCTCCGACTCGATGATCTTCTTGATCTTCGCCCTGATCGCCGTGGAGGAGCACTCTCCGCCGGAGTTTGTGCTCACATGGCTCGAGAAGAAGAACTTGAGCTCATAGATGCCGTGCGGGGTGAGCATGTATTTCTGCGTCGTCACGCGGGAGATGGTTGACTCGTGCATCTCGATGGAGTCGGCGATCTCCGAGAGGATCATGGGCTTCATCTCCTCTGCGCCGCCCTCAAAGAAGTCGCGCTGCTTCTCCACTATGCAGCGGGCAACCTTGAGGAGCGTGTCATTCCTGGTCTCGAGGCTCTTGATGATCCACTTGGCCTCCTGCAGGTTGTTCCTCACGTACTGCCGCTCGTTGGTGGTGCCGCTCTTCGCTATCTTGGCGTAGCGCTGGTTGATGCCGAGCTTTCTCGTAAGCGCCGGGTTGAGGAAGGCCTGCCAGACGCCGTTTACCTTCCTGACGATTACGTCAGGATCAACGTACTGGCTGCGGTCATGCTCGAAGGCTGAGCCCGGGTGGGGATCCAGCGTCTTGAGTACTGCCAGGGCGTCCCGGAACTCCTCATCGCTGAGCCCGGTCTTCCGGAGAAGCGTCCTGATATCCTTCTGCGCGAGGAGATCCGAGTAGCCAGAGAGTATTCTCTCGGCATCGCCCACGGCCTTTCCGGGATCCGGGATCTCACGGAGCTGGGCGAGGAGGCACTCCTCCACGGTCCTGGAGCCTGCTCCAATCGGATCAAAGTGCCTGATGCGCTTCAGGACCACGGCAATCTCGTCAGGCTCGATGTCAGTGCTCTCTATCGCGCTGCGGTACTCCTCGTTGGAGAGGAGCTTTCCGGTCTTCTCCTCGCTCTTCTCGACGAGGATCTTGGCGGCAGCCTCGGCGATGTCATCATCGCTCTGCTTCAGGTAGCCGTTGTCGTCGATTCCGTCAATGACGGCTCTCGCTATCGCCTCGTCGCGTTCGGTAAAAGGCGAGAGCGTGAGCTGCCAGATGAGATGCTCCTTCAGGGTCTCCTCGGTATGCCCCTCAGACTCGAACTCCTCGTCGTCAACGAGGGATGATGAGGTGTGGTGGGCCTTTGTGGCTCCCTCATCGTAGGTGCTCTCCCAGGTCGTGTCGAGAGGGGACTCGCTGTCATCGGGAATGCGGTCGGTGTCCATGGCCTGATCTGACGCGGAGGCCTCGGTAATCTCCGGAGCAGGCTCCTTCTCAGACTCCATGGCCTTCTCGATCTTCTCGTCGAAGGACTCCGCTCCGAGCTCTGAGGGATCAGCCTCGCTGTCTGGCTTCTGATCCTCCACCTCCAGCAGGGGGTTTGACTCCAGCGCATTGTCGATTTCCTGCTGGAGCTCCACGGTCGAGAGCTGCAGCAGCCTGATGGCCTGCTGCAGCTGCGGCGTCATGGAGAGTGTCTGGGTTGTTCTTAGTGATAACGTCTGCTGAGGCATTTGCTACATCCTGAAGTCTTCACCGAGATAGACCTTCCGGACTGTCTCATTGTTCATGACCTGGTCCGAGGTTCCTTCAGCAATCACATTGCCGTGGCTTACTATGTAGGCCTTTTCGCATACCTCGAGTGTTTCCCTTACATTGTGGTCGGTAATGAGGATCCCGATGCCCCTGTCGCGGAGATGGCGGATGATTTTCTTGATCTCTATGACGCTGATCGGGTCGACTCCGGCGAACGGCTCATCGAGGAGGATGAACTTGGGCGAGGCGGCAAGCGCGCGGGCAATCTCCACGCGCCTTCTCTCGCCTCCGGAGAGGCTCATTCCGTAGGACTTCCTGAGCCTTCCCAGCTGGAACTCGTCAAGGAGCCGGTTGACAAGGTCAGTCCTGTCCTTCCTGCTGACGGACTCGTTGAGCTGCACGATGCCCATCAGGTTGTCGAATACGGTGAGCTTCCTGAATACGGAAGGCTCCTGCGGCAGGTAGCCGATGCCGGCCTTCGCCCGCTCGTGGATGGGGAGCGAGGTGATCTCACGGTCATCGATGAACACATGCCCGTCCGTCGCCTCGACAAGGCCGACAATCATGTAGAAGGAGGTGGTCTTGCCGGCTCCGTTAGGCCCAAGGAGCCCTACGATCTGGCCGGTCTCGACCTGCAGGGAGACTGACTCCACCACAGGGTTGCCGTGGTACTCCTTCCTGAGGTTTTTGGCGCTTAAGACGGTCATGCTACTTGCCCTTCTTCTCGGAGTTCATTTCCTTGGGGTCTATGACGGCAGTAACGCGCTGGGTCTTGCCGCAACCGGAGCCGCCCTTGCAGTTGGCGGTGAGCTGCCCCTTCTCGAGCCCGTAGGTGAGGTTCTCCGCGTTGATCTGGCTGTTGAGCTGCTTTACCTGGCCGTCTCCGGTGATGTTGATGAGCTTCTGGTCGACATCGTAGGCGAGCTTCTTCCCAAGAGCGTCAACCGGCTTGCCGTCGTCCAGGATCTGATGGAAGGTCGCGGGCTTGCCGTAGGCGATGATGTGGGTGGTCTGCTTCTTCTCCGGAACGGCCTTGTAGACCTCAACACGGTCGGCGTGGATCTCGATGGAGCCCTGGATGATGACAACGTCGCCCGTGAAAATGGCGATGTTGTTGTTCAGATCCGCCTCCTGTGTCGCGGAGGTGATGTTGATGGGCTGATCCGAGTCGGACTGCAGCGCCGCCGCAGTTCCCGCGGAAAGAAGCCCCATTGCGAGGAGAAGACTAACGCGGAGTTTTTGGATTGATGATTGCATGGCAGTCCCTGAAAAAATTGTAAATTCCCGATCCGATGTCGCCGTCGAGGCCGGTGCAGTCGTCCGAGTTCTGGTAAATGTCGGTGTAGACAACGCGGACATTGCTCCTCACGTGCCTGTCATCGAAGTCATATTCAAGATAGTCTGACCTCAGCCGGCCGCTCAGCTTTCCCTGCTCGTCATATCTTAGACCAAGAACGTTGTCGGTGAGGGTCAGCATGTCGCCGGTATTGTAGACGCCGGCGTCGCCGCGGAGGAAAAAGCTCTTTATCCCGGTCTTCTCATTATAGAAGTCAGCAGACGGATTGACAAAGCTGGTGGAGTCGGTGACGCTGAAGTACTCGGCGTAGTCGCTCTTCAGGTCATAGAGCTTCTTCCCGTCAGCGGCGAACACCACTGAGCTGCCGCCGGTCATGGTGAAGTTCGGCACCACCTTCTTGAGCTCCTCCCTGGCCTGCCCGATGTCGGAGAGGACTATGTACCACACCATGGCCGATACGATGAGCACCGGCAGGATGACGAGGACCGTAAGCTTCAGGACTGTTTTAAGGAGGCTGGCGCTTCCGCTCATAATGACGCTCCCGCACGGTCTCCCGCTGCTCCCCTTGCCTGGAGGATGGCGTCGCAGAACTCGCGCACCGCACCGTGCCCGCCCGCAAGCGACGAGACGAAGTCCGCGGCGGCCAGCACCTCAGGGTGCGCGTCCGCGGGCGCGGCGCCGAAGCCCGCAATTCTCATGCAGCCGAGGTCCGTAACGTCATCGCCTACATAGCAGGACTCGCCTGAGCCCTCTTCGATGCCCTCCCTCTGGAGGATTTCCCGGAAATAGCTGTCCTTCCCGACTGCGCCCTGCACCACGTCCGTAATCTCAAGATCCCGGGCCCTTTTCTCGACGATTGCCGAAGTCTTCCCGGTAATGATGGCGGTCTTCACGCCGTGGCGCTCAATCGCCTTGATGCCGAAGCCATCCTTCGCGTTGAACTTCTTCATCTCGTCGCCGCTGTTCGTGAGGTAGATGCCGCCGTCAGTGAGCACTCCGTCAACGTCGAGGACCACCAGCCTGATGCGGGCTAGCCTCTCCTGAAGCTCATCGCCTATCTCGCGTCCGTAGGGAGTTCTCATCAGACCGCTCCCGCCTGGAGGACGTCATGCATATTGAACGCGCCGATTGGCCTGTTCTCCCCGTCGGTTACGATGAGGCCGTTGATCTTCCTCTCCTGCATGATGTTGACCGCCTTGGCGACCAGCTCGTTCTCCTTCATTGTAATGCCGCCCTCCCTTGTAACGCTGCCGATTGTTACGCTGTGGAGATCCTTGCCGGAGTTCCGGTCGAGGAGGCGGCGGAGGTCGCCGTCGGTGAACACGCCGAAGAGCGTGCCGTCATCGCGTGTTACGGCGGTCATGCCGAGCCCCTTCTCGGTAATCGAGAAGAGCGCGTCCATGACTGAGGCGTGGATGCTGACCGTGGGGAGCTGATCTCCGGTCCTCATGATGTCGCGGTTCCGGAGGAGGAGCTTCCTGCCGAGCGCTCCGCCCGGGTGGCTCATGGCAAAGTCCTCCTTGGTGAAGCCCTTGGCCTCGAGGAGCGCAATGGCGAGAGCGTCGCCCATGGCGAGGGTCGCGGTGGTGCTTGAGGTCGGCGCGAGGTTCAGCGGGCAGGCCTCCCTCTCCACGTGTATGCAGAGGTGGATGTCAGACTCCTTTGCCATGGTGGAGCCCTCGTTTCCTGTAATGCAGATGAGCTTTATCCCGCGCCTCTTGATGATCGGGATGATGGTCAGGATCTCGGTGCTCTCGCCGGAGTTCGAGATGGCGATTACCACATCGCCCTTTGAGATCATGCCGAGGTCGCCGTGGCTTGCCTCGCCAGGATGAACAAAGAATGAGGGGGTTCCGGTGCTGGCCATGGTCGCGGCGATCTTCGAGGCGATGTGGCCGGACTTGCCCATTCCGGTCACTATGACCTTGCCCTTGCAGGAGAGGAGGATGCGGCAGGCCTCGTCGAAGGCGTCGGTGTCGATGTACTGCCTGATGCCCTGGAGTGCGCTTATTTCGTCCTCAAGGACCCTGATGCCGGTGCTGCGGAATGAAAAGCTCTTATTGTCCATCATTTTCTGGACCGGACAGCCTGGTCCGGCACTCCCCTCCTCCGGTTGGCAGGCATGAAACCTGCAGTTTCTTCTTATATTCTCTCAATTATATAGAATAAGGCTCAATTTATCGACAGCGCCGGGCAATTTTATCCCGCATTTCCCGCGCTCCGGGATGGCTCACGGCGCAAGTGCCTGACACAGGGGAGAAAGTCCTTTCTCCTCAGGATGGAAGGCCTGGCCCCGTTTCCCTCCCTGCCCCCTTTGGACAGCACTGCTCAGAAATATACAATACGCCTGACGGCATACGGTTCGCGGCGGAGCCCTGAGGGGCTGCAGTCTCCGCGTTACGGGATGCATCAGTTCACCCGCACAGGAGAATACGAAATGAGAAATCTGAGAAAGCCCCGGATCAGCCTGCTGATGCGGGGAGTGCCTGCCGCCCTTGCGGCGCTTGCGCTCTCCTCCTGCTCCTCGGTTACCGGGAGCCTGGACGGCGTTACGGGCTTTGAGAAGGTCTCGGGGATTTCAGAAGGCGCAGCCCCGGATGCCGCGTACACGCTTGAGATCCTCCATGTGAATGACGTCCACTCCAACATCGATCCGGTGAGGATTTCCCTGAGAACCGGGGACGGGAGGACGCTCCGCGCCGCAGCAGGCGGACCTGAGGCGCTCATGAGCGTCATTGAGGCAAGGCGGAAGGAGAACCCCGATCTCCTCATGATCTCGGCAGGCGATCAGATCACCGGCAATGCCGCGAACTTCGACCTCTTCCACGGCGAGTCCGACGCGGTGCTGCACGGGATCTACCGCGACGACTTCTATGTCCTGGGGAACCATGAGTTCGACCATGGCGGAAAGGGCATCGCGGCGTTTGTCTCCTTCATGAAAAAGCACGCTCCGTCGGCGGTTTTCCTCAACTCGGATCTCTCGGTTGGTCCTGAGAGCCCCATGAAGGACACCGGGGTAAGGAGCGCCGTGAGGGAGATAGGCGGCAGGAGCGTCGCCTTCTACGGGGTAACGATGCCAAAGAAGATAGAGAAGAGCTCCGCCCCCGATCCTGACATGACCTTCACCCCTGCGGTGGAGACCGTCAACCGGCTTTCCGCAGAGAACTCCGGCAAAGCCTCCATCCATGTGCTGGTCTCCCACGAGGGCATCGAGGAGGATCTGCGGAACGCCGGGAAATACAATGACATCGACATCATCGTGGGCGGCGACTCGCACAGCCTCTGCGGCGGTTTCGGGGACTACGGGCTCGACGGCGGCTGCGGCTATCCGGCCGTGCTTAAAAATGCCTCTGGCCACCTGATGTGCATGGTTCAGGCTAACGAGTACGGCAAGGTCATAGGCGACCTTCTCGTGTCGTTCGACAGCGGCGGGAATGTCATCTCCTGCTCCGGACGCCCCTTCATGCCTCTTGACGCCGCCCACGCGTACTTCACGGACAAAGGCTCGGAGCCCGGGGATCCTGAGGCGGTGCGCGCCGCGGAGAGCCTCATCGCTGACGCCGGGAGCCCGTTCATCAGGAGCATGCCTGAGGAGTCTGTCTCGGAGAGGCTCGGTCCCTGGCGCCGGAAAATCGCGGAGCATGACGCGCTCCTCGGCACCGCGCCGGAGGATCTCTGCTCTACAAGGCAGCCTACCGAGACCTGCGTCATCAGAAACGCTCCCGTTCCGGGCGGATCCGAGGTCTGCCGCGCCTTCGGCGAGATGTACCTCTCCGCGTCAGGGAGCGGCTCCTCAATCTTCCTCGGGAACTCCGGCGGGTTCCGCACCGATGTAGAGCGCGGGCCCTTCACCGAGAACAGCATCCTCAGCGTGACTCCGTTCAAAAACCATATAGTGCGAGTCCGGATCACCGGAAGCGAGCTCTCAGCTCTTCTCTCCGATGCCATGCGCTATATCAGCGCGGACATGGAGAGCCGGGACGGCGGAATCCCCTGCGGCTGCGGCTTCAGCTACGCTCTCAGCCGCTCAGGGAGCAGCCTGGTCTCTGACGTGAAAATAAGGCTTGCTGACGGCTCCTACGCGCCCCTCGAGCCGGCTGCCTCCTACGATGTCCTGGTTCCTGACTACATCATGCGCGGCAAGGACGGCTATGACGCGCTCGGGAAGAAGAAGCCCCTTGAGGACTTCGGCACTGACGCGGATCTCGTGAGGAAATACCTTAAGGAGCACGGCTCGCTTCCCCGTCTCTCCGGTGAGCCTGCGATAAGCTCATCAGGCAGCTGACGCCCGGGTTCCGGATAGAGTCTCCCGCAGAGCAGAATATGTCCTATGGCATGCGCCAGGCAGAGAGGCAGTGAGCCTCCCTGCCCTTTCTGATCGTGAGCTGGCGCAAGTAAATTCAATAAATGACGCTTAAAACAGGGGCATTTCCGGAAAAAACGATCGATAATGCATGTTTAGTTTTCCATTTTTCACTTTCCTGCATCTTTGGCGGTTTTCCCGGGAGTCCTATGCATATCGAGCGCACCGAGGTCGGTCATTTCTACAGCGGCGGCCATTCAAATTTCCGTTATTTCTCACCTGAGCACGAGACGCTCTCGGTCGAGCTTGACACAGACGGCAGGAGAATCGATCTCACCAAGGGCGATGACGGCTATTTCAGCGCGTCAGTAAGCCCGCTCCCCAAGGGAACGCTCTACTGGCTGCTGATTGACGGGAAGGTCAGGATCCCTGATCCATACTCCCGCCGCCAGCCCTTCAGCGTCCACGGCGCCTCGATGATCGACGAGCCTTACCGCCCGGAGGAGCATTTCCCCGGAGTGAAGGCTGAGGACGCCATCATCTACGAGCTGCATGTCGGCACCTTCACCAGGGAGGGGACTCTCAGGGCCGCCGAGAAGAAGATCGGGTACCTGAAGAGCCTCGGCATCAACGTCATCGAGCTCATGCCCATGGCCGAGTTCCCCGGGGAGCGCGACTGGGGCTATGACGGGACCTATCTTTATGCCCTCGAGAACAGCTACGGAACCTACGCGGATCTGCAGAGCTTCATCTCCGCGGCCCACAGCGCCGGCATCGCGGTAATACTCGATGTCGTGTACAACCATTTCGGGCCTGAGGGCAACTACTCGCAGATGCTCGCCCCCTTCATGGTCTCCTCTGACACTCCCTGGGGTCAGGCCGTCAACTTCGACAGCAAAAACAGCTCGGGAATCAGGGACTTCTTCCTCGGGAACATCAGGTACTGGCTTTCCGAGGCCGGCTTCGACGGCTTCAGGGCAGACGCCACCGCCTTCATTGTCGACACCTCGAAGACCCCGATACTCCGGGCGATGAACGATCTCGCGAAGGAAATAGGGAAGCAGGAGAACCGCGAGATCCTGATGATCGCCGAGCACCTCCGCAACGACGTGAAAGTCACAGACAAGAAGGACGGCTTTGCCTTTGACGCGCAGTGGTGCGATGACTTCGCCCACGCGACCGAGGCGGTGCTTACCGGTGAGCGCGAGGGCCCCTACCAGAACTTCGGCCCGTTCGATGACATCCTGACCGTGTTCTCCAGGACCTTCGTCATGGACGGCTCGCGCTATGACTATTTCGAGCACATGCGCTACGGCTCTGACGGATCGGATGTCCCTCCCTCGAGCATCGTGGCCTACACCCAGAACCATGATCAGATCGGAAACCGCCCCTGCGGCGACCGCTTCGCCGCGTCCTACGGGAAGAAGAAGGCCAAGGCCTTTGCCGCCGCCCTCTTCATCAGCCCTTATGTCCCGATGCTGTTCATGGGCGAGGAGTACGGAGAGACTGCCCCGTTCTACTTCTTCGAGTCATTTTCCGACAGCGGCCTCATCAGGGCCGTGGAGAACGGCAGGAAGAGCATGTTCGCGCAGAACAGCATCAGCGATGTCCCCTCGCCCCACAGCGAGGAGGCGTTCGAGAAGAGCCGCCTGAACTGGGATCTCCCTGAATCGGCTGACGGAAAGGAGATGCTGGAGTTCTACAGGGCGCTCATCAGCCTCAAGAAGCGCAGCATCATCGGGAACCGCTGCAGGCAGTGCGTCATGGTCTGCAGCATCGGAGGCAAGAAGGTGCTCAAGGTTGACTCGGAGAAGAGCATGTCGTTCATCAACTTTGACAGCGAGCCGTATCCTATCGTTGTACAGGACACCTTCAGGATTGCCCTCTCGAGCGAGCCGTTCAATGACGGGATGCTGCAGCCGTATGCGGCGCTGATTCTCGAGAAGAAGTAAAAAGCGTCTGACGCGTGATGAGGCCCCGGATCAGAGATGACCGGGGCTTTTCTTTATCAGCCGGCGGACCTGGCGTATTTATGCGGTGACATCCCGTCAGGAAATCGTTCCTGTTACATTACTCTGTTTCATGCAGAGATCTTATTTTAGGATTATCGTTTATGTGCAGATTGTCTTAGTGGCAAAGTGCATTGTTAAATATGAAATTAAAATAATGAACCTATTCGGTATGAACCTTTTTTAGAAAAAATTAATTCACCTATTGCTTATTGGAATTTGAATAAGTATACTTTATGTTATAGCGCTAATTGGTTAAAAATGGTTTTGACATGAAAGTTGAACATCCTCGTGAATTTCCTAAAAATTGGGAATTTTAGTTTTTAATTTCCTTTCTCTTTTTGCGAGGTACACCTTTATCAGATCTCGGCTTGCGTGGTTTCGAGTC